>NZ_CP034179.1:1026000-1368000 GCF_003860345.1 Caenibius tardaugens NBRC 16725
ACGCTTGCAGTCGCTCGCGAAGCATCTTGGACCTGCATATATGCGGGTCAGTGGCACCTGGGCGAACAACACCTACCTTGAAGCCGAGCATGAGCATCTCACTCAACCACCCGAGGGTTACAAACAGGTTCTTACCCGGCAACAATGGCGTGATGTCATTGCCTTTTCCAAGGCGGTAGATGCACCAATTGTTACCAGCTTTGCAGCAAGCGGCGGGGCCCGTGACCACGACGGCAGGTGGCGGAGCGAACAAGCGCAACGCATGCTTGATCTTACCCGCAAGGAAGGCGGAACCATTGCCGCGGCTGAGTTTTTCAACGAACCGAACGTGCCAAGCGCGACCCTCGGCATGCCCAAGGGCTACAATGCAGACAATTACGCTGTTGATTTTCGCCAATTCAGAAATTGGGCGCGACAAAATATCCCGACTATGAAAATTCTCGGGCCCGGCGGTGTTGGCGGTGACGGCCTTGGCGGCGGCATTCCTGTCAACGCCTTTGGCGGCGGCCACATCAGCACCGAAAGCCTGATGCTTCGAACTCCAAACAGCGTCGATGCCGTATCCTACCATTTTTATGGTCAGGTTTCTGAACGTTGCAGGATGTTGAAGATTGGCGAGGCAATCAAGGACGATGCACTCAAGCCGGCATGGCTGGATGCGACGCTTGCAGATCTCAAATATTACAACGGGCTTCGCGACAAATATGAACCCGGCAAACCCATATGGAACACGGAAACAGGTCAGGCTGCTTGCGGTGGATCCCCTTGGGCCGCAACCTTCCTCGACACGTTTCGATACGTAAATCAGTTGGGCATTCTCGCGCAAAAGGGTGTGCAGGTGGTGATGCACAACACGTTTGCCACCTCAGACTATGCACTGATCGACCGGGACACAATGGACCCCCGGCCGAGCTATTGGGCGGCAGTGCTGTGGAAACGAACGATGGGGCAAGGGGTGCTGGCATCACCCCGTTCGCCCTCACCCGACCTGCGTCTTTACGCCCAGTGTTTGCCAGGTGCCCACGGTGGCGTGGGGCTTGTCGCGCTGAACATCGGCGCCACGTCGCAAAGGCTGGCTTTCCCATCTCAAGCGCAAGCATGGGTAATGTCCGGCGTTCCCCTCGATACGACCAAGGTGAAAATTAATGGAAGGTCTCCGATACTGGATCAGCAAGGACGTATCCGGAGTTTACGGGGTGTTGCCGTCAAAGGCAGCTTGTTACTGCCCAAAGAAACCGTAACCTTCATCGCAGTGCCTGGTGCAGACAACGCAGCGTGCCGTTGATCACGCGAGCGAAGTTCTTGAAAGCTATGTCACCAACACCCGCGATATGGCAAGGCGTGACGCGTCCAGTGGAGAGCGGTTCGCACAAGGCTGACAGCACCTAAACGACGCAGGAAGGGCGGTATCATCCTTTTGATACCAAGTGATAAACCGAGAAAAGGCGGTGCTGGAACCAGGACCAACACCGCCTTCCTGAGATAGCTTCGCATTTTGAGGGAGCTATTCCATCTCAGGCTCTAACTTCTTGCTCTGGGTTCAAGGAAATCCCCATCCCCCAGGGCTTTTGCATTATTCACCCGAACCCGGACCGTAGGTGATTTCCACCCGGCGGTTCTGCAGTTCGCGAACGCCGTCGGCGGTCGGAACGCGCGGGTTGGCTTCACCGAACGCCTGGCTGGAAATCCGCTCGTCGGGGATACCGCGCGAGGTCAGATAACCGCGCACCGAGGTGTTGCGGCGAGCCGACAGGCCCATGTTGTAGCGGTCCGAACCCGAACGGTCGGTGTAACCGGCCAGCATGATCGGAACCACATCGCAGTTGCCGTAAGCCGTTACAGCGCTGTCGAGGATGGTTGCAGCTTCGGGCGTGATGTCCGACTTATCCCAGTCGAAGAACACGATGTACGGACCCTTGTTGCAAACAACCTGCGGCGGAGCCGGCGGCGGCGGAGCCGGGGGAGCCGGCGGCGGCGGGGCTGCCGGTTCTGCGCCACCGAAGAGGTAGCTCAGCGTCAGACCACCGGTGTGCTCTTCGACGTTGCTCGAGAAGCGACCCTGATAACCCAGGTGTGCGTTGAAGTTCGGGCTGAACTGTGCAGCCAGACCCACTTCCACAACACCTGCGTCAGGAGCGAAGCGTTCCGAGATCACATCGAAGCTCGTGCCTGCCGGAGCGTCCACGAAGGCACCCGTGAACTTGGCGCGCTTGTCGCCGAAGTTATGCTGCCAACCACCGCGGATGTAAGGCGCAACGTTGCCCCACTGTGCGGCCAGTTCCACACCCAGTTCGCTGGCGAAGAACTCATCGCTGCCACGGACTGTCAGGTTGGCACCCGGCAGACCCTGTTCTGTGAAGCGCTTCAGCTTGGCGTGAGCGTAGTCAAGCGAAGCGTACGGCGTGATGGTTGCGTTTTCGCCCAGCGGGAAACGAACACCAGCTTCTGCACCAGCTGCCCAGACATTCACATCCGGATCACCCGTAATCGTCCCGCCAAACGGACGGCCATTATTGAAGCCCGGGGTTTGCCCGAAGCCGACCATACGGCTCGAATCGCCATCCAGGTCGGAGTAGCTGATCGCACCCTTCAGGTAGTACTTGCCGGTGTCATGGTTCGCATAAATGCCTGCCTGCCATCCGTTGGAATCGATCTTTCCGTTGTACAGGTCGAATTCCAGGTTGTTTTCGAGATAGGCACCAGCCACGCCGAGCACGAAGTTCGGGCTCACCGCAAAGTCCACACCAGCTGCAATGTAGTACTGATCAGCCTTGAAGCCGCTGGCTTCTGCATCGCCATCGGTATCCACACGGCCATAGTTGCCCGTGAGCCAGATGCGCGGACCGCCGTTTTCGCTGCGGCACAGTTCGTTGGTGATCGAACCCTTGCCGCATTCGGCCATGTCATAGATCAGGCCGTTGAAGCGGGCACCGGCCATGGTCGCGGAACGCAGGTAACCAGCATAGAGATCAGCGGAAAGCTGATCGAGCGCCAGAGCATATTCACCCTCGTTCGCAATGGTGAACAGCGAAGACAGCATTCCGGCATAAGGCCCGGTCAGCGTTGGGGCATACGTCCCTTCGATGCCATCGCCCACTGCGGTTTGGTTGATATTCAGGCCAGCCACATTGCCGAACCCAACGCGGGTCACGTCAAGATCGATCGTGCCATCGTTATCCGAATAGTCGTCCTTGGCCGACAGCAGCACGGATTGTGTGCGGACCTGCGCGAACTTGCCGGTCAGACCTTCGGCGCCGCTCAGCGCGACAACCACGTCTTCGTAACGGTAATGGTCATCGTAGAGGCCATTGGCCGACGCCTGACGCACTTCGAGGATCGCCTCGTTGCCCTTGCCATCCGGATCAAGGTTGACAGTGTTGGCAAAGACCTGCGGGTGATCGCCTGCGGTAACCGCGCTTGCCCCCACTGTCGGCAGGTGCATGGCCAGCACGCCCTTGCCTTCGATCGTGAAGGTGTCGACATTGACCTTCGACGGCCCGGAATAATCCTTCCCGGTGACGAAGTCGTACCGATCATCGAGCAGGAACAGCAGGCCATCGTTCGCAATCGTCAGCGCGCCATCCGCTGGAGCGATGTAAATCGCCGCAGGCTCGATGCTGTCAGGGTAATAGTCAGGGGTTGGGACATTGATCGTACCGTCGAACCAGGTTTCCCCCTTCGACACGACAATCTCATCGCCGTTCTTGATCTCGACGTTGCCGTAGATGTAGCCGAACTGTGCATCGGTCAGCGCGACATTGGGATAGACCCCCGAATAAGTCACGCCATTGCCCTGCCAGTTGAGCAGAGCGGGTGTGGTCGCCTGATCGGTACGGATCGCCGTGCCCCAGGTGTATGTCGCGCCCAGATCGGTGCTCTTGCGTGCAATGATGTTGCCCGCAGCATTGGTCAGGGTGAACTGGTCATCGCCCGAGCCGCCCCAGATGCCCACGCCGGTCGCATAAGGCGAGCCACCGGCATCGGTCACCGCATCGGCCTGAATGGTGCCAGAGTTCGTCAGGCTGATGTTATTGGAACCGGCGTCAACCCACACTGCCGTTGCTTCGGCATAACCGCCATACGACGCGTCGCTACCTTTCGCATCGGCCTTAGCCACGACCTTGACCGTGCCGCTGTTGTCGATGGTACCGCTAACCGCGCCGGACCATTCGCCTTCCGATGCATCGACGCCAAGGCCCCACGCATGGGCTTCAGCAAGATCGTTCGCGCCAGCCGTTGCAGCAACGTTGATCACACCAGAATTGGCTACATCAACCAGTCCGGTTTCGCCGTTTGAATTGATGTAAATTGCCGAAGCTGTCGCCTGAGCCTCTGCATAAGTTGCACCGTTGGCAACCGCGTTGGCGACAGCGTTGAATGTACCAGCGTTATTTACCGTGAATTTCGCGCCATCCACATTGCTTTGCTGCTCAAGCCCCCACACACCGGCGTAGGCGTCAGCATCATCGGCAGTTGCAACGGCCACCGCATTGACATTGACCACACCGGTTGCGGTATTGGTGAAGGTCACGGCGCTACCATCCGCACCATTTGCGCTCTGATGTATCGCCTGTTCTATGGTTGCATAGGCGGTACCCGTGCCATCACCAACAGCTGCTGCGTCAACGGTGAAATTCACCGTACCCGAGTTCGTCAACTGAACCGAGGCGGTGCCACCATCCGCGTCAGCGTTTTGATAGATCGCAGTGTCCATCCATGCGTTGGCGTAGGCGTCATCACCTGTGGCGTCTGCTGTCGCCGTGAAGTTGAGTGTGCCGACATTGTCCAGCGTCACCGCTGCGTTGCCACCACCGTCGGCCTCGGCATATTGGGTAATGCCCGAATAATAGTAAGCCTTCGCCTCAGCGGAGGTTCCACCTACAGCGGCCGCAACAGCGGTAACATTCAAGGTGCCTGTATTGGTGATGGCCGCGACTGCATCAGCCCCATCATCACCTTCCGCATCCTGATACACGGCGTAGTCAATCGACGCAGAGGCATAGGCATCTTCCGCACTAGCCTTTGCATCGACCGCAATCGTAATTGTGCCGTCGTTCGTCAACGTGACGTTCGCAACCTGCCCTGTCAATTCCGCGCTGGCATACTGGCCGATCGCCCATTCGACAGAAGCACTCGCCGTTGCGTAGTCCGCACCGTCGGCAACCGCTGTCGCTGCAATGGTTATTGCCCCGCTCGAAGCATTGGTCAGACTGGCGGTAGCCGAACCTTCTTCCGCTTCGGCGTCCTGCACAATGGCGCTCTCGACTTTGGCATAGGCATAGGCTTCGGTCGCGCCCGCGTCCGTCGCAATCGCATTGGCAACTGCGGCGACGTTGATCGCCCCGCTGTTATCGATCTGCGCTGTGGCAAGTCCGCCGTCTTCGCTCGAAACTTCCTGGCTCAGCGCATAGTAATTGTAAGCCCGGGCATCCGCATCGCTTACACCGGTAGCATCCGCCTGCGCCAGAATATCGAGCGAACCAACATTGCTAGTCAACGCAATCGCATCCGCGCCTTCGTCGCCGTCAGCGTCTTGGTATACGCCACCATCCAATTCAGCGTAGGCATAAGCGTCGTCGGCTTTGGCCACCGCGCCAGCAAATAACGTGATCGCCCCGTCGTTGGTGAGCGATGCGCTCGCCACGTTCCCGGCGTTCTCAGCTGAAGCTTCTTGCGCGATCCCATATTCGTTGCTCGCCACTGCATTGGCTTCATAGGTGCCAGTCGCATTGGCCGTTGCCAGCAGATTGATCGCCCCGCTCGAACCATTGGTCAACGCGACGCTCGCGCTGCCCTCCTCGGCATCGGCGGACTGTTCGATGGCGCTGACCGCATTCGCATAAGCATAAACATCGGTGCCAATAGCGTCAGCGACCGTGATGACATTAAGAGACCCGGTGTTGGTAATGGCGACCGAAGCCGTTCCGCCATCCTGCGTTTCGGCGTATTGATCGATGGCATACTGGTTATACGCGGTCGCATCAGCGTATTCGGATGCGGAAGCGATGGCCTTGGCCGATATGGTCAACGATCCGTTGTTGCCCAAAGCCACTTTGGAAGCGGCCCCATCCCAGCTTACCGCGCTCTGCTCAATCGCGGACGACACCGATGCATACGCATCAGCTTCGTAACCCGCAGATGCAGTTGCCAAGGCAGTGATCGCCAGCGCCCCGTTGTTGGCAATAGCGACCGATGCCGCATTGCCGGGGTTGTCAGCCCTCGCGCTCTGATCAATCGCATATTTATTGTAGGCGTTCGCTTCGGCCGTTTCACCTTTCGCAACAGCGGCCACGCTGATCTCAATCGCAGCTTGCGCATCGGCCGCTGCGCCAGCAACGCCATTGACAAGCGATACGGTACCACTGTCTTCGCCAGAGTGCGCGCGCTGCTCGATACCGCCGTAAGCATAAGCCTCAGCATCAGCGTCGTCATACGCAGTCGCCGACGCGATGGTGGCCAATGTCAGCGATCCGGTGTTGTCAAGCTCGACCGATGCCGCGCCTTCGCTATCCGCCGACTGATAAATCCCCGCATCCATGGTGGCCTCAGCGGTGGCATCGTAGGTAGAGCCAATAGCCACAGCCTCCACCGACACTTCCAGAGCACTGGAGTTTTTCAGCGAGACCGAGGCGCTCGCCACGCCTTCGGCGTACTGATAGACACCATAATCCTCGAGATATGCCTGCGCGTTCGCAGACGAGGAATCTGCGACAGCCTGGACAGTCGCCTTCAGCGAACCCGAATTCTCCAGGGCCACGACAGCAACACCGCCCGAGCTATTCGCAAGCGCAGACTGGAAGACCGCAGTTTCCAATGTGGCATCAGCGTAAGCCGTACCGTCGTTAGTAGCAATTGCGCGGATCGTAACGTCACCGACGTTGGTGATCAGCAAATCAGCAACACCCGCCACACCCGTAGCAGAGCCATACTGCTGAATCTCACCTTCAGAGACATCATCAACGTTCACCGAAGGGCCATCACTGATGCCAAACACGGGACCGTGATCAATATCGGAAAGCTCGAGCTCAAGGCTCACGCTCGGCGCAGGCGAAACGGTATCATCCACACCCGGAACAGGCGCCGCCACACCCACCACAGGAGCCAATGCCAAAACCGATACACTGGCACCCAAAATACGCCGAACATTGCGCTTCATATTAAGAACTCCCCCTGTGCCACAGCCAATAAAATCCGAAGCACCGCATAGAAAATAAGAAACATATAAAATTCAATAGGCCCTCTTCATAAGACAAATCGAGCTGTCAACAATTTTATTTATTCTATCGATAGAAATTCGATAGGTTTTCTTAACAATTAGAAAAAATTTGAGAAATTTGGCTATTTTTGACGCATCAGGTTAGGAACAGAAAGCGCCGATCAGAGCCAGAAAAGACAGAGCCAATGACGGCAAAAGCTACTGTCAGAGCAACGCCGCAGCACGCATGAGAGGATGCCCATGCCGATGGGCCTCCCCCTTACCCGGTTGCGATGAAGGCCCCGGGCAACGTCGAGCGCAGCGAGATCGGGCACCGCCTCAACAATTGCGCTGAAAAATTCCACCTGCTTTTCCGGCAGCGTAACCGCGCAAAGATGCACTTCAAAAAATGAAATCGTTACGGAATTTTGTTTCGTCCATGCTGACGCCCACAAGCACTTCAACGATGAACGTCATCGCCGGTTGGCGAACCTGCGCCGGATGAACCCTGACCCCGATTTGGGTGCACTTTGCCAAGGGGAGACCAATTCGCAACGGACAGACAACATCGATGATCTCTTTGCCCTGGGCGGCCCCATGCACCTCTAACGCCGGGATAATCCGCCCCGACACTTCCATTCATCGGCGAAGCTGATGCACGCCTCGCTCGCCCACCACTTCAACTCGGCACATCGCCTGGTCGACAGGCAGGCATTCAAACTTAGCATTCAGCCGCGATGGCCCCGTGACACATCGTGTGGGATGATGCGCAACAGAATGGCAGCAGCGACAGACGACCCCCTTACGCAACCATTTGACAGGCCCTCGCCCATGCATAAAGTGACGAATATACAAAGCACCGCCAAATGAGGGGCGAATGAAAAAGTATTTTCTGGGATTTTCTGTCGCAATGATCTCCGCATTAGCGTTTGCACAAGATGCGCAGGAAACCTTTTCCTTACGAAAGGATACCGCGACGGTCTTCGATGGCGCGGGAAAGGCGCGTTTTCGTGCAGATCAGGATTTCATTCTCAAATATTCCGACAATGACGGCCGCAAGATTTACGACTGGCAGGCTGATACCCGCCTTGTTCGTATTGATGCGCAGGATGGGGTCGGCATCTGGTTATCGTGCGCAGATCTTATGCCCATTGAAGGCAAATGCGAGGCGCCCACGAACAGCGTGAAGCGCAACGATGTCACACGCGGTCAAAGCACGCGGGGCTTTTCCCTGAACAGTGCGGTACCGATGTGCCCCGGCGATCCTCGCTGTCCTCGCTTCTGAACGGCAGACGTCTTCTTCGCAATCTCACGAAGGGTTCTGGCAGGCAAAGCTGATCCAGCCTGCATTTTGCAGATACTGGCTGTCTACCGCCGCGTCAGATACGCAAACAATCTTTCGCGCGCCATCGGAATGGAATTTTAAAGAAAATTCGACACTTAACGGATTCTTTCCTATAGATGTGAGCGACTTTTCGAATGTGCTGTACTTGCCGCATTGCGCCGCTTCGCCTTTGCAGTTCCACTCGGCCATAGGAAATACCAGGGTTGTGGTGCGCGCTGCACCGCCACCCAATGCGAACATGTCATCCGGCTGCTCCGCCACCATGAGGCCCGTCAACGGTATGCAGCGCGAATCCGAAGCGCAATCGTCGGCTGCGGCCGCAACGTCGTTCGTAAAAATCGCCTTTGCGGGGGCGCTATAATCATACCGCGGACCATTCTTGCCCACTTGCGCGCTGATATTGAGCAATACGTCGCCGTAATCGGCCGAGGCATTGATCATGTCAAAGCGCGCCACGATCGACATGATCGAGCCCGCACCATTGCCGTCGCGAAAGAGGATCACCTGCTTCGGCGGAACGACAATCACATCAGATCCACGCAATGCATAATACGTGCTGATCATCGTCATCGCGAGCGACATGATAAATGCGGAAAGAGAAATCGTTATTCTTGAGGCCCACGAGAACCGGCCGTGGCGTGGCGCGGGCTTCAAATCCGCGTTATTCTCTTTCATTATACCCCCCGTTCAGATGCAATTTGCGTGCTGCAGGGCGAGGCATCGAATAGTCAAGTACCTGCTTGTGATAAAATGGCAGAGGCATAAAAGAAAAGAATGCGATTTCTTTCTTTTATCGTCGTGGTTTGCTGCTTTATACTCGGGCCTACCGATGCAATGGCCCAGTCAAATGGCAATTTCCCGCCACCTGACGTCCGTGCGGCCACCGACGAAGAAAAGCTCAAGCTAAACGCATCATTGCGCACGATCATGCTGCATCAGTCTACCGGCTTGCATGATGCTGTAGTTAAAAAGATTGAGGAAATAGAGCCTCTATTAAACGGCACCTTCGGTGCGACGCACCCTGTCTCTTTGCAAATGGCAGTTTTGAAAGCCGGGAGTCTGACACACACGCAAAAGTTTTCCGAAGCGGAAAGCATTTTGAGCGTTGCACTACCCGAACTGACACGACGCCTCGGGCCGGAAAGCAGTGCAGTCATCTTCGCACAATTGGACAGAGGAGAGAATCTTCTCTGGCTCGGACAAATCGATTCCGCTGCGCGCGCGTACGAATATGCGGCTTCGCGAACAGCGAAAAACCCCTCCTTGCTGCCCGCAGAGCAGACGGATGTGAAAGCCCACCTTGCGCATCTGAAACTGACTCAAGGACGGTTTTCCGAAGCCCATCAGCTTGCCGAGGAGGTTCTGGCCGCACGCATCACTCAAGAGGGAACGGGCGCAACAGGCGTGGCCCTGGCGCGGGCGCTGGTTTCCCGGTCCCTTGCGGGTCAGGGCCATCTTGAGGAGGCTCTCACTCTCGCACGCGAGGGCATAGGCATTCACACACGCGAAGATCTGGGGCGAGCGCGGCTGCTTGTCGCGGAAGGGGAAGCTCTGCGGGCGCTGGGGCGACATCAGGATGCGCAGAAAAGCTTCGGATCGGCTGCAACGATCCTGTTGAAGGTGCGTGGCTGGAATTCGCCTGAAACCCTGCGTGCCGCAACGGACATGCGCCTTGAAGAAGTTCGGTTTACCGGCAGCGTCACCCGCTACAACTTTGACCTTCCGGGATCGCCCTTGCTCGCCTGTACCGCACCGGCAGATAGCATTCCCGAGGTCTACAAATCCCTGATAGCAGGGGCGACAATCCCTTTCGCGGACGCCAAACTCACTTGCCTGCGCAACGCCCGGACCTTTCTGGTTCGCACGATGGGCGCTGACAATCCCCTGACCCTGGACGTCAGCGAGTATCTCGGAGACGCTTTGCTGGATGCGGGTGACAGCGATCCAGCAGAGACTGAAACCCGCACCCTGTTTCTCGCAAGACAGCGAGTCCATGGCGCGGATCATCCGGCGACGAGGCGAGCCGCAGTGCTCTATGCCCGCGCGCTTATCGATCTTGGCCGCGACGCTGAAGCGAACGATGTTCTTGCCAGCAATCACACGGAAGGCGTGATTGATATCCATCTGCTGAAAGCCGCGCGGCTTGATGCGGAAGGTCAGCACGATCATGCGCAGAGCGAATGGGAAGCCGCGTTGCGCAATCTAAAGACCCTGCCCCAGGCAACCATCCCGATAATGGTTCAGACATTGGCCGGCGTAGTCATCAATCAGGGGCTTCAGGGACATTGCCCCAACGAAGTGAAAGATGCGGTTGTCGGGCTGGCCGACAAGATTGGGGTGGACCCGGACAACAATGAATTCGGCTTACAGGAATCCAAGGCCGTACTGCTCGCCTGCGAAGGCAAGTGGGAGCAGGCGACCGCGCTTTACCAGATCCTCACAAGGCAGGCGATGCGTGGTGAACTGGTGTTCCAGGGTCCGGGCAAAGCCATGATACTGGCCCGTCAGGCTATCGTTCTGGCAAGAAACCCCGCATCGCTTGAAGCGGCAAACAAAGCAGCCTCCGAGGCGGCTTCCATAGCCAGAGAGCGGCGTTTCACACCTGATCGTGATGCAAACGGCGCGCCACTTGGGTTCCGCCGCACGCGCGTTGGCACAGGGGTCGACCCTTTGGCGCTGGCGTTCGCTTCCCAGGTAGCTGTGAATTGGGCGGACAAGCAATATCACGCGACAAGGACAAAGCAGGATGACCGAACGTGGATTATCAATGATGCGTTCAAGGCGGCGCAGGACTATGTCTTGAGTCAGGCGGCGGCATCGCTGCTGCAATCGGCCGCCCGTGCAGCGGCATCGGATCCGCAGATCATAACGCTGGTCGACCGGCAAATCGCGGCGGCTGCACAGCTTGCCAAAGTGGAGCAGTCCGTCATACGCTCCGCAGGAGCAGCCCAACCAGGCACTGTACAGCAAATGGAGGCGCTCCAGGCCGAAGTCGCCGCCCTGAATACGGAACTGCGCACCCGCTATCCCGGCTATATGGCAACGGCCCGGCCTTTCGGTCTTTCCATTCCGGACTTGCGCGCAAGACTGCGCAACGATGAGGCTATTCTCGTGATCCAGCCTATAGGCATGGATGTTTACAGCTTTGCAATTTCCCCCAAATCGGAGGCGTGGAACAAGGCGACTTTAGGACGGCGTGAAATGGACCATCTGGTCACCGTGATCCGGTGTCATATCGACCGCCAAAATTGTCCGATAGCGCTCGCAGACGAAAACCTGTTCGATCCCGCAGCGGCAAACCGGCTTTACCGCGAATTGATTGCCCCGGTTGCCGATGGTTTCGGGCAGGCACGAACCCTTTATACCGTGACCGGCGGAAGTCTCGGGCAAATTCCCCTCGGCATTCTCGTGGCCGATTACGAAACTGGCAAACCCGTTTCCGATGAACTTGCCGATCTGTCATCCCTTGATTGGTTCGCTGATCATTACGCTTTGGCCACTCTGCCTTCGATTTCCAGCCTCCGCGCATTTGACAAGCGCGCCTCATCCGCCACGCTCGGGTTTGCGGGTATTGGCGATCCGGTACTGGGGCCTCCGTTGGAAGACCTGCGTGGCGGGACAGTCCCATCGCTGTCTTCACCGAACGGACCACAAGGTCTTGCCAAAGCCGATGATATTCGAAAACTGCATTCCTTGCCCGGAACCCGACGCGAACTGACCGCAATTGCCACAAATCTCGCAGCGACGGGTAGTGAACTGCTGATGGGGGCGCAGGCACGCGAGTCTGCTATCAAAAGCTGGCCGCATCTCTCCCGCGCAAGAATCCTTGCCTTCGCTACACACGCCATGTTGCCCAACGAATTGGGAGGCATGGCAGAGCCCGGCCTGATCCTCACACCGCCGCCCCGGGAAACAGCGGCCGATGACGGGTATCTCTCTGCATCGGAGATCATGCAGATCAAATTGAATGCGGAATGGGTCGTGCTCTCGGCATGCAATACTGCGGGACCAGATGGCAGTGGAGAAAGCCTTTCGGGACTGGCGCGGGCATTTCTCTTCGCCGGTGCCCGTTCGCTTCTCGTCAGCCACTGGCCGGTCGACGACAAGGCCGGTGCGGCGATCACCAGTGAAACATTCCGGATCATGACGGCAAGACCCGATATTGTACGCGCCGAAGCGTTTCAGTTGGCGCAGAAGGCTATGCGAAGCGGCAATTCCGTGCTCGGGGGCCGGATAGATGGCTGGACACGCGAATGGACTGACCCCTGGATCTGGGCGCCTTTCAGTCTCGTTGAGTCGGGTGATGTTGAAAAATGACGGAACAGTCAGAGCGGCATGGCAGCGCATAGGCGCAAGGATTGCCGGGACTAAACCTAGATACTGACATCTTCCCAACAGCACTTTGACGCCGTCATCGGGCCACCCGGGACAGCTTGTCAACCGACGGACGACATCCAACGAGCATCAAGATCAGTGCCATGGCGAACGCCATTATTGCAATGGATGCAAGAGCCCACCGACTACCTCCTGCGCCATTGATGGGTTCCAATAGGAACTGGGTTATAAAAGGACTTCCAAACACGGCCCCCTTAATCAAACCCACATTTCGAGCACGATAGATTTCACGGGACGTTGCCAGAGCGTATGATGACAAGTTCGGCATTAACACGCCGATCGCCGCCCCCTCCAACGCAAGACCCAGCATAATAACGCCTGCAGAGTTAGAAAGAGCCATGGCCAAAAGGCCCGCACCCGATGCCAGGCCGCTCAAAACAAAAGCCCACCTTTGATCGAGATATCTTCTTATTGTTCCGAAGAAAAACGCACTTACTCCGACCAGCGCCGCATTGGGAAGTGCGTACAATGCCAATTTGGTTGCACTATCGATCCCGACTTCGCGAAGGCGAAATGGCCAGTAAAGGGAAGTGCCGGTAGCCAGGGTACCGACAACAAGTGCCAACATCATCCCACTCCAGGGCATATCGTCGAACAAGCCGGCTACTGTGCCATGCTGCTTAGATGATAGCGGCCGCGCAATCTGGAATTGAGGAACGCCCAGGAAAAGCAGAACAACCATAGGAATGGCAATGACATATATGGAAAACCCGTTTCTCCATCCCGTATCCGAAAGAACGCCTGTCAATGGACTAAGGATGAACACCGAAAAAGTGCCTGCAGCTACCGCGTAGCCCAACCATCTGCTCTGCGATTTATCTGGGACGGCTTCCGATATTACCGCAACCATGCAGGTATTTATCGCACCGGCCATGCCCCCCATGATAAATCGCGCAAGAATGACATGTCCCAGGTATTCAGCCAAAAGGACGCTGGCGCCTGCAAGACAAAGAATTACAGAGGCACCCACCAAAACGGGCCTGTACCCTATGCGGTCGGCGATCAGACCGCCCAGGGGAGACCCCAGCATCATTCCAACCCCCAGGGCAGTGACGACCATCTTAATGTAGATGCCGTTAGATCCGTTATGGAAATGATCGCTTATCCCTGGAAGAATAACGGAGATGGTGCCATTAGGGATTGAAGTGAAGATGCCGCAGCAAAGTATCGCTGCAATCAATATCACCGGCAAAGGGCGCTGATGTGGCATCTCTATGCTCTCACATGCGTTTGTTGATGGATACGACCCGATGACAGATCATCAGTGCAGTCAGCTTTTTACTGCTTAATCCAATGCACTTCTGCCGAAAGGCTTTTCCCCAATGACAGTTACGCGCTCGAGATGGCGCGGCTCCGAATAATCAACCACACCATAGTGCTGGGTCGAACGATTATCCCAAATCGCAACGGACCCCGGTTCCCAGCGGAAACGGACCTGATACTCGGGGCGCTTGACCTCGTCGTTCAGGTGTCGAAGCAATTCATTGCTTTCCGCAGCATCCAAACCGACCAAAGAGGTGGTGAACGCGCTGTTCACAAACAGAAGCTTTTCTCCGGTTTCCGGGTGTATGCGCACGACCGGGTGACGCTGCACCGGATAGGAGCTTCTGAACGCATTTTGCTTGTCAGCAGTATCAAGGTACCAACTGAACAGTTTCAAGCCGTCGTGGTAAGCGTCCAACTGGTCTATTGTTTTCCTGACATCGCCGGAAAGCCCTTCGTAAACTGCGGCCATGTTTGCCCACAACGTATCACCACCAATGCCGGGTAATTGATAAGCTTTGAGAATGGAGATTGCCGACGGTCGCTCACGAAAGGTCGTGTCGCTATGCCAGAAATCGGCTGCAGTCTCCCGTTTATGCGACACAATCCCGTCTTTGGATTTGATTTGCAGGATTTCCGGGTGTTCGGGATGGGCCGAAAGGGGATGTGTCTCCAGCTCCCCGAACACGCGCCCGATTGCTACGTGCCGCGCGCGATCAAACGCCTGGTCTCGAAGAAACAAGACTTTGTGCGCAAGCAAAGCAGCACGCAGTTCGTTAAGCTCCTCGACTGTTGCATCTGCCAGGCTGAAGTCCAGCACTTCTGCGCCAATGAACGGTTGAAGCGGCTTTAGCGAAATGGGCATGGCTGATCCTGCGATGTTGAAAGACGCAGATTGGCACACCACTTAACTTCTCTCAAGTGATTTAACTATACCCACCATCGAGCGAGCCTTCGGAGGAAATTTGTTTGCCGTTGAGGCTTGGGGGGAGATAGGTTGAGTGATAACAGCTGCCATCATTCGCGGCTGGCGTTCAAGTTACGCGTCTGGCCGCCGAAGTTCGTAGTGGAGTTTGCATGAAGAACGTGAGGAGCGCTCGCGGTAGATACGCCACATCGGAGGTGACCAGGCTCAAGCTGATCGCTTCCGCAGAGGAGGCCGTTGCCCGGCATGGAATTGGGGGGGTGTCAGCACGCGAAGTGTCCAAAGCGGCCGGCTTGAGCAATACTGCCGCCGTATCCTATCACTTTGGTTCTATGGGGGATTTGCTGAAGCAGGTCCTGGTGACCCGAATGGAGAAAATGGATGAAATTCGCGCAAGATTGATTGAAGAAAATGGCACACCCCTCTCTGAGTGCGCCATTCACACGCTCGTAGAGTATATATGCCTTCCCCACGTTATATTCGCAAAAACCAATGAAGGACGCACAACATATCAGAGCTTTGTCTGCCAGTATCTCCCGCATATTTACCCCAATGGCTCCCCGTGGAACCTAGGACCAGAGTCGGCGTCCTCTCCCAATATGAGTAGAATTGCTCTCGAGCTAAAAATCAAAATGCGGGACCTGCCGGATGAGATATTCAACAGAAGAATGTTTAACATTATGGTTCTGTTTTGTAATTTTCTCAGAACTCTACCTCCATCATCGCTCTTCCCACCGGACATAGACGAAGCCTCCACTATGATTGGCGATACGATCGCCCAGTGCACGGCACTTCTCTGCGCAACTCCCGATGTGCCGGAAGCCCTCCGCTCAATGATTGTGGATGACGCCAATTCCCATATTTGAATGACGTCGACACGAAGTGGCGACGCAGTGGTTGGCGCGATTTGGAAATTCAAGCTGCCCCTAATGGAGTGGCGGCGCGCGACAAACTTGCATCAACAACTACCCTCCTAAATTAAATCAATTGACATTTTTTAGCGGTAGTAACACCTCCTCGCGCAACGGCTGCAACGCGGCGTGATTCGTCTCAATGGTTTCGGGGCGTTCGCGAACCGTGATCTTGTTTGCCGAAGTTCGTGTCAAAAAATAAAACCAATAAGTTTTATAGGGAGTTATATTCATGAGCAGCAAGCAAGGTCGGAAGTGGTTGCGGCAGACGTTTCCCCCGATGCTTGCTGCTGGAGCTGTCGCCTTTGCACTATGCGGCGCAGCACGGGCGGAGGAAGCCGCCGGTTCGCCTGCGGGCATTGCCAACACCGCTCAAGTGCCTCAGGTGCAGGCAGGGGCACCCAACGTCGTTCTTGTGCTGCTTGATGATGTCAGTTTCGGGGCCACGTCGACTTTTGGCGGGCCCGCCATCACCCCTGCACTTGAATCTCTGGCGCGGGATGGTTTGCGGTATAATCGCTTCCACACAACGGCCATTTGTTCGCCAACGCGTGCGTCGCTGCTTTCCGGGCGCAATGCCCATGCGATCAACATGGGCGCGGTCATGAATGTGGCGGACTCGCGCCCCGGCTATATCGGCATGCAGGCACGGGATGCCAGCACGATTGCAGAAATATTGCGGCAGTCGGGCTATCACACGGCCGCGTTCGGGAAATGGCATCAGACGCCCGAATGGGAAGTGTCGCAGGCCGGGCCGTTCGATCGCTGGCCGACGCGGCAGGGTTTCGAGAAATTCTATGGCTTTATGGGTGGTGAAACCAACCAGTTCGAACCCTCGCTGTTCGATGGCACCACGCGGATCGTGCGCCCGGCAGGGAATGCCTACCACCTGACCGAGGATCTAGCCGATCAGGCGATTGGGTGGACCCGCGCACAAACCTCGCTGACCCCGGACAAGCCATTTTTCGTTTACTTCGCGCCGGGGGCGACGCACGCGCCCTTGCAGGTGCCGAAGGACTGGATCGAACGCTATCGCGGGCAATTCGATGGCGGCTGGGACAAGATGCGCGAACAGATTCTAGCCCGCCAGAAAAAGCTGGGCGTGGTACCGGCCAATACTGTGCTGACGCCCCGGCCAGACGGGATGCCGGAATGGAACAGTCTGAGCGGGGACGAACAGAAACTGGCCGCGCGGTTGATGGAAACCTATGCAGCCTATCTGGCACATACCGATTTCCAGATCGGCAGGCTGGTGCAGAGTCTCAAGGAAAGTGGTCAGTACGACAACACCCTGTTTATCTACATTGTCGGCGACAACGGCGGTTCTGCTGAAGGTGGCGCAGCGGGTAGTCTCAACTTCATGGGAACGCTGCAGGGCATCCCCGAAAAACAAGCCGACATGCTTGCCCGAATGGACGATATAGGCGACTCTCATTCCTATGCACAGTATTCGGCTGGCTGGGCATGGGCGCTAAACAGCCCGTTCCAGTGGATGAAAACCGTTGCTTCGCATCTGGGGGGCACACGCAACCCGATGGTTGTCTCCTGGCCCAAACGGATAACCGACAAAGGCGGGGTGCGCAGCCAGTTCGGACATGTGAACGACATTACCCCGACCATCCTCGAAGCGGCCGGACTACCTGCACCTGCGCAGCTCAACGGCATTGCGCAGCGCAAGATGGATGGCACGAGCCTCGTTTACAGCTTCGCCGATCCGAAAGCGCCGGAACGGCATACCACGCAGTACTTCGAGGTGTTTTCCAACCGCGCGATTTATCACGATGGATGGATGGCTTCCGCGTTTCACGGCCGCCGCCCCTGGATATTCCAGACCAGCAGCGACGAGACGTCACCCGATGACGATCGCTGGGAACTGTACGATCTGCGCAAGGATTTCTCGCAGTCCAACGATCTTGCCGCCAAGGAGCCGCAGCGTCTGGAGGCGATGAAGGCGCTGTTCATGGAGCAGGCGGCGGCAAATCAGGTTTTGCCGTTGAAGGGGCCTGTGCTGGGTTTGCCGGGACTTCCAAACCTTTCGGGCAAACGCACCGAGTTTTCGTTCTATCCCGGGCTGGTCGGCGTGCCTGAATCGAGCGGTCCGAAAATGGCGAACCGTTCGTGGAGTATCCGGGCGGCGGTCGACGTGCCCCCATCGGGTGCGCGCGGGGTCATTGCCGCAATCGGTGGTTCCGATGCTGGCTGGTCACTCTATCTCGATGGGGACGGCAAGCCGCGCTTTACCTACAAACTGTTCGATATGAAGACCGTTGACCTGGCTGCCGGCAATGCCTTGCCAGCCGGAAAGAGCATGCTCGAGGTGGATTTCGATTATGACGGCGGAGGCTACGCGAAGGGTGGCACTTTGAAGTTCTCACTCAACGGCAAACCGGTTGGAGCCGAACGGTTGCCAATGTCACCGCCCGGATTTTTCTCGATCATCGAAACCTTCGATGTCGGCATCGATACCGGTTCGTCCGCAGCGCATTACCCTGACAACGCGGCCGTAGGGTATCCCTTCGAGCATGGTCAGATCGAGCGCGTCGACATCAAACTGCGTTGAACAACAATAGTTTGCACGAGAGAGAGTCCTGCCAGCCTGTCGCTGCGCTGGGCGACGCTCCCGTGCCTTCAATACAAGAGTGACACATGAACAGATCAGAACAGGTAGCGGTGATTACCGGAGCAGCCAGCGGGATTGGCAGCGGGTTGGCGCGGGCTGCGTTGGCGCGCGGGATGCGGGTGGTGCTGGCCGATATCGATGAAGCGGCTTTACAGACCTTTGCCGCCACGCTTGATGGCCCGGTGTCGTCATGCACGGTCGATGTGCGTGATCCAGCCTCTGTCGAGGCGCTGGCCGACCATGCCTACGCCGCGTTTGGGCAGGTTGACCTGCTGTTCAACAATGCCGGTGTGCTGATCGGCGGAAAAAGCTGGGATATCCCGGCTGACAAATGGGCATGGCAATTGCAGGTCAATGTCCTGGGCGTGGTTCACGGCATTGCCAGTTTCGTCCCTCGGATGATTGCCGCAGGTCGCCCGGCCCGGGTAATCAACACCGGTTCGATGGCGAGCTTTATCGCCGCACCCTACATGGGTCCCTATTCGGCCAGCAAGTTTGCGGTTCTGGCAATCAGCGAAACGCTGGCGCTGGAACTGCAAGGCGAACAGGCCCCGGTCAGCGTATCGGTGCTGTGCCCCGGCCCGGTCCAGACGGACATCTTCCGCGAAACCGTGACCATGCAGGACGACACCACCAGCGACAGGACCGTCGGCATGATGCGGGACATTACCGTCAATCAGGGGATCACGCCTGACGAACTTGCCGCGCGTGCCTTTGCCGGGATCGACGAAGGGCAGTTCTGGATCATCCCGCAGCCCGATCCGCTCGACACGCTGTACCGCCAACGGGCCGAAGCCATGCTCGAACGCCGCAACCCCGGCATCGCCATGCCGGGCTGAAACGGGGCCGTTCCAGCGCCTACCGACCTATTTGATTGAGAGACTTATGACGCAATACCGGCCCGATACCATGAAGTTCGGCGCATTCATCGCCCCCTATCATGCGCTCAGCGAAAACCACACCATGACGCTGGAACGCGACATGCAGCTGGTCCAGTTGATGGAACAGCTGGATTTTGATGAAGCCTGGATCGGCGAACACCACTCCGCCGGGTTCGAGGCGATTGCCTCCCCCGAGGTGTTCATTGCCGCAGTGGCCGAACGGACCAAACGTATCCGCCTTGGCACCGGGGTTAGTTCCCTCAGCTATCACCACCCGCTCATTCTGGCGGACCGCATGGTCCAGCTCGACCACCAGACGCGCGGACGGATCATGTTCGGGGCCGGGCCGGGGCAATTGCCGTCCGATGCGGTGATGATGGGGATCGATCCGCGCAAGCAGCGCGATATGATGAGCGCATCGCTCGAATGCATTGTCGATCTTCTGGATGGCAAAGTGGTGACGCGCGATGAAGGCTGGTTCCAGCTGAAGGACGCACGCCTGCAGAACCTGCCCTATCAGCGCGGCGGGATGGAAGTGGCGGTGGCCTGCGCAATCACCCCCAGCGGACCTGTGACCGCAGGGCGCCTCGGGGCCGCGATGCTGTCGGTGGCGGCATCGAGCGGGGAAGGCTTTGCCACACTGCCCGATCACTGGCGGATCTGCGAAGAGGTCGCGCGCGAAAACGGGCGGCAGGTTCACCGCGACACATGGCGTATCGTGGCGCCGATCCACATCGCCGAAACGCGCGAGCAGGCCTTTGCCGAGGTTTCGCAAGGGATTATTCCCAATGTGCTCGACTATATGCGCAGGATGGGCGCGCAGCTTCCGTGTTTCGAAGGGATCGAAACGGGCGAGGATGCGACCCGGTCGTGGTGCGAAAACGCCTGGATGACCTTCGGCACGCTGACTTGTGGCACACCGGATGATGTCGCGGACCGGATCGAGGAAATGCTCGATCAGTCGGGCGGCTTCGGCACGTTCCTGCTGCTGGCACACAATGCCGCCAGTTGGGAAGCGACGCAGAAGAGCTACGAACTGTTTTCGCGCTACGTCATGCCGCGCTTCCAGAACCGCGATCGCCGCAGCCAGTCCCTGCAATGGATCGCCGACAATCGCGGCCAACTGTTCGGTTCCGTCATGCAGGCAACGCAGCAGGCCATCGATAAACACAAAGAACGAATGGCATAACCAATTCTATCTTATATGATTTTGTCTAAGAAAATGAAACTTGTGATACTGGGGAGATATAATTTGAAAAATATTCTTACGGTTTTGTTATGCGCAACAGCCATTTCATCACCGGCATTCGCCCAATCGGAGAAGAATGATACACCTTCTCCCGAGGCATCGAACAGCGGCCTGTCCGAAATCGTCGTAACCGCACAACGGCGAGATGAGCGTTCGCAAGACGTGCCTATCGCTATCACTGCGATCTCCCCCGAAGGGTTGCGTGAACGGAGCGTAACGGATTTGCAAGGGCTCCAGAGTCAGGTGCCCTCACTGGTGATTCAGCCCAATGGCCAATCCTCGCGTGACGTGATGTCACCCTCTATTCGTGGACAAGGCGCCTCCTTCCAGGGCGCGCCCGGCGTGGTCGTATACATGAATGAGGTGCCGCTGCCTGCCGCCTTCACGCTTTCGTCACAGGGCGGCCCCGGCAACTTTGTCGATTTGCAGAGCGTTCAGGTGTTATCGGGCGCACAGGGCACGCTGTTCGGCAGAAACACAACTGGTGGTGCTATTCTCCTTACAGCCGCTAAGCCGACCGAGCGCCTCGAAGGCTATCTGTCAGGCGCATTCGGCAACTACAACATGACCGAATTCGAGGGGGTTTTGAATGTTCCCTTGACCGACACCCTCCGGGTGAGGCTAGTCGGCGCCGCGCGTGACCGCGATGGCTTCACCAAGGACGTTCAGTGGAACAAGGACCGCGACAATCAGCACTGGCGCATGGGGCGGATCGGCATTCAGTTTGATCCGACTACCAGTATCAGTAACTACACCATGGCCTATTATGGGTATTCCAAGACCCATGGCACCGGCATTGTCCCGATTACCTTCAACTACAACCGGCTCTATGGCTTTACCGCTGCCGGTTATGGCAACTTCTGCGGCACGCAAGCTGCACCCGATCCGAACTGTACTGATCTCCGCAAGCAGATATCCGATCAGGAAGAACGCGGCATCCGTAAGGTTGCGCATGGTCTCGATGACTTTGCAAAGGTCGAAACCTGGGGCGTCAGTAACAGCACGGATATCGCAGTTTCCGATAATCTGAAGATTCGAAACATCATAAGCTATGCATCTTTGAAATCATTTTACGCATCAGATCAGGATGGTGCGATCGCGAATATTAACAATACCGGCGTCACAACATTAAGCCGCCTTTCCCCCAAGGATTATTATAAACTTTTTACAGAAGAACTGCAGATTCAGGGCGATCTTCTGGATGGCAAACTCACCTTCACGGCTGGCGGTTTCTATTCGAAGCAAAAGCCGGGCGGGAAGATGGAAGATTACTTCTCAACCGTATGCGGACGGCCTGGCGAAGCGGGAGCCTTGGCCTGTGCGGGCTTCCGCGAAACGGCAACAACCAACGAATCCAAAGCCCTTTTCGCGCAGGCTTCTCTCGATTTTGGGGCGCTTAGCCCTGCGCTTGATCGCCTGCGGCTGACACTGGGCTATCGCTACACATGGGACAAGATCGACGGACGAACCACGAGCTATTCGCCGGCGATATATTCCGGTGTTGGCGCTGACAACGTACGCTGTCTGTTCGACGGCGTTGCTGTCCCCAGATCCAATGCGGACAATCTGGTGGGCGCATCCGTCAGGGGTTGCACGTACGAAGGACACCTCAAGAGCAAGGCACCGAACTGGACCATTGGCCTTGATTACCGTCCGATCGACAATCTGCTGCTTTATGGCAAGGTAACCCGCGGCTACAAGGCAGGTGGCTTTAATGCCTATGCGGTGAACATAGAGTATGCGCAATTTGGCCCCGAATTCGTTACCGACTGGGAAGCGGGTTTCAAATCCGACTTCAAGGTCGGCGGTCGGCCAGTTCGCTTCAACGTGAATGGCTTTAATCTGGATTACAGCAAGATCCAGCGTGGTATGGCAGACTTTAGCCCTCTCACCAATCAGAGTGGCGCCGCCACCCTGAGCACGGGATCAGCGCGCATCCGTGGTCTTGAAATTGAAGCGATGATCAAGCCTCTCGATATCCTCGAGATTGGCGGAAATTACAGCTATACAGAGGCGAAGTACAAGTCCTTCACTTACACCTCGGCGACCCCTGTATTCGATTGCAACTCACGTAATGCCTCGGATTCCCAGAAGACATTGAATCCCGACCTGAGTTGCATGAAGTTGAATAACATGGCCCCCAATATCTTCTCGATATACGGCCGACTGGCACTCCCTGTTCCGGAAAGTGCAGGCCAGGTCAGTCTGTTTGTCAGCTATGCGTGGACTGATAGACGCCATTTTGCTGCGCCGGCTCAAGAGAAGTTCCCCGGAACCAATATCACTTGGGAACCCGGTAGCGAGGCAGCACCGTTTGGCCTTCTCTCTGCATCATTGGATTGGAAGAATGCTCTCGGGACTGATCTCGACGTAAGCTTGTTTGGAACAAACATTCTCAACAAAAATTATGTCCTTTCCAACGGCAATGTTTACAATGCCATAGGAAGCCAAGGAACGATTTTCGGTGAGCCTCGCATGTATGGGGTTCGTCTGAGATATCAATTCGGCAGTTAATGGCCCGAAGCACGATGAAGGTGGCGCTGTTACAGAACAGCGCCACCTTCATTTGCCTGTGTGGCGGTAACAAATGGATGATCCCGTCCACCCCGCGTCGTTAACGGGAGCGGATGAGCAAGACGCCCAATCCATTCCGATCTTTCCGTCCATCGTCCGAAGTCATCCGCCTCATGGTGATGATGGATGCGGGGTTTCCGCTATCGCTGCGAAACGTCGATGATCGTCTGTTCGAACGCTGTTTCGATCTGCCTTACGAAACCGTTTGGCTCTGGTGGAACCGGTTTCGCAGTCGATATCTTCAGGCAGCGCACATAGCACTGGAGATGACATCTCGACGAGATGTACGTCAAACTTAACCGCGAGACAGGGTTCCACCTCAACCATCGCGCAGAAAATGCCCACCTGTCTTTCCGGCAACGTGCGCACCATGCGACGGTTCCGGAAGATGAGATCCGTACATAAATTCGCTGCGGTCCACGTTTCTTTCACGAACCACTTCAGTTCGGAACGTCACTTCGTCGACAGACAGGCGTTCAAGTTTCGCCACTCGGCCACAACGGCCGAGTGGCGAAATCTTATGAGATGGTCCGCACCTCGGGTTTGGGCGGGCTTTGCCAAACGGACAGCTTTCGCGATCGCGTCGTATCACCCAACAGAAGCGCGCGTAAAATGCGCCGCTCCCATACCCCGTTCCTCAGAACGCAATAGTGATACCAAGATTGGCCTGAGAGCCTGTTCCACCACCAAATTCGCCTTGATAGGAGGCAAACAGGTTTACAGTGTCAGAAACCGCAGCACTGAATCCCGCACCAGCGGTGATAACGGTATCCTTGCGGTCTACTCCGGCAACTGTGAAAGCGGGTGAGGTACCCAGGAACCCTGCGCTCACCCACGGCCGATCGCCCGATAGTTGATGGCGCAGGCCCAGTTGCACCCACGGTTTGAACGTGGCGCCTTCATCGTTGCCAGCCTGCAATTTCAGGCCTCCATCGACGAACGTGGCGTTGGTTCGCTTTCCTGCAACATCCAGTGCAAATGCCGTGTTGCCGCTTTCCGTGGCGCTGCCGCGCTTGGTAGAAACGTGCGTCAATCCAATCGCTGGCTGCAGGCTCCAACCTTGCGAAAGGGCAAAGCTGTAACCCACTTGTGCGTCCAGAACGAAACTGCGCAAACGGTAATCCGAGGATGCAACCGCGCCACCCGGCACAAGACGCCTGGTATCGCCCTTGCCCCAATCATAGGCGATCAGCGCAGATGCTTCGAAACCGCCCGATGCGACATGGCCAGTAATACCGGCAGCCATGCCATCCACCTTGGTCTTCGCACCCAGCGCGGCAATCTTCTGATCGCTGTCGAGGTAGCCGATAAATGCAGCGACGGATGCGCTTTCGCTACCATAGCCGATACCGCCGAGAACCCCGTAGCCATCGGATTTCGCGCGGGATGCGCCCGTCGTCGGATCGGCCTTCAGCGTCCGCCAGTTACCCAAGCCGCTGGCAAAGGTAAACGGCCGCGCTTCCGGGGTAAGTCCTTGGGCGAAACCCGAACGGAATGTCTTTGTAAGGCTTAGCCCGCGCTCCACGCCAAGCTGCGTTGCACTGGCATAAGGCTCTGGGCTCAGGAGCGAAAAGGCCGCCGTGCTGGCATACCCTTCGTCATTGAGGAGCAAGGGCACCGCGTTCAGCAGCGCATTGCTCGCCTGACCAGAAATCAGGAGACTGTTGACATAATCGATAGCCAGATCCGCCGTCGGGGTGACGTCTGCTGTTGCGACGAAGGTTCCCATCAACTGAAGACGATCTTCTGTCGCGCCGTCGACGTAACGCAAGAAACCCTGAACTGCGGCATGATCCCAGGTACCCAAGGTGAACGTGCCATCGATATTGTCGGCAACAATCATGTCATAGGCCGTGCCCGGAGTCAGCGGACGTTCGCCCGTCATGTTGAGCGTTGCGCCCGATGCGATGGTCAACTTTCCATCGATGAGCAGTTGATCGCTCTGTCCCGGGGCGGGGATGAACTCAAACGTCGTGATCGATCCATTGGCCAGCGACACGTCGCCCACAACGGTCATAACCGCCGGTGAAGCGCCGGGCGAAAGTGTGCCCCCCGATGCCACGTTGATATCGCCCACAACTTTGCCCGCGCTGCCGAAGGTGCCGCCGCTACCCACATCGACATTGGCTGTGATGACAGAGTCAGCAGCCCCGATGAGGCGCCCCCCGGTCACCCCAATGGACTGGAACGCCACTTCGCCTTCGATTTTGCCAACCCCGCCCGAAACTTCGAGCTTTTCAAAGCTGGTGAACCGTTCCTGATCGAACACAACAGGTTCCGCCTCCGAAGACGCCGCCGCAAATGTCAGATTCAGCACGTCGGTTCCGGCACCGCCAGTAATCGCCCCACCAATCACCCACGCACCGGAAAGGGCCAGAGTGTCATCCCCGTCGCCCATATCGACATCGCCAGTAATCGTCCCGCTGTGCGTCAGGCGGTCATTGCCGGAAAGGGCATAAACGCTGCCCGCAACCACCCCTTCGTTGGTCAGCGTATCATCCCCGCCCGTGACCGGCGTGACATCTGCAGGCGTCAGATCATCCGATGCGAAAGCCTGAGGCATGATCGCATTGCCATCGAGGTAGATGTCGCCGTTGATCGTCCCCTGATTGACCAACTGATCCGCCCCAGAACCGGATTGCACGTCACCCGTGATCGTAGCGCCAGTCGCATTGGTGAACTGGTTGTTGCCATCGCCCAGATCGACCGGACCGACAATTGTGCCCTGATTGGTGATCTGGTCGTTGCCCGATCCCGATTCCACAGCACCTGTGATCAATCCCCCCGGCGCATTGGTGAAGGTATTGGCCCCCTCACCCAGCGCGACAGTTCCGGTGATCGTGCCCAGGTTTTGCACGGTGTCCCCGCCTGCACCACCTTGTACACCGCCCTCGATCGCCCCACCCGGCGCATTGGTAAACTGGTTGGTTCCGCCACCCAGATCGACCCCGCCTGTCACGGTGCCCGTATTGTTGACGGTGTCATTCCCCGTGCCCAACGTGACCGAACCTATTTCACCCGCCAGATTGTACTGACCACCCGTCTCGGGATCACCAACGATGCTGCCACCGCCCGTGCCACGGGTTTCCAGAACTTCGAAGTTCACGAGATGATCATAAATTCCGAGGTTGATCGTATCGGTGGACGTGCTTCCGGTCAGATCGAAGATAAAGGTATCGCTGCCAGCACCTCCGTCAGCGGTTCCATTGAACGTGGCATTCCACGCCTGGGCAAACGTATCGTCGCCGTCACCCAGATCAAGGTTGCCGTTAAAAGTGCCCTTGTTTGTAAAGCTGTCGTTCCCCGCACCAAGGGACACGCTGCCGTTTACAGTGCCTTCATTAAGCAATGTCTGCACGAATGGTTGTGCATCGCCGCGGAAGATAAAACCGCCCTGCTGCGAGGCGTTGAAGGTACTGCCTGCCGCCAGCGTAATCTGCCCTTCCGCGAGCTGAATGGTGGCATGGGCTGTGCCATCGCTGGTCACTGTACCGGTACCGGCCAGCGCGACAAATTCAAACCCGGTCATATCGACCGCGAAGCCTTCTTCAAGCGCGCCACCATTGTTGACGGCAAAGATGAAGCTGTCCCCACCAAGGCCGCCATCGATTGTGCCGCTGAATCGGCTACCCGCGCCGTTGAGTGCAGTCACGACAACGTCGTTACCCGCACCCATGAAGATGTCGCCGGTGAAGGTGCCGCCTGCAGTGACGTGATCGTTGCCGTCCCCCATGTAAACGGTGCCGTTCACCGTGCCGGAATTGGTGAAGGTGTCGTTCCCTGACCGCAGCGCAATACCGCCCTGGATCAGGCCCGTGTTGGTCACGGTATCCGCGCTCGTGCCGAAGGTGTCGATAGCGCCGCCCCAAACACCTTCAAAGTCCACGTCACCAGCATCCTGCGGCACCAACGTGAATTGGTTCTGCAAGGTCAGGCTACCACCGGGGCCACCGCGAATGATACCGTCGTTGACGATGGTAACCGATGTATCAGCCTTCACCGCAATAGCGATGCCACCGGCGGAGGATGTCTGATTTGCGACTTCGACAACTTGCGAACTGCCACCATCCCACTGATGGCCAAGGCCAAGCGCATCGATCACACCGGTTGAGCCGTTTGTGATCGAAACACTGCCGACACCGGTGCCTTCTTCTTCGATATCGGCCACTGCGGTCAATGCCACGCTGAAATCGATTCCGATCTGACCTGGCTGCATGCCTCCGGGACCCGGCAAAGTGAGATAATTGCCGCCCGACGCGATTATGGAACCCGTGTTGTTGATCGTGATTGTTGCGTTTGCATTGACGGCAGCGGGCAAGCCCGTCTCCTGATCGCCAGCCTCCAGATCGATGAACACCGCCCCGCCCGCATAGTCTTCGTTGCGAATAACACCGGAGTTGGTGAACGCCAGCGAAGCGTCGAGCGCAGTTTCCTGCTCCACATAGAGGATTTGGGAAGGCCGGGCGAACACCCCATGGTCGCTGCGGACCCCCTGACTGATCGAGCCCCCATTTGTGATCGAAACCTGGCTTGCTTCAGCTTCAATCTCGACAGAACCGACAATGATCCCAGTGGCACTGTTGAGGAAGGTGAGGCTTTCGGCATCATTCACGTCTTCCCCGTCCGGGGTGTCGGCCCAGTCGTCAGTCGCCAGATTGACGGCTGCACCTTCTTCGTCGTTGGGATCGTGTTCGATACGCCCAGTGTTGGTGAAGGTCAGCGCCCGCGTAGTCGCCTCCACCTCGATCCCGCCAATGATGGTGCCATTATTGGTAAGCGTCACATCATCGCTAACCGCATCTTCACGCAGCGCGGCTGCCTGCGCGATTTCGAAATTCCCAAGGTTGATGTCGATCGCTCGATCGATTTCAAACGGGTTATCGCCGATGGCAATCGTGCCGTCGTTGGTGAAGGTGAACGTGGAAGCGACGCCGGAAACAGACAGACCGCCGGAAATCACACCATCTTCGCCATTTTCGATGGTCACCGCGTTAAGCTGGGTTGCGTCAAGCGCTGTGGTAATACGCACAGCGTTATCGACGCCGCGTTCGAATTCGCTTTCGAACGAGGTAGAGCCGGGCCGTGATCCGGCATTCACCATAACGATTGAGCCGTCGTTGCGGAACACGAAGTCCGCGTCCTTTGCTCCGCGGATCACGGTGCCCGGACCATTGCTCGACAGGTTTATGTCACCGTTGTTTGTAAAGCTCGCAGTCGCAATGCGAATATCGCCGTTGATCTCACCCTGATTGGTGAAACTGGCAAGCGCAGAGCCGTAAGGAATGGTGTGAAAGGTAGGCTGGCCAGGCCCCTGACGCAGATAGGGTGCCTGCTGCACGGAGAAGTAGTTAACCGCTGCGGGCACCACTGTGACCGGATACGCACCCGTGGTGTCGACAAGATCGATCGTGCCGTTGTTTACAACGTTTCCATTACCCATCAGGGAGATTGTCGTGCCAGCACCGGTGAGAGTGAGAGTCGTGTCCTCTCCCGAAACAAGATACCCTTCAATTTCAAATGAACTGGGAAGGGTATAGCCACCCAGTGCTACCGACTGGGTCGCATCGTAGCTCTTGGTATAGATATCCAGACCGTTGCCCGCATCAATCGCATCTGTGCCCGGATCGGTGCCAATCTGGATGAAATTTGCCGAGGAATAGCCGGTGGTGCCCAGTTGCACACTCTCTGCCGTACCACCATCCGCGATGTAGTAAACTGTTGTTGCAGAAAAGATTCTCTGAACATTGTCGTTCACGAAGACGTGGCCATCGATCGTCCCGGCATTACGCACACCGAAAGACAAAAACGCAGCTCCTTCGACGTTGCCCTCGATGGTCCCTCCGGCCTTGTTATCGACATAGAGGACGACCGATGAGCCCTGATTTATTGCGGGCGATCCAGTGATCGTTCCGCTGTTGTTTACGATTGTCGCGGCTTGCGTCCCCGTAATTCCTCCGGAGGTATCCGATGCAGCCACCGTAACTGTGCACACCGGCTGATTGGCACATGTTTGGGCTACGGCTGCTTGCGCTGCCGAAAGCGCATACAGGCTGATACCGGCTACAATGGCGCGCCGCGAAGTGTTCTTCATAACCCTCAAATGCCCCCAGAGAACGATTCTTGAACAGGAACCGTTACTTGAGCAGGGAAAGCAACACGCCCCCCGAACGGGGGAGATGGTAAATATAATATTCACTTTATTGAATTTATTAGGGAAATATCATAAATAAACGAACTAAATCGTTCCGCCTGTTCACGACAGCCTCCACCGGTATTCTCTATACGTGCTTTTTCGAGCCGGTTATTATCTTATCATTGGCCTGGTTTATGCGGCTGACGAAGACAAGTTCGCGTTAAGCGCGCAGCACCGCCTCAACCGCCTGACAGCACCAACCTTCCCAATGTCGGGACAGAGCACCTAACATGCCGCATTTCCGCATGCACGGAACCTAATACATGTATTATACAATTAATGTACAATGCATGTATTAGGTTCCGTGCACTGGCCTCGATAAACAATCGCCAGGGGAGAAAGGGATTAGGATGAGCAAGACAGTCAATGGCTTGGTTGCCGCGTGTCTGGGTGTCAGTGGAGCTCCCCTTTTTGGTCAAACGATCGCCGATACAGCAGGCAGCACCAGGGTGGAGACGCCAGCGACACCTGTCGGCGCAAGTACGGCACCAATCGAAGACATTGTTGTTACCGCTCGCCGCCGCGAGGAGAAGATCCAGGCGGTCCCGGTCAGCGTCACTGCGGTGAATAGCGGCGTGCTTGAGCGATTGCGCATCGACCAACCCGATAAACTGCAGAACATTGTCCCCAATCTAGCCAGCACGCCACTGGCATCGACTGTTGGAGGGGCGATCACCTTCATCCGCGGCGTAGGCACGTCCGAACTGCTGCTGAGCGTGGATTCACCTATCGCGACCTATGTTGATGGTGTGTATCTGGGCCGAAATGTCAGCGCGAACCTTGGGGTAATCGCACCCGAACGTGCAGAAGTGCTTCGGGGACCGCAGGGTACATTGTTCGGTCGCAACACGACCGGGGGCGCAATCTCTCTCGCAACCCCGCGACCCAAAGAACATTTCGCGCTGGAAGTGAAAGGTGGAATCGGCTCGTTCCGCGAACGCTACGGCCAATTTCGTGTTGATAGTGGGGAACTCGGGTCGACGGGCCTGAGTGCCATCGTTGCCTTTCAGCATCGTCAAACGAACGGCATCATCGACAATCCGCTGACATCCGGACGCGATGATCCTGGCGCGGTCAATTCCGACGCGGTCTTCGCCAAGATTCACGGGGAATGGGGCGGATTGCGGGTCGACTACAGCTATGACTATGCCAATATTCACGGCGCACCTGGGGCGTTCCAGATCAGCTATGCCAGCCAGGCCTTCCGGGATTACTATGGCAAATCACCGTCACTGGGCGGCGCTGCACTGGTTATCGATCCCGAACGGCACGGCACACTCGCCTTCCGCCCGCTGCCTCGGCAAGTTGTGAAGTCATGGGGCCACGCGCTCACTGCGGAACTCGACTTGTCCGATGCGCTGATGGTGAAGTCGATCACTGCTTATCGAGATTATGATGCCACCCAACCCAATGCCTATGCGCCGTCAAATCTGCGCGGTGTCACAACAGGCGGCGTGGCAGAGGTTGGTCCATTTCAATCCAATGCCGGAACGATCCGCAAGCAGAACCAGTTTTCCCAGGAGGTTCAACTTCTCGGCACCTTTGATCACCTGAATTTCGTGATCGGCGGCTTCTACTTCGAAGAAGACGCGGAGGAAGTTGCACCGACCTCGTTCACATTTCTGATCCCGCCCGGCCGGACGATCGGCATGCCGCTGGCCAGCGCCACCAACTATGCCGTCAAAGCGCGGTCCCACGCCATATTTGGACAGGTGAGCTACCATCCCCCCTTCGCTGACGACCGGCTCGAACTGACAGCCGGAGGACGCTACACGCGCGACCGCAAGTCCATTGCGCAGACCAAGCCGACAGGTCGCTCCGACCAACGCAGCTATGACAATTTCTCCTATAACGTTTCGCTCGCCTACAAGCTGCGGCCTGAAACGCTTCTGTTTGGCCGGATCGGCACCGGCTATCGCTCTGGCGGGTTCAATGCCCGCGCTGGCGCAGGCGTGGATTTCGTATTCGCGCCAGAGAAGGTCACGAGCTACGAATTGGGGCTGAAAAGCGATTGGCTGGGTGGTATCGTCAGAACCAATCTCGCAGCCTTCTACACCGACTACAACGATCTGCAGGTCACGCAGTATACAGGAACAGGCACTGGTGGCGGAACGGGATTCACACGCAATGCCGATGCCACGCTCAAGGGTTTCGAACTGGAAACAACGGTGGCGCCGACACGAAACCTGAGGATCGACGGCAGCGTCGGCTATGTGAAGGCACGCTTCAACCGCATCTTCTTTCCCGATCCCGTGACGGGTGAACTGCGGAACTTCGCGGCAATCAGCCACTTCCCTTATGTGCCTGCATGGACGGCCCATGGCGCAATCCAGTATACTTTCTCCCCGTTCGACAATGGCATCGAGCCGTCGATCCGTCTGGATTACTCCTGGCGCAGCCGACGCTGGTTCCACACCAACAATCTGGCCAACCTAAACCCCTTCAACGATCGTATTGCAGGCGCTGCCTATGGGCTGCTGGGCGCGAGCGTCGTGCTCGCCGACATTCCGATAGGCGGATCGAAAGCCCAACTGACCTTCTTCGCGGAAAATCTGCTCGACGCAGATTATCGCGTGCAAGGCATTGACTTCGGTTCGTTGGGCTTTGCCGGAAACGTTTATGGCACGCCGCGCAGGCTCGGGGCCGATCTTAAGCTGGCATTCTGATCAGCGTATGGCTGAAAGAAGCCAGACGCGTGCAACAACGAGGAATTCAAGATGACCGAGGACAACGGGAACGGCGCGCCGCGTGACGCTGTGTTCGAGCTGGCCGATTTTGCCGTAGGTGCCAGCTTCGACTCTCTCCCTCCCGATGTGATCGATATGACCAAGAAAGGCATCTTGGACACAATCGGCGTGATTCTTCCTGCCAGCACCACCTCGCCGGAAACCCGCAAGCTGGTCGACCTGATGCTGGATGTGGGGGGCAAGGAAGAAGCCACCATGTTAGGCTTCGGCCGGAAAATCCCCGCCTGGCATGCGGGCTATGTGAATGGAGCAATGGCGAATTGCCAGGATTTCAGCGACCTTCATCCCGACGCAGCGCATATTTCCTCTCCCGTCATCCCGGCTGCCATCGCAATGGCCGAACGGATCGGCAAAGTGAACGGCAAGGATTTCATTACGGCTATCGCGCTCGGCGTCGATTTGCAGTGTCGCTTGACCCTTGCCGCCGGAAAGCCTGGCGGGCGGATGGCGCCCTGGCACCCCTCTCCACTGTTCGGCGTATTCAGCGCGACCTTTGCCTGCGCCAAGCTGCTCAATCTCGATGCAGACCAGTTCGTCAATGCGCTGGGCCACGCCTTCATGCAGGCCGCTGGTACGCACGAGATCGTATTTGGCAAGGATTCCACGATCCGCGGGTTCGGGCATGCCCTTCCCGGTGAGGTTGGGGTGCGCGCCGCATTGATGGCGCAAGCAGGGATCACCGGTGTCAGGAACAGTCTGGAAGGAACCGCGGGTCTCTGGAACGTCTATTATCAGGGTGATTACGATCGCGAAGCACTGCTTGGCGATCTGGGTCACCGCTGGATCGTGCGCCAAGACGGTTTCAAACCCTGGCCATCCTGCGGCTTCACGCATGTCCATATCGACATGGTGCGTGAACTGACCCGCGAGCACGATCTCGGTCCTGACGATGTTGAACGCATCACCGTCACTGTCGGCGATTTCGCGCACGGCCAGACCGAACCGCTCGAAGAATGGCGTCGCCCGACCAACAACATGCTCGCCAAACTCAGCGTCCCCCTCGCCGTGGCAATCGCCATGCAAAAGGGCGATATCACGATCCGCGACTATTTTGACGAGCACCTTACCGACAAGGCTGTGCTGTCCATGGCGGATCGGGTCCATTCACGGTTCGATCCGCAGTACAATTTCATGCCCGGATCGGGCTTTCCCGGTGGCGAACTGGAAATTGTGACACGTGACGGGCGTGTGCTCAGCCGCCAGCAACCCCAGGCCTATGGTCATCCGAAAAAGCCGATGTCGTGGGACGGATTGATTGCAAAATTCCGCGATTGCGCAACGTACGCGGCGCGACCGATAACTGACCACGATCTTGATCGCGCAACCCGCATGTTTCGGGAATTGGAAGCGGTCGACGATGTTTCCAAGCTTATCGCCCTCATCGGCTAGGCAGTGCGACAAATTCCATCCGTTGAAGGAGATTCTATCATGATGTTGCAGGGCAAGGTGGCCGTGATAACCGGCTCCGCCGCAGGAATTGGGCGTCAGGCGGCAATCAGGTTCGCCAAGGAAGGTGCGAAAGTCGTGATCAGCGATCTCGCCGACGAGGCAGGAGAGGCGGCCGCGCAGGAAATCAGGGCCGCAGGGAACGACGCAGCTTATTGCCGCTGCAATGTCATGGACATATCCGATCTTGAACGACTGATGGCCTTTGCCGGCACCCAATACGGCGGCGTGGATATTTTCTGGCACAATGCGGGGACGGCAAGCACATCGGTCGCCGCCCAGCCATCAGGCTATCATCGTGATCTCACCGAAGCCGACTGGGACCAACAGATGAATGTGCATTTGAAAGCGGGCTTCTTTGGCGCGCGGCTGGCGGTAGACGAAATGTTGAAGCGGGGCGGCGGCTCCATTCTTTTCACCAGTTCGGCCGCAGCGTTGAAGCCCCCTGTCGGCACCGCTCCGCCTTACCCGATTGCAAAGCATGGTCTGATTTTGCTGACCAAGATGATGGCGACAGCGCTTGCCAAGGACAATATCCGGGTAAATGCGATCTGCCCGGCCGCGATCCGGACTGCGATGATCGAAAGCCTGCTGAATAACGAGGCGACGAAGGGGATTGTCGATGCTCTCGTTCAGCAAATGCCCATGGGGCGCATCCTGGAAATCGATGAAGTCGTGAACAATGCCTTGTTTCTGGTTTCTGACAATGCGTCGGCATTGACCGGAACCATCCTGGCCATCGATGGCGGACGAACGTCACTTTAGCGACAACCGGGGGTCTACGAGATCATTTCAGCACCCGCATTGCCAGGGGTTGGTATCGAAAGGATAGCCTCAACCTCTTCGCCCTCACCCTCTTACTGTCGTTCCCTGCCCACCTTCTTCCTTACCTGAAGCCAGCGACTAACAGCGCCAAATCGCTCTGCCGGTGGGTCGCTGTCTTGGCGAAAATCTTCTTAAGATGCGACTTTATGGTTTCTTGTGTCACTTCGAGTTCACGAACCAGATCAGCGGTCGACTGCCCCATTGCTATACCGCGGGTTACCGTTGCCTCAGCGGGGGTAAGATCGAACAGGGCGGAAAGAATATCGGCATTGGGAAGCGAGGAGTTATCAGGCCGCGCTACCACTGCAAAATATGCCACTTTGCTAAACAAATCCCGTGCCTGTCGCCGCGTTGGGATCAGATGAAGAACCGCAGTTCCCAATTTCCGCTCATTGCGCAAGACAATCGATGCCCCTGTTTTCTGCAACGAAGCCGTCTGCAGCAATTCAGCCAAATGTTTGTCCGCATCCGTATCGATCAAACGCATGCGCGCGATACCGTCCACGACCAGATCGTCAAGCAGGGGCACGAATGCATCGCTTGTTGCCAGCAACTTTCCTCGAACGTCCAACAGACCAACGGGTGTCGCAATAGCATTGAAGGCTTCGAGGAAGATTGCCGCCCGTTCACGTTGCGCTCTACTGCTCAACACAGCCGCGCGGGCAAAATGCGGACGCAGGCGATTAAGGATGGGCACCGCCTTCTGAGAAGTCTCGTGATCGGTGAAAGCTTCAAATGCAATGACAATGCCATCATGATTGGCACCGGTAATCACAGTCGCTGCGCCAGCATCTGCCCCCCGGGGGTCAAAAACTCCTTATAGATCGGTAAAGAGGCGAGTTCCTCGCTCGTGTGCAAATCCGCATCGGTAAGAAACCCGGGATGGTTAGCCCTGGCCAACAGCCGATCAACGCGCGTGTTCTGCGCGTTCCACCCTGCCTCTGCGAAATCGCGGGTTATCTCCGCCGCGAACGGAGACGACGTGATAGTCAGACCTGCGGAGGAACTGACAATCAGATTTCCTCCCAAAGCGCCAACCTGTGAGGATACTGTATCGAGCATCTCGCCCCAGAGCTCAGGTAAAGCTCCCGCTTCATATATCGCCCCGATCAGGCCATCCAGTTCCTGCACCCCGCCCCCCAAGCATGCAACGCCCTGATAGAACTTATAATAGGCGGAGTAACCAAGTCCACATCGCTTCCCCAGTGAGGGGGGGCAACAAGACAACATATCGCGCCAATATGCGCAGATTCAGCCGTAACGGCCGAATGGCAAAACCCTATCGCGTGATCCTCAGCCCGGAAGAGCTTGATCCTTATCCTCAATACGAGCGAGGCTGATAGTAAAGCCGCAGCGTGGAAAGGTATCGATTGTAAACTCCTGATACCTCTTGAACCGCCCCCCTAAGTGACGATCAATTTCGTCCTGGCTGTAATCCAACGCATGTGTCGCCTTGTGGCCATGCGCTGCAATTCGCTCCACAGCCGCCTCGCCATCGCTCACGCCGAAAAATACGTTCATCACGCCTTCGCCGTGTGTCTGCAGGTAGGGCGATACCGCACTATCGGTTTCCCGGCCGGGCATGGGTGCGCAAAGTTCTATTCCTGCATCCCATGCTATCGCCACATGAATTCCATAGGGCTCGCCTGTCCAATTGGCGTCCACAAACGTGGCTCCAAGCAAATCGTGATAAAGCCGCTTTGCCTTCTCAAGATCATGGACAGCGATCAGAACCCGGTTGACACCCTTCAAACCCATAAATCCCCCTTGTATTACTCTGTTTAAATGAGTTTTGCGGTACGCGCGGCAGATCGCATCGCCCCCTCGATGTAACCCACCCCCGTACAGTCCCCGATGGCATGCACATTCAGACCGGCCTGTTCCAGCATGTCGGCCAGGGCCAGATCCCCTCGCGCGCCCTTGGCGACAATGACGTTGTCCGCTTTGAGGATGATACGCTCACCGCTCTGATCTCTGGCGGTCACAGCAGATGCGGCGATCTCTATCTCCGTGTGGTGGGGGTACAGCGCAACGTCCAGTTTGCGCAATTCATCGAACACGCGCCAACGGCGGACAATTGCCAAACCCCGGCCAAAATGCTCGCTTTCATCAATGACTGTGACCGAGCGGCCTCGTTCAGCCAGGAATTCCGCCAGTTCCAATCCGACCAGATCGCCGCCGATGATCACAATATGTTTTCCAAGCGGCAGCCATGTCTTTGTGGCTTCCCTGATGAATGCCGGATCTCGCGTCAGGCCGGTGAGAGCGCCTGCTTTGGCTGCAAGGCGGGTCGTCAAACTGACTTTGCCCCGGAGATCATCCATGTTCCCGCCCAGAACGAGCTGACGCAGGTCGTCGCCACCGAGCACGTGTTTCATGTCAGCGCCGGGCATGGGCGGAATATCCCGTCTGGCCCCTGTCGCGACGATCACAGCATCGGGAGCCAGAGCCTTTATCATGTCGCTGTCGGCCACCGTGTTGAGCTGCACGGTGACTTTGGACGCGTCGATACCGCGCCTTAGCCAGTCGAGAATCCGTTCATTGGGCGCATAGGCAATCGATGCGAATTGCAAGGTACCACCAAGCCGGTCACCCTGTTCCATAAGCGTTACCCGATGCCCGCGTTCATCCAGCCGACGGGCTGCCTCCATCCCCGCAGGCCCGCCGCCGATCACCAGCACATTCCGGGGTGCTTGTACGGGCGGCAGCCAGATCTCGCTTTCAAAGCCCGTGCGCGGATTGACGGCGCAACGGGCCGTCTCGCGTGTGTAGATCGCGCTGATGCAGGTATAGCAGTAGATGCAGGGGAGAACGTCTTTCTCATCTCCGGCTGCCAGCTTGTTCGGCAAAGCGGGATCGGCCAACAGCTTGCGCCCCATGGCGATGAAGTCCGCTTCTCCCGCCGCAATGGCACGGTCACCGACATCGGGTTCGATCCGTCCCGAAAGAATGACCGGTATATTGACCGCGGCCTTGATGGCGGCCGCCTTGTCGGCATTCAAGGCGGGGACTTGCGGTGTGTGCGACCCCGAATGCATCGTCGCAACGCGCGGGTCATGATAGGCCGTTGTGGTGATCGCATCCGCGCCAGCGGCCTCCGCCATGCGTGCGGTGGCAATGGCGTCCTCCAGCGTGATCCCGCCGGGGCGATCGTATTCGATGGCATCGATCTTGGTCCAGACGGCGATATCAGGGCCCACCGCTGTTCTTATCGCTCGCACTGTATCGACCAGCAGCCGGGCGCGATTTTCCAGCACGCCCCCGTAGGCATCGGTTCTGCGGTTGGTGATGGGTGAGAGGAATGACGAGAAAAGGTAGCCATGCCCTCCATGGATTTCCAGACCGTCTGCCCCGGCCTCGACCGCACGGCGCGCGCCGTCCGCGAACATCTGGATAACCGCATCGATATCGGCCTGCGTCATCTCGTGATAATCGAGCGGCGGCAGATCGGCGAAACCGCCAGCCTCAAGTTCCTCTGGCAGGAAAACGGTGTTGCTGTCGCCCGCTGATGCTTGCGGCACGGATGGGCACCACACTGGTTGCCGGGCAGCGGCATTGGCAATCAATCCACCGAAATGCAGCTGCAACGCGAACTTTGCGCCTTCTGCATGGACCGCTTCCGCCACTTTGCGAATGCCGGGAATGAAGCGATCCTGCGAAATCGCAGGCTGACGCGGCATGTTGTTGCCCAGTGGCCAGCCGACGCCGACGACACCCATGGTGACAAGCGCGGTCCCGCCTTGCGCGATGCTGCGATTGAACTCCAGAATCCGTTCGCCGCAACTGCCGTCTTCTTCGGCATAGCCCGTTCCCATGGCCGTAAGGAGAAGACGATTGCGTAATTCCATCGCGCCGATGCGGCCGACGGACAGCAGGTGAGAATAGTGCTTTGCCATGATATCCCTATAAATTCAGTTGTCGCGAGGGCCGTCGAAGTCTTGGAGCAGATGGGCTGAGAGGTCGCCAACGCTGGTCACCGCCTCGCGCCGTTCGATGAAGCGCCAGTTATTGTCGACGCGCGCAAACCGATCATCATATGTGCCGGTAATAATCGCCTGAAGCTGGCCGGGTTTCGTTTCCTGCAGCACGGTAAAGTAGCTTCGCATGCGCGCTGCCGACCCGTCTTCGAAATGGATTTGATGATTGGTGGTGACGTGCCGGGTCCGCGGGGTATTACCCGGCGGATACGTTTTCACCGCTTTGCGCAACAATTCGCCAAACCCGCCGCTTCCCGCGCGAACCTCTGGTTCTTGCGATCCCGGCATGTAGATGTCGGCATGCTGGAACAGTGCACCCACCCGATCGAAATCGCCATTGTCCAACGCATCGGCATAGGCATGCGCGAGATTGATAAGTGCGAAATAATCGCATGCTTGTGGGATGAAGGGATCGGCAGCCATCAGTAGCTGACCTTCAGGTCTATGCCCCAGGTACGCGGTTCGGCGTAGTTGACGGTAGCAAAGCCGAGCGAGCCAAAATCCACCCCCCAGAGCTGGTGCACTTCGTTGGTCAGGTTCTTGACCCATCCGGAAATCGCCAGCTTGCCTCCACCCAGATCGATATCGGAAAGCGTCAATCGCGCATCGAGCAGTCCGACAGGGGCATCCGAAATCGTCTCATGAAACGGGTTAACCAGCGCGGTGGTGGTGTAATAGACACGGCTGCGATAGGAGTAATCGAGCCGCGCGGCGAGTTCTCCGAACGAGAGAGGTTTCCGATATTCCGCCGCGGCCGAGAGCGTGGTGCTGGCCGAGCCGTTGAAACGGGCATCGTCTGAAATATCCACCAGTTCATCTGTCGCGGGATCGCGCAGATCGAAATCGGTAAACTTTCTGTCGATGTAGCCAAAATTGGCGGAAAGCGTCAGTTCGTTGGTGACAGCGGCTGCCGCTTCCACCTCGATCCCGATATAGCGTGCGCGTCCGGCGTTCACCGTTGTAGAAACCGTCCCCCCCGAACCGGCGAGAAACTGCGAACGTTGGATGTCTTTAAGATCGGTGTAGAAAACCGCAGTGTTGAGCCGCAGGCGGCGATCGAACAGTTCGGTCTTGAGGCCCAGTTCGTAAGAGGTCAGATTTTCGGGGCCAAACCCGTCGTTGACAGCGCGCGCGTTCAACCCCCCGGCTTTGTAGCCAGTCGCAATCCGGCCATAGGCCATGATGGCGTCGTTGACCTTGTAATCCGCGGAAATCGCCCAGTTGACCTTGCTGAACGCGCGATCCAACTGGCGCACGAAGGGCACTGTCTGATCGAGATGTTTGTCATCCTTGGTGTAACGCAGACCGGCGGTCAGGCTGAGCCGGTCCGTGACATGGCCGGTTATTTGCCCGAACACGGCCCGCGAACGCGACTTGTGGCGATAGATGTTGTCCGTGGCGAGATTGACGCCCACCGAGTTGACGAACACGCCCGGTGCGGCTTCGACCGGCGCGCCGCTCGGGATGATCAGCGTGAAGTTCGTCGGATTGGCATCGTGGACCACTTCGCGGAAGTAATAGGCACCCAGCACGAAATCGATATCCGGCCCGATCTTGCCCAGCAGATTGAGTTCTTGCGTGAACTGCGTCTGCCTGCGATCGAAAGTCAGATTGAACAGGCTGATGGGTTCGATCCCGAGTGGCACCAGCGGTCCACCCCCGAGAATACCCGGATCCACAACCAGACCGACAAGCCCACCATTACCATCCTGATCGCTCACCACGGTGTTTTTCCAGGTCCGGTATCCGGTCAGCGAGCGGAATGTCAGCTGATCGGAAATATCGAACTCCGCGACAAAGGTGTGACCTTCGATCTTGTCACGCACCGGGCCATCGGTATCCGCGCGAAAGCTGGACAGGCGTTTACGCGAGATTTGCGGCGCTTCACCGCCAAGCGCCGGTGATGCACTGATATAGGCGAGAATATCCGGGCGGGCCGCGATCAGCTGTGATGGGATGCTGACCCCGCGACGGTCATTGTAATCGAAGGCGTAATCGAGCCGGATCGGCCCGCCCTGATCAAATCGCGCGGCAATGCGAAAGGCATCCGTATTGTATGCCCCCGGATCTCTGCTGTCCCGCCGGAGAGGGTTGTTGATATAGCCGTCGCGCTGCTTGTGGAGATAGGTTCCGCGCACGCGGATGCCAGAATTGCCCCACTCGCCGGTATCGATTGTCGTTTTGGACTGCAGGTAATCGAAGCTGCCATAAGACAGGGTCTGTTCCACCGCGAATGCGTCGCCCGGCTTCTTCGAGATGAGATTGACCGCGCCGCCGGTGGTGTTGCGCCCGTAAAGCGTGCCCTGTGGCCCACGCAGCACTTCAATCCGTTCCAGATCGACCAGATCGAAAATCGCGCCTGATGTCCTGCCCAGCACCACGCCATCGACATAAATGCCTACCGGACTGTCTGCGGTCAGAACCGTATCGGATTCACCAATGCCACGAATGAAAATCGCCGCATTTGCGGTTGCCGCACCGGTTACGCCGACAACCAAATTTGGTGCGATCGACGTCAGGCTGGAGACGTCGGTGATGCCCCGCTTTTCGATGGTGTCGCTGGTGATAGCGCTGATCGCCAACGGCGTCTGCTGCAGGTTCTCTTCGCGCTTTTGCGCGGTGACGACGATTTCACCCAGCCCGCCTGTCTGGGGTTCCAGCTTTTCCTGCGCGGAGACCTGCGTAGCGCCGCACACGGCGAGTGCGATGGAACTTGTCAAACATGCGTTTCGAAATGCCCGCTGCATCAAATATCTCCCCTCCCTTGGGCTTCGCGTTCGCTCGCGAATGCACCTTCTCGTGGATGCCGAATATTCGCCTTGAGCAATCCGCGAAGGGAGGGCAAAATTGCTCAAAAGGGAGATCGAATTGCGCAAGAGTACGAAAGCACCAGGCGCCCGCCCGCCGACGCGGCGCAGGACCGTTCCCGCAGAAGCCGTCGCGGTATTACTCGAAGCGCTGGATGCCATTGGCGGTGATGTTGACGCGGCCTTGAAAGCCGCCGGACTTCGCGTCAGGCAATCCGGCACAAGAACGGTTTTTCGACGGGAAATTGACCGCGTTATATTCGCCCGGCTAGCGCAGGAATGCGTACTGGCGTTTCATTACCACGCGTGCAGACGTGATGGCCTGAAGCCGCTCCCTGTGCGCAATCTGCGACTTATGTGCCTTGCCATGCTGGCATGCCCCAATCTGCGGATAGCCATCGAGACGGCCGGGCAATTCCAGCATATGGCGCTTGATGGTCGTGGCCGGACCGAATTGATCGTCGATGGGCAGGTTGCGACATTTGTCCTCGATACCGGATTGCGTGGCCGGCAAGTCGGCGACATGTTGATCATGCTCTACGGTCTGGCGATGTTTCACCGCATCTTTGGATGGTTCATTCACGAAGAAATTCAGCCCGACCAGGTATTGCTCGCCTTTCCTGAAGCGACCTCACAACCCGCGTTCAGGGAGCTTTTCGAACTGGATCCCGAGTTCGATCAGCCTTTCAATGGTTTCCGTTTCCCTGCCCGGATTCTGGATCGCCCGATTGAAAGGACATTCGAGGAATTGTCCGACCTGTTCGCGCTGTTCCCGTTCGACCTGCTTCCGCCGGATTATGAAAATCAAACTCTGGTGGAGCGGACAAGCGCGGCGACATACGCAGCCTTGTCGCGCAATATGCCCCCTCCTGCACTGGCGCAGTTGGCCGATATGTTCGGTCTGAGCACGCCAACCTTTCGCCGGCGATTGCAAGCGGAGAACGATTGCATGACAGCCATTCGGAACCGGTGCCGTCAACAGCTTGCCGAACGCCTGTTGATCGACGGGACTGATACAGTGAAGGAAATCGCCTTTCGTCTGCAGTTCAGTGACGTTGCAGCATTTCGCCGCGCATTTCGCGCCTGGACCGGACTTTCACCGCAGGCTTTCCGGCAAGCGAGATTAAAGTGATTGTTCCAGGCAGTACCCAGCCCAGCAACCGGCCAATATCCAGGATTTACACTATCAAAGGCACAGCCCGCGCTCCGTATCGTTAACCTGAGCAGGCGCGCGAGACGTCCAATGCGCTCCAAACTTTCACGCATCATCCAGGGTAACCTGAAACCTTCTGCCAGCCCGTCCGTTAATGCGCACGTCCTTCTGCACGTTTAAATATGAGGATCGGGACATGGGGACACAGTCAGACGCAGAGGGCCTTTCCAAAGCTCCCCTTACCGGCACTTCAAAAGCCGATGACGTCAAATTGCGCCTTTCGCCGTTGGCTGAGGCAGGGTCCACATCCCTGTTTCACCTCGCCGTTGGCGTTGTCATCATAGCCGCTCTCTATTTCGCCAGAGATGTACTCATTCCCGTCACTCTTGCCGTGGTTCTGTCCTTTGTGCTGTCGCCAATTGTCGGTTTCCTGCAGCGCATTCTCATCCCTCGCGGTCCGGCCTCAGTCCTGTCAGTATTGATTGCGCTCGGCATCATCAGCAGCATCGGGACCGTCGTTGGCACCCAGATGGTGTCTCTTTCGGATCAGATGCCGCAATATGTGCAAACATTGCAGGGAAAGATCGACGCAGCCCAAAATTTTGCAAAATCGGAAATTGCAGTCATCACCAATCAACTGGAGCAGTCTGCAAAACCCCGGTTACCCGGTTCATCCCTTCAACCACAACCTGTCCCTCACCCTTCGCCTGCAAATTCATCGGCGACAGAATCCTTGAACCCGCTCGAAACGGCATTTGGACTACTCGGCTCCATTCTCGCGCCGTTTGAGACGTTTATTATCGTACTCGTCGTAACGATCTTCATTCTTCTGCAAAGCCGCGAGGTTCACGACAAAACCATCAGGCTGTTTGGTTCGTCCGACCTGCTCCGAACAACTGCCGCGCTCGACGATGTTGGCGCGCGACTTTCCCGATATCTGCTTTCACAACTGGTTGTGAATACGGGTTTTGGCCTCATCATAGGCATAGGAACGTGGTTGATAGGTCTTCCGGTGCCGCTCGTATGGGGGGTACTGGCAGGCATGTTGCGCTTTGTGCCGTATATCGGCGCTATACTTGGCGCCATTTTGCCGATGATCGTGGCAGCCGCAATCGAACCGGGATGGAGCTCTGTCGCCTATGTGGCCATTCTCTTTGCTGTCGTTGAACCTGTCACGGGCTATGCTGTCGAACCGCTCCTTTATGGACATTCCACCGGCCTTTCCCCGCTTGCGGTAGTGGTCGCCGCGATATTCTGGACATGGATCTGGGGGCCGATCGGCCTGGTTCTCTCAATGCCGCTGACCCTCAGCATGGTTACTCTCGGGCACCACATTCCCAATCTCAAATTCCTGGAAATCCTGCTGGGGGATCAACCCGCGCTGTCGCCTGCCGAATACCAGTATCAACGATTGCTCGCTGGCAATCTTGATGGTTCCATCGATCAGGCCCTGACGGCGATCGAGGACAATGGCTCTCTGTCGCAATATTATGACGAGGTCATCCTGCCTGCGCTCAGGCTGGCAGACAACGACATTCAGCGCGGTGCAATAAACAAGGCAACAGCGGGGCAACTAGCCTCAAACGCTTTGAATTTCCTTGAAGACCTGACGGAAACGGAGATGGCGGAAAGGCTCGTTTCAAGCACCGCATCACAGCCACGCTCCACCTCGGTAGTCTGCCTGGCCGGACCCGGTCCTCTCGATGAGGTGGCGACGACAATGCTGTGCCAATTGCTCGCACAAAACGGCATACCTGCAGAGCTTCATGCATTTCCTGCGATTTCCCGCCGCGCCATCGATGCGCTCGAACTGTCCGGAGCACACAGAATTTGCCTGATATCTGTAAACCGCCCTCCTGGTTCCCCCCGCATACGCGCTATGATCCACCGCATTCAGCAGAAGACGGATGCTGCCATAGTTGTTGGCCTGACCGGGCACGACACGGACGACGGGCTAACCCCTGCCAAGGTGCTTTGCGCGGCGACTTTCACCCAGGCAATTTCTCTCTGCTCTGCCTGAGAAGCACTGACATCGAACGTTCGGCTGACATCATTAACCAGAACCAGACTTTTCGGTAATGGGCCGCGATCAGTTCCGCGAAGAAGACTATGCGTGCGATTGAACGACACCAACCGGCAAAGTTTCAGGGCAAAGGCTAGGCATTATCCAATCGGCACAAGCTGGTAAAAACCATCCGTACAAGATCTGCCTGACGCCGCGCACCGGTCCGGGCCAAAACGCGTTTGCCATAAGTCCGGGCGCTGGCGGGGGTGACCCCCATCAAGGTCCCCGCCTCTTCCCATGTTCGACCGGACGCAAGCAATGCTGCCATGCGTGCTTCTGCATGGCTGAAGCCGAACCGACGACGCAAAGCATCCACGCGCGGTACCGCCTGATCGGCAGGGCTGTCGAGATAGATCACATAGGCAGGGCCTGCCCCGTCACCCTGTTCATCATGCCAAGGTTTGATCAGTACATGCAGGGGATCGGCTTCTGCTTCCCCTACAACGATAACCTGCCCTTCACCCGCCGCACCCAGCGATCGGCGCAGTGCTGCGGCACCAGCGCCGCGCACTTTCAGGCGATCACGATCGCGCGCAATGGCCGTGCCACGATCGAGCAGCATATCCGCAAGCCCATTGGTTCCCACGATCGCCCCCGTGCTGTCGAGCAGGATCACGCCAAGGCCAAGATCGGCCAGCGCAGCGGCATGGACAGCGGCCATGTTTCTCTCTGCCTCAAGCCGGGCATGAATATCCACAGCGCGCCCGAAATGGGGCAACAGCGCGGTAATTTCCGATGCCTCCGCATCGGAGAAATCGCCAACCGCCGCGTCCCGACTGAGCGACAGCCATGCTTCGACCCCGCGATAGTCACCGAGAAACGCAAACAGCGCATGTTCGGCCCCGATAGAACGGCAGAACCGCATATATTGCTCTTCCCGTTCATCGGATGCGGGCGCGAACATCTGCGCGAAACCATAGACCGATCCCACCGCCATCGGGTGATCGCAAGTCGGATCGAGATAACGATAGGTGCTATTGTAGAGCCGCCAGCTTTCCCGTGAGTCCCAAGCGGCATCGAACACAAAACGGGTATGGCCATCATGCGCGCGCCTGCGCGAAAATTTCATCATCGTGCCTGTGCAGGCAAACGCACGCCGAAACTGGTGCGTAAGATCGCACCAGGGTTGGCTGGCAAGCGGCGCATCGTAGATCGCCCCGATCAGGTCGCTGTGCATCATTTCTCCGCGCGCGGGACGCCGTTCCGGCAAACGATTGTCCCCATTTGGGGACAGCGCCGCCGTCAGCGTCATCATATGTCTGGCAACATAATCCCAAGCAGGATGGACCGCCAAGCATGAATGCCATGACACCGCTAATGCCCGACATCGATTTCGCCTATGACGATGTCCCCAACCTGCACGATCTGATTGAGGAATTGCGTGCCCACGGCCCCGTCGTGCCGGTGCGTTATCACGGATCATCGGTTTGGCTGATCATGGATCATGCCCTGCTCAAACAGGCGTTTGAGGACTATGACCATTTCGACGCCACCGCTGGCTACAAACTGATTGCCGAACCATCGATGGGCAAGACGCTGCAGACCATGGCCGGTGAGGAACACCGCGTCAGCCGGGCGCTGGTCAACCCGTTGTTCATGCCGGTCAAGGTGCGCGGTTATGTCGAAAGCCTGATCGAACCGATTGCCCATGAACTGTGCGACCGGATGGAAAGTGAGCGCGAGGTCGAATTCGTCTCCGCCTTTGCCCGCCCCTATCCCTTCCTTGTCATCACCCGCCTGCTCGGCATCCCGGTGGAGGACGAGGGCAGCTTTATGGAATGGGCGGTCAAGATGATCGATTTCCCGTGGGACCCGGAAGGGGCAGTCAGGGCCAAGGACGAGTTCAACACCTATATGCAGGCGATCATCGATGCCCGCCGGGCCAATCCGGGCGACGATTTCCTTTCACGTCTGACGCAGGCGGAATACGAAGGCCAGCACCTCAGCGACGAACGCATTCTCTCGTTCCTGGGGCTGTTGTTCCCGGCCGGATCGGACACCACCTACAAAAATGGCAGCAGCCTGTTTGCGGCTGTGCTGGACGATCCGAAGCTCTGCGCTCTGGCACAAGGCAGCGACAAGGACCGGGAAGCCATCGTGACCGAAGGTCTGCGCTGGGAACCACCCACGGCCTTCCTGCCGCGCATGGCCAGTGCCGATGTGGCGTTCGGCGGCGTGCATATCGCCAAGGGCGACTGGATGCTGTTCGGCATCACCGCGGCCAACAGCGACCCCGCCGTATTCCCCGATCCGCGACGGTTCGACCCGGCGCGTGACAACCGCGAAATCCTGACTTTCGGGCGTAGCAGCCACTTCTGCCTGGGCATGCATGTTGCCCGCCGCGAACTGGAAACGGCGTTACGGGTGGTCTTCGAACGCTTTCCCCATATCCGGCTGAAACCGGGGCAGTCGATCGAACGGGTCAACGCGGTGTTGCGCGGGGTACGCGAAATGATCGTCCTGCCGCACGGGGAGGCATAAGATGCAGGTCCGGTTTATCGACCCCGATGGCGGCGAACATCTTGTGCATGCCGAAGCAGGTGAAAGCGCCATGCGCTGTGCCACACGTGCACTGATACCGGGCATTATCGGTGAATGCGGCGGAGCGATGGCTTGTGCCACCTGCCATTGTTACGCCGAACCACCCGAAGGGGCCTTGCTGCCCCCGCCCGAGGCACAGGAGCGGGACATGATCGAAGGCTGCATCGATACACGCCCGACCAGCCGCCTGACCTGTCAGGTCATTCTGGAACCGGCGCTGGACGGCATGACCTTCATCGTTCCTGCGTCGCAAGTCTGACGGACGCCCCGCCCGTCGCCCATTTCGCGAAGCCACGGACACACATCATGAGCAACATCCCCTTGACCCTCGCCTTCTTCGAAGCGTGGAAATCGTGCGATCCCGACACCATCGCCGCGCTGATGAGCGAAGACTGCTTTTACCACAACGTGCCGATGGAACCGGTCGTGGGCCGACCAGCCATCGTCGAATTCCTCCGCGGATTTCTGGGCGACGCCGAAACCGTGGTGTTCGATGTGCTGGCCATTGCGGAAACCGCCAATGGCACCGTGCTGACCGAACGGGTCGATCATTTCGACTACGGCGGACGCACGCTCGCACTGCCGGTGATGGGCAGTTTCCAGTTCAGGGACGGGCTGGTCACGCGCTGGCTCGATTACTTCGACATGGCCCCTTTTGCCGGAACAGCCGCTCCATGACCGGCACGCGCATTGCCATCAGCCTCACCAGCATCGAACACCTGACAGGCGGCGACGTCGGCGGCGTACTTGAATTTGCCCGCAAGGCCGATGCAGCCGGGGTGGATCAGTTGACGGTATCAGAACATGTGGCAATGGGCCGTGAGGTGATCGGCTATCCCTATGGCGCCTACCCGTCCACCGTGGATGCCGACTGGTATGAACCCATCGCGATGCTCTCTGCCGTGGCGGCAGTGACACAGCGGACACGGCTCTCCAGCAGCATTTTGATCGCCCCGCTGCGCCCCGCCGTCTTGCTCGCCAAGCAACTGGCCACAGTCGATCACCTGTCGAATGGACGGCTCGAAATCGGAATCGGCACCGGTTGGCAGAAGGCCGAATACGACGGTTGCGGCGTCCCCTTTGAAGGGCGGACGGTACTACTCGACGAACAGGTTCGGGCGATGCAGGCACTGTGGTCCAATGCCCCCGCGCGCTTTGCCGGGCGCCGCATCGCATTCGAGGGACTCTACAGCCTGCCCTATCCACGCCAGAGCGGCGGCGTGCCGGTCTGGTTCGGCATTGCCCCCGGCCCCACCAATATCGCGCGCATGGCGGAACTTGGTGCAGGCTGGATACCATGGTTCGGTCTGCCATCAGGCAATGGCGGGGGCCATACGCATCGCGAGCAGGCTCTCGAACAGATCGCCGATGGGCGTGCGCATATCCACGCCGCGCTGGAAGCGCTTGGGCGCGATCCGCGGCAATTTGGCATCCGTGTCATGCCGGAACCCGCCATGGGCACGCATGGCTATGATCTGGCCGCCACAATCGCCGCCGCGCACGACTATGTGGCAGCGGGCGCCACCCATCTGGAGTTTGCGCCGGGCCTGTTTTGTCGTGACCTGTCCGAACTGGATGAGGCGCTGGCTGCGATACTGACTTTACAAGGCGGTGGATCATAACTTGAAGACACGTCTATACTGGCGCAAGGGCGGCCCGGCGGCGCCCTTGCGCCAGTAGGCACCTCGACCACGTATACCTGACGCGCGATGATAAGAGGGTGCATCACTGCCAATCGTTGATCGTGAAGGCGACGTTCCAGGCCGCTGCATCAGCAGAAAACCGCAAAAATCTGCGATTTCGCGTTTCATGAAGAAGGCACCGCTATGCCATGCCAAGCTGGCAGAAGCGTTACGGATGGGCTGGTTCGAGCCTTACCGCGATGAAAAGGCTGAACAATAACCGCCCCCCAACAGCACCCCATATACGGAACAACATTCAACGGCCGACAACCGCCCTTGGCGACGCACCCGTAAAAATTACTCCATTATTTTCAATGATATTTCTGAAATGACTTTTCATACATGTTAATTAACAACATATTACATTGTATATTTCCGGATACTTTCCTTTTATTATCTCCCCATTAATGATTTGGGTGTTAGGTGCGATTCAGGAACGACACAGGGGAAACGCGTTGTTCAACAGGATCGCTCGCATGCTCCGTGGGCTGCGTAAACACACGAGCGGAAACGCCGCGTTCATCGTGGCTATCGGCATGCCAGCCTTTATTGGCGGTGCCGGCATGGCCGTCGATGTTTCGCAATGGTATCTGTGGAAGCGCGAAGTACAGCATTCGGCCGACCAGGCCGCTCTCGCGGGCGCGTGGGCATTGATCGATGCAGACTCCGCCTCGAGCTACGAGATGCGTGCAAAACAGGAGTTTGACGGCAATCTCGCGGTTACGGCGGACTTTGTCTCCACTCCGAACGTGACTCTGGCTGACTATGCCGGCGGCGAAGACAACAGCGTCGTCATCACCGCTCAGGTATCGAAGCGTCTGCCGTTCAGCGGTTTTCTCACCGGCAATGCGGTGACTGTCGCGGTACGGGCGCAAGCCAGCTTCAAGGCTGGCGCGAACTACGGCGCATGTCTCATCGCCCTGAAGAAAAACGGCAACGGCATGGACATTGGCGGCAATGCTTCGGTCAAGGCTGCCTGCGGCCTTGCCGCCTTGTCGTGCGGCGATGATGCAGTCGTCATCGATGGCTCTGCAACGGTCGAAACGGATTCGATTGCGACATGCGGAAAGGCCAATGTCCCGCCCGAAAATCAGGATGTCGTTTCTGAAAATGTCAAAGGCCTGCAGGATATATATGCGGACCTTGTCCCTCCTGAAAACAACGATGTGCCGCCACCCTATTCCTGCAAGAATGTCAACAAGACTGAAATGGCCATTCTTCGCCCCGGCATCTACAATGGCGGGATCGTTGTGAAATGTAATACTACATTGGATCAAGGTGTATACATTATAGACGGCGGCATTCTCGACCTGTCAGCCAATTACGACGTTACGGGCGCCAATGTCCTGTTCGTTCTGAAAAACGGCGCGCGCATCAAACTGGGCGGCAACGGGAATGGTAACAAAATTACCCTGTCACCCATGGAAAGCGGCCCCTACAAGGATATTCTCATCATTGAAGACCGGGATAGCCATCCGGATAACCCGGGGCACAAGATCAACGGCAATTCCAATTCTCTGATTGAGGGCCTGATATATCTGCCCAACGGCGAAATCGAGATTCTCGGTACCGCTGACATTGCCAGCCAGTGCCTTCAGATTTCCGCATACAAGATCAAGATCTCGGGCAATGCTAACATTGAAACGCTGTGTCCGACCGGCACTTCCGTGGGATCGGGCTTGGTCATGGTTCGACTGGTGGGATAGCGATGGCAAGGGAACAAATCCGTGCCCTGTGGCACAGGCTCACCAGCGATCGCCAGGGCGCGGTGCTTATCGAAACAGCCATCGTCATGCCAGTTCTGATCTTGCTGGCCCTGGGCAGCTTCGACGTTGGCCGGATGGTCACACGACAGATCGAATTGCAGAGTGGCGTTGCCGAAGTCGAAGCGATCGTACTTGCAGCAAATGCCGGTGCTTCAACGAATACCGGCGAACTTGCCACGCTACTGAAGAACTCTCTTTCCTTAACCGATGATAAGGTCAGCGTGGCCAAGATCTATCGCTGTGATGCGGATACAAAGTTTGTCCAAAGTACGAGCGACTGCATCGGCAATTCTGTGGTTTCGACGTACGTCCAGATAGATCTGAAGGACAAGTACATCCCATTGTGGACCCATTTCGGCGTCAGCAAGACGTTCAACTACGACGTAAGTCGAACAGTGCAGGTCGATACCGAAACGCTCCCCGATCCGGCGGAATCCGCATGATGGAGGCGCTGCTTCTCCGACGGCTCGCGCGCGACCAAAAGGGCGCTGCTATCATCGAGTTTGCGCTGCTCGCCCCGGCCTTGATCGGCGCTTGTATCGGCATACTCGCAATCGGAATCCAGTTGCAGAACTACAGCGCCATGCGCTCGCTTGCATCGGACATGAACCGCTACACCGTGGTCGAATACCAGAAATCGAACAGGATGACCGCCGCGCAGATCACCGATGTCACCTCTGCTCTTGCGGTTAATCCGCTCTACGGCCTGAAAGGTGATCGATTCACCGTCAGCGTCGAGGAAGCGGCAAGTCCGATCGCAGGCGCGAAGAAATTCACAATGACCCTGAGCTATAGCCCGTTCCTGTCGTTCTACGGCATGAATCCGCTCACCTTCAGCCATAAGCAGAATATCTACGTTTCTGCGGGAACGTAACAGGCTGAACGCCGGTTCAACCACAGGAAACCGGGTGCCCGTTCCCGTCATGTGTGGATGCCTGGCCCAGTTCGCCCCGGTCAGAGCCACGCGCCTCCAAGCCACCCCGTGCGCTTGACGCAAAAGCATTATGGCTTAGTCAGACACCTTTGGTACCCGATGAACGGAAAGTGTGACGAATGGCCCGCACTCAGGCCGCAGACTACGAAGAACGCAAGGAAGCAATACTCGCCCATGCATCCTCGCTTTTCGCCGAGAGAGGATTCCTGGGCACCTCGGTCATGGATATCGCCCTAGCCTGCGGCGCATCCAAATCGCTCCTTTACCATTACTACCCGTCGAAAGAGGACGTGCTTTTCGATGTGATGACATCGCACGTCGATCTCCTGCTCGACGATGTCGATACCGTTCTGGCGCTGGATCTTCCGCCCGGTGAAAGCCTGCACACCGTACTGCATTATTTTATGCGCCATTACGTCGGCGCATCCGATCGTCAGAAAGTTCTGCTGAACGAACTGGAAAACCTGCCCGCCGACAAGCGGCAGGAAATCGTGGCAACGCAGCGCAAGATTGTCGATGCTGTACAGACACTGCTGGTGGCAGCTCTACCGGAACATTGTGCTGATCCGGTAGAGGCACGTGGCCGGACCATGCTGCTGTTCGGCATGATCAACTGGACTGGCAACTGGTTCGATCCGACCGGAAAACTGACGTATCAGCAAATCGCGGACATGGCTTACGAAATGGTCCTGTCGGGAACCGTTGCGCCGACGAAAGGCTAGGCGCCCGACCAGTCGGGCGTGCGCTTTTCAAGAAAGGCGCTGATGCCTTCTGTTTTGTCTGCCGTTCCGAGGAGGCGCAGAAAAGCGCGTCTTTCGTGTAGCAGATGTTCATGCTCGGCCAATTGCCCGGCCAACCGCAAGCTAGCCTTGGCCGCCCGCAGCGCAACCGGTGCCCGGTTCGAGAGCGTTTTGGCAAGAGCCAATGCGGCCTGCCCAGCCTGCCCTGCGTCTGCCAGTCGCGCAATCAGGCCAATTGACCACGCGGTCTCCCCGGTAACGGGTTCCCCGGTCAGCACCATATCCATAGCGCGAGGCAAGCCGGTGCGACGCGGCAGGATCGCAGTGCCACCCGCGCCTGGCATGATGCCCAGACCGGTTTCGGGCAGGCCAATGCGCGCATTCCTTGCCGCCACGACGATATCCGCGCACAACATCAGTTCCGCACCGGCTCCAAGACACCAACCCTCGACACCCGCCACAAGCGGCTTGGAAAAAGCCCGAATTGCCTGCCATGCGAGGAACCGGGGGCTCTCTACGGAATCATCCGGGCCACTTGCGGCAAGTTCCCCGATGTCCGCCCCTGCGGCGAAGACGCTCTCCGACCCGACCAGCAAGGCAACGCGAATATCCTCGGCCTCGTCCGCCCCGGCCAGAGCAGACGCGAGTTCCTGAAGCACCGGCGTTGCGAGGGCGTTTTTCCGTTCCGGGCGGTTGAGCCTGAGCCTCATGATACCGGGCCCCGGCCTATCGACAATGATGGCTGGTGCTGCGTCAGGCATCGAAATCGATTTCCACATCGTCGGACACCGGAATGGCCTGGCACGTCAGGATATAGCCGCGGTCGATCTCGTCCTGCGAAAGCCCGAAATTGCGGATCATTTCGACCTTTCCACGCACCAGCCGTGCCCGACATGTGGCACAAACCCCGGCCTTGCAGGCGAAAGGCGCAGGCAGGCCCGCCGCGCGGCCATTCTCCAGAATCGATTCAAGCGCGGGATCGTAAAGCACAGTCCTGCGCTTGCCGTTGATGGTAACCTTGATCGGTTTGCCTGCTGCCTGCTGTTCCAGTTGCTGCACCGCCGCACTGCGGTCGGCGCTCAGTTCACTGGCGGTAAAGCGTTCGCTTCTGATGCGGCTGCGGTCGAGCCCGGCCTCGACAAGCGCGGTCTCGACGGCATCCATCATCGCCTCCGGCCCGCAGACGAAAGCCATGTCGATCGCATCTTCCGGGGGAAAGAGCGTGAGGATGTCATGCATCTTGGCCCGGTCGATGCGGCCGTTGAGGAACGCCAGTTCGTCCTCCTCCCGCGACAGGAAGTAATGGGCTTCGAACCGATCCATATAACGGTTCTTGAGCTGCGCCAATTCCTCCAGGAAAAGGATGCTGCCGGTTTCGCGATTGCCGTAAAACAGGGCAAAGTGGCTCTGCGGCTCTGCGGCAAGGCCAGCCTTGATCAGCGAAACGATCGGCGTGATCCCGGAACCGCTTGCGAACAGCGCATAACGGGCTGCACTCGCCGGGTCGAAAGCCCAGGTAAACGCACCGGCTGGCGCCATAACGTCAAGTTGCGATCCGGCAACCAGCGTATCGTTTGCCCAGTTGGAGAACCGACCGCCGCCGATGCGTTTGATCGCAACACGCATGCCTGTTTCATCCGGGCCGGAACATATCGAATAACTGCGCCGCAAATCATCGCCATCGATCTGGGCGCGCAGGGTCAGATGCTGCCCCGGCAGGAAATGAAAGGTTTCGGCCAGTGGCGGCGGCACGGCGAAGCGCACGGAAATCGCGTCTTCGGTTTCCCGGCGGACATCAGTGATAGCAAGCGAGTGGAATCCGGTAGACATGGCTTATCCTAGTGACACTTGAAACGGTCGAACGGCTCATGGCAGGCGCGGCACTGCCACAGCGCCTTGCACGGCGTGGAGCCAAAGCGGGAAATTTCACGGGTATCGCATGATCCGCAATGCGGGCAGCGCGCTGGTCGATTGCCCGGCTCGGGCGGTGCGATGCCGTATCGGCGCAGTTTCTCCTGCCCTTCGGGGGTGATCATGTCGGTCGACCAGGCGGGCGAAAGCACCATGCGGATCGCCACGTCCGCCAAACCGGCACGATCGAGCGCTTCACGCGTGTCCTGCGCAATTGCCGCTGTTGCCGGGCAACCGGTGTAGGTCGGTGTCAGCGCGACCCAGGCCCCCTCGCCATCGTCCGATCCAACGTCACGCACAATGCCCAGATCGACAATCGAGACGGCCGGAATTTCCGGGTCCGGCACACCCGCCAGCACGCGCGCAATCCGGCTCAGGAGTTCGGCCTGAACAGGCACGCGGCTTACCAGGCTGCCTGCGGATGGGCGCGCGGCAGGACCTGCATGATGGCGAGCAGGGTCGACAGGTGTTCGCTGTGGCGTCCACTTCGCCCGCCCATAATCGGCCAGACCTTGCCCGGAACGTCCAGCCCGGCGCGGCCCAGCACTGTGGCCACAATGTCGCCGAAGGCCGGGCGCAAGGCCTGACGCAAAGGCACCAGTCCACGCTCCGCGCAGGCCACCCAATCCGCATCATCGAGAAACAGATCATCGACAAAACGCCAGTGCCAGGCCAACGCATCGCGCATGCGGGCGTTGCTTTCCTCCGTCCCGTCGCCCAGCCGCACCACCCAATCAGCCGCGTATTCGGCATGATAGCGCAGTTCCTTGGCCGCTTTCGCCGCGATTTCGGACAGGCGCCTGTCGGACGAATGGACCAGCTCCTCGAACAGGGCTGCAGCGTAAGTCGCATAAAAGAAATGTCGCACGATGGTCTGCGCGAAGTCGCCGTTCGGTTGTTCGGCTAAAAGGCAATTGCGGAACGCTTCGGCACTGCGGTGGAAGGCCAGCCGATCAGCATCGCGGCCCGCCCCCTCCACCACACCGGCGTAGTCGAGCAGCAAGGTTGCCTGACCGATCAGGTCGAGCGCGAGGTTCGAAAGGCTGAGATCGACTTCAATGGTCGGGGCATGGCCACACCATTCGCAAAGACGCTGGCCTAGGATCAGGCTGTCGTCGCCAAGTTGCGTTAACACGCCAAACAGGGGGGCATCCATCGTTTGCCTCACATGTGATCTACGGCTGCGGGGAGCACGTAAAAGGTTGGATGGCGATAGATCTTGCTGGCCGCCGGCTCGAACAGTTCCGCGTCCTTGCCCGGGTCGGAAGCGACGATATCTCCCGACCGCACGACCCAGATACTCACCCCTTCGAGACGGCGCGTATAGGTATCGCGGGCATGGCGCAGCGCCATTTCCGCATCGGGTGCATGGACAGAACCGGCGTGGCGATGATCAAGCCCGCCACGGGCACGCACGAAAACTTCCCAGAGTGGCCAGTCTTTCATTCGATCCTCCAAGCTTTCAGGCAGCAGCAAGCGCGGCGCGCTTGGCCTCATGGGCAGTGGCGGCATCGCGCACCCAGGCACCTTCGTCCCAGGCGGCACGGCGCGCTGTGATCCGTTCGCGCGCGGTGGGGCCTTCGCCGCGCACGGCGGCGTAGAATTCGTCCCACTGGATCGCGCCAAAATCGTAATGCCCGCCTTCCTCATTCCACCGCAGATCCGGATCGGGAATGGCGAGACCAAGCAGTTCAGCCTGCGGCACCGTGGCATCGACGAACTTTTGACGCAGTTCGTCATTCGTCTCGCGCTTGATCCGCCAGCGGATCGATTGGGCGCTGTTGGGCGAATTGTCATCGGGTGGCCCAAACATCATGAGCGCGGGCCACCACCAGCGGTTGAGCGCATCCTGGGCCATGGCCTTCTGTTCCGGGAGGCCGTTCACCAGAGCGAGCAACAGATCGTAGCCCTGACGCTGGTGGAAACTCTCTTCCTTGCAAACGCGCACCATGGCGCGCGCATAGGGACCATAGGAGGTGCGCTGTAGCGGCACCTGGTTCATGATCGCCGCGCCATCCACCAGCCACCCGATCGCACCGATATCCGCCCAGTTAAGCGTCGGATAGTTGAAAATCGTCGAATACTTGGCCCGGCCAGAATGCAGCGCGTCAATCATGTCCTCGCGCGACGTGCCCAGCGTTTCCGCCGCGCAGTAAAGATAGAGACCATGCCCGCCCTCGTCCTGCACTTTGGCGAGGAGGATCGCCTTGCGCTTCAGACTGGGCGCACGGGTCAGCCAGTTGCCCTCAGGCAGCATCCCCACGATCTCGCTATGCGCGTGTTGCGAAATCTGGCGCACCAGCGTGCGGCGATAAGCCTCCGGCATCCAGTCGTTCGGTTCGATGAATTCATCGGCAGCCACGCGCGCTTCGAAGGCGGCAAGAAGCCCGGCATCCTCGATGGTCACCGGCGGGTTCGCCGCGCTCTTGTCCAGTTCGGTCGTGTACATGGGCGATTCCCTTTCTGGTTTCATCAATCTCTATATTTAATCGACCGGTCGGTCAATTAAATATAGAGATGCTTTCAGATGCGCTCGATCGCGAGCGCAATGCCCTGCCCCACGCCAATGCACATGGTGCACAGGGCACGACCCCCCCGGAATTGACCAGTTCCTGCGCAGCCGACATCACCAGACGAGCGCCCGACGCGCCGAGCGGGTGGCCCAGCGCAATCGCGCCCCCGTTCGGGTTCACATGCGCCGCATCGTCCGGCAGACCGAGCTGACGCAGCACGGCAAGACCCTGTGCCGCAAAGGCTTCGTTAAGCTCGATCACATCCATGTCACCGATCCCCAGACCCAACCGTTCGAGCAATTTCAGGCTCGCCGGTGCCGGGCCGATCCCCATGATCCGCGGGGCGACCCCGGCAACCGCGCATCCAAGTACGCGGGCGCGGGGAACCAGATCGTAACGTTCGACCGCGAGGGCGCTGGCAAGGATGATCGCCGCTGCGCCATCGTTTACCCCGCTCGCATTCCCTGCCGTCACCGTTCCGTCGGGCCGGACAATCGGGCGCAGCCCGGCAAGCGCCTCGACCGTCGTTTCCCGGGGATGCTCGTCGCGATCCACCACCAGAGGGTTGCCCTTGCGTCGCGGGACCGTGACAGGCACGATTTCCTGCGCGAACCGGCCATTGGCCTGGGCGGCAGCGGCACGGCGCTGGCTTTCCAGCGCGAACCTGTCCTGATCTTCGCGACGGATGGCGAAATCCCCGGCAACGTTTTCCGCCGTCTCGGGCATCGAATCGATGCCAAATTCCGCTTTCAGGCGGGCGTTGACAAACCGCCATCCGATAGTCGTGTCATAGATCGCATGGTTGCGGGAAAAGGCCGCGTCGGCCTTGGGCATCACGAAAGGCGCCCGCGTCATCGATTCGACCCCACCCGCAATGATCAGGTCGGCATCGCCCGCCCGGATCGCGCGCGCCGCCATCGCGACCGCGTCCATGCCCGAACCGCAGAGGCGATTGATCGTGGTGCCGGGCGTCGCATCGCCCAGTCCGGCAAGCAGCCCGGCCATTCGCGCCACGTTGCGATTATCCTCACCCGCCTGATTGGCGCAGCCGAAGATCATGTCGTCAATCGCGCCGACTATCGCGGGATTGCGGTCCCGCAGCGCAGCCAGCGGTACGGCCGCAAGATCGTCCGCCCGCACTTCGGCAAGCGCACCGCCATAACGGCCGATCGGCGTACGGACGGCATCGCAAATGAAAGCTTCGTTCATGGTCTTGTCCCGAATGGATGGCAGATTGTCAGGGCAGTTCGATCACCGCGCCGCCAATGCTGCGCGACTGCCCGTGGAAATGCGCGATAGCGCGTTGGTCATCGCGCGTGCGTATCTGCACGCTGTAGACCCCGCTGCGTCCGCTGACGGATTCCTCCCGCGCCTCGGCAATCAAGGTTTCCCCGATCCCCGCCGGGGCGAGAAACACGATCGAGGCGCCTTGCGCGACCGTGGCGATATTCCGGCTGTTGCAGGCGTAGGCGAACGCGGTATCCGCCAGCGCGAAAATCATCCCCCCGTGGATAGTCCCATGCCCGTTCGTCATGTCGGGCCTGATTTTCATCGCAACTGAGGCATACCCTTCACGCGCATCGAGAATTGCAATGCCCCAGGCCCGACCCGTCCCTTCCTGATCGTAGAGGCGCTGCGCAACACGCAAGGCGAGCGTATCGTCAATCATGCGACGTCCCTCAGCAGAGCGAAACCGGCAGATGGCGCATAGATGGCATCGTCCGACCCTCTGGCGATATGGACGAGAGCCTGCTCGACCGTGTCCACGCCATGGCGCATCGTCCAGTCGCACGGCCCTTCGGGATGATTGGCGCCCAAACGCATGGCGGCATCGATATGCGCGATGCTCGCGACATCCTCAGCCAGAGCGTCTGCCGCCGCGTTCGCCAATTGCGCGAGCGAGCGCAGGACGATCTGCCCCGGCCGGTCGGGCACGGTATGAACGGTAACGCCAAGCCGGGCGCCCAGCATGGCAGCCACCGCATATCCGGCGGGCGTACGGACAGTCACGCCGATCGCATTGGCCGTGATCCAGTCTCGCACGATGTCGAGCAACACGTCGACATCCTCGCGTTCGGCCAGTGTCCGCCCATCGCCGATGGCAAGCCGCAAGCTATTGATCGACAGGTATCCCGATGGCAGTTCATCCACCCGCGCAACCAGACAACCCGCTTCCCGCAAACGATCGAGCAACGGCTCCAGCGCCCCGCAATCGGCCGCGGCCTGCACCGTTTCCAGGGGATGCTGGCGCTCCGCTTCCGCCGCAACCGGGCGCGGCGACACATAGTCATAGAGCCCTCGCCCACTCTTACGCCCCAGCAGCCCGTTCTCTACCAGTTCTGCCTGCTCCGGGCTGGGCCGGAAACGCGCCAGCCCCTGCCGTTCGGAATGGATTGACCGGGCCACCGCGTAATTGATGTCGTGCCCTATGAGGTCAGCGAGTGCCAAGGGCCCCATCCGAAAACCGCCAGCCCCCGTCATCAGGGCATCTATCGTCTCGGGCTCTATACCCTCGCCAAGCGCGGCGAACGCTTCCCCATAGTAAGGTCTGGCAACATTGTTGACAATGAAGCCCGGCACATCCCGCGCCACGACCGGCACCTTGCGCCACGCCTCAACAAGGCGCACCAGCATTTCGACCGTTGCCGGACTGGTCGTCGGGGCCGGAATGATCTCGACCAGTTTCATCGCTGGCACCGGATTAAAGAAATGGAGGCCCGCAAACCGGGCCGAATCTGCACAGTGATGCGCCAAGGCGTTGACCGACAATGACGAAGTGTTGCTGGCAAAGATCGTGCGCGGGCCCATCTGCGCCGACACTGTGCGTACAAGATCTGCCTTTGCATCGGCATCTTCGACGATCGCCTCGATGATGATCGTTGCCGCATCCGCCCCGATCGGCGTCCCGGCATAACGGATGCGAGCCTCGAGCGAGGTACGCTCCGCCGAATCCAGCAGCCCGCGCTTTTCCGCTGCTCCCGCCATCTCCGCAACAAGCATGCGCCCCCGTTCGAGGCCAGCTGGCAATGCATCCACCAACACCACACGATGCCCATTCTGCGCAGCGACAAAGGCGATGCCCGCACCCATCGTGCCGGCACCGACAACCATTACCTCTTCACGATCAGAATTCCTGTCTCTCATCCGTTCCGCTTAGCCCGACTTTTCGCGCTTGCCAATATTTGTCCGACCGGGCAGTTAATTTATATGCGAATCAGCCTGCGGGAGTGGCGTGTGGAATACGAGACCATTGGGCTTGGGATTGAGGACGGCGTGGGCAAGGTTACGCTCAACCGACCGGATCGACTGAACAGCTTCACCGTGCGTATGCATGAAGAGCTTGCGGATGCCCTGACGCGGATCGAAAATGATCCGGCAGTCCGGGCCGTCCTGCTTACCGGCACCGGTCGGGGGTTCTGCGCCGGGCAGGATCTTTCCGATCGCTCTGTCTCCCCCGGCGGCGAAGGCGTGGATCTGGGGGAGTCCGTCGAGCGTTACTATGCCCCCCTCGTCCGCCGACTGGCAACGATGCCACGCCCGGTGATCTGCGCCGTCAATGGCGTCGCCGCAGGGGCCGGGGCAAACATCGCATTGGCCTGCGACATTGTGATTGCCGCGCGCAGCGCCAAGTTCATCCAGTCGTTCGCGCATATCGGCCTGATCCCGGATTCCGGCGGCACGTGGGTGCTTCCCCGGCTGGCCGGACAAGCCCGGGCATTGGGCCTCGCGATGACCGGCGCCCCCCTGCACGCGGAAACAGCGGAACAATGGGGCGTGATCTGGAAATGCGTCGACGATGACGCCTTGGCAGACGAAGCGGCGGCCCTCGCGCGGCAGTTCGCGGCCGGTCCCACACGTGGACTGGTGGCAACCAAGATGGCCCTGCGCGAATCGTTCGGCCGATCACTGGACGAAGCACTCGCCATGGAACGCGATCTCATGCGCGAACTGGGCAGAAGCGCGGATTACCGGGAAGGTGTCTCCGCCTTCATGGAGAAACGCCGCCCCACCTTCACCGGCATATGAACCCCTTGCTTTAACTCGGACAGACTCAACATGACGACAAGACTTCAAAACTATTGCGCCGATGCTTGGATCGAAGGCAGCGGCTACGGCCAGCCGGTGATTTCCGCAATCGATGGTGCAATCGTCGCGGTGGCTGGCAGCGAAGGCCTCGATTTTACGGCAATGCTGGATCATGCCCGCAAGATCGGCGGGCCCGCCCTGCGCGCCCTGACCTTTCATCAACGCGCGGCGATGCTCAAGGCGTTGGGCCAGGCGATCCTTGCGCGCAAGGAAGAACTTTACGCGCTTTCTGCCGCGACCGGGGCAACCCGGGGCGATAGCTGGATCGACATTGAAGGGGGGGCTGGCACGCTCTTCACCATGGCATCCAAAGGCCGCCGCGAATTGCCGGACGACGTGCTTTTCGCAGATGGCGATCACGAACCCATCGGCAAGGCCGGCACTTTCATCGGGCAACACGTCTACACGTCGCTGCGCGGCGTTGCGCTGCACATCAATGCCTTCAATTTCCCGGTGTGGGGCATGTTGGAGAAGCTGGGTCCAACGCTCCTTGCAGGGGTTCCCGCAATTGTGAAGCCAGCCACGGCAACATCGCAAGTCGCCGCGCTTGCCGTCCGGATCATGATCGAGGCGAACGTCCTGCCCAAGGGCGCGCTGCAACTGATCGTCGGCGGGATTGGCGACACGTTCGACCACCTGACCTGTCAGGATGTCGTATCCTTCACCGGATCGGCCGCGACCGCCATCAAACTCCAGTCACACCCGGTCATCGCACGGGAATCGGTGCGCTTCGTTGCCGAAAGGGATTCGATCAACGCATCGGTGCTCGGACCCGACGCAACCGCGGACAGTCCCGAGTTCGACCTGTTCGTTAAAGAAGTCGTGCGGGAAATGACCGTAAAGGCGGGTCAGAAATGCACGGCAATCCGCCGCGCCTTTGCCCCTCGCCCGTTGCTGGAAGCTGTCCAGACAGCACTTGTTGCGCGCCTTTCCCGCGTTGTCGTGGGCGATCCCGCAGTTGAAGGGGTAACGATGGGGGCGCTGGTCAGCCTGTCCCAGCGTGAAGACGTGCGGCAAAATGCGCGTGCCCTGGCGGGTGAATGCCAGTTGGTGTTCGGTACTATCGATCAGGTGGAGGCAAACGGCGATACCGCCCGCGGTGCGTACCAATCCCCCCTGCTCTTCCGAAACGACACCCCATGGGATGCCCGGGTCGTCCACGATATCGAGGCATTCGGGCCGGTGTGCACCCTGATGCCCTATAACGACCCGGCTGACGCGCTGGCGCTGGTCAATCGCGGGCAAGGCTCGCTTGCACTCTCAGTCTTCACCCACGCACCGGATACCGTGCGGCAATTCGTGCTCGGCGCAGGGGCCTTCCACGGGCGCATCGTGTTCGTGGATCGGGATTGCGCAAAGGAATCGACCGGGCACGGATCGCCCTTGCCTATGCTTATCCACGGCGGACCGGGGCGCGCGGGCGGCGGCGAGGAAATGGGCGGCGTGCGCGGCGTGAAACATTACATGCAACGCACCGCCCTGCAGGGCCACCCGCGCAGCCTGAGCGCGGTGCTCGGCCAGTGGTTGCCCGGCGCACCGCAGCCGGACGCGGGTGTCCATCCATTCCGCAAATCGTTCGGTGAACTGGAAATCGGCGACACGCTCAAGACCGCATCGCGCAGAGTAACGCTTGAAGACATCGAACATTTCGCCGATTTCACCGGCGATAACTTCTACGCGCACATGGACGAGATCGCCGCGGCGGCAAGCCCGATTTTCGGTGGCCGCGTTGCGCATGGCTATCTCATCTTGTCCTTTGCCGCCGGACTGTTCGTCGATCCGGCACCCGGGCCGGTTCTCGCCAATTTCGGGCTAGAACACTTGCGGTTCGTGAAACCGGTCAAACCGGGCGAAGCGATCAGCGTCGCTCTCACCGTGAAGGCAAAAACACCGCGTACGCCCGAAATGGGTGAAGTGCGCTGGGCAATTTCCGTCACCAACGACAGTGGCGAACTTGTTGCGGCTTACGACCTGCTGACAATGAATGCCCTGCAATAAAGACAAGGATGATACGATGACCATCAAACTCATGGCGATCTACGCAACGCCCGACGATACCGCTGCCTTCGAACAGCATTATGAAACCGTACACACACCGCTGGTCGAAAAGATTCCCGGCCTCGCGTCCCTGAAAATCACACGCAGCCGGCAACGGCTGATGGGCGATCGCGACATCTATCTGGTGGCCGAGATGGCGTTCCGGGATCAGGCGACATTCGACCGGGCGATGGCATCGGATGAAAACAATGCAGCGGGCCGGGATCTCGCCAACTTTGCCAAGGGCAAAGTCACGCTTCTGATCGCGGAAGACTGAAATCCGCTATTCCCAAAATCCGTGGTGGCTCAGTCCGGGTCCGCACCTGATACGGCGTTCCGCCGACTGGTCCGCCAGCGGCCCGGACTTACCGCGAAGCGGCGGACGAACGCCCGGTTGAAAGCCGCTTCCGTGCTATAGCCGATCCGCTCTGCGATCAGCTTCACCGGGCTATCCTCCCGCATCAGCATGTCTGCCGCCATATCCATCCGCAGGCCCGTCAGGCATTGCAATGGCGGAACGCCCAGCAGTTCCTGAAAACGTACGGCAAAGGCGGTACGCGACATGCCCGCCACCTTTGCCAGCCCTTCGACCGTCCAGGGCGCAGCGGGCGCACGGTGAAACGCCGCCAGTGCCCGCCATATCCGCGAATCCTGCAACGCCGTGGGCAATGCCCTGCGCAATTGTTCGGCTTCTTCCGACATATGGCGAACCAGCACGATGACGAGAAGTTCGGCGAGCCTTTGCAGGATTCCCGCGCGATCCACACGTTCCCGCTCGGACGAAAGCTCGAGCACGATCAGATCGCTCAACTGCGCAACCCAGTTCGCCGACGGCCCCGGATGATCCCGCGGCACATGGACCGTGGCCCAGAAGGATGCCAGCAGCAGATTGGCTTCCAGTGGCACATGGCCGGCCAACAATTCCAGCGGATGATCGGTGTCCGGGCACCACGGTTCGAGCTGTGTAAACTTGCGCGATCCACCAGGACGGCACGATGGTTCCGCCAATTCCAGTGTGCGCCGCCCGTCAATCCCGATACAGCTTCCGGCAGTCACTATGATCGGTGGTTCATTTTCCAGTCTGACCGCCAAAGTGCCCCGACGGACGTGAAAAAACCAGCTTTTGGGTGATGCCGAAAATTCAATCCGCTCCCCCGCCCGAAATCGCAGGAAGCCGAATTCCACGCCTTCCATGCGGGGTTCGGGAAGCCGTGCAAGCGATGTTATTTTGAACGATTGATCAAGTGTTTTCACGTCGCAGCCAAAGCCTGAACAAGCGGTCAGCGATATACGCCTTTCCTGAGACAAAAGTCAAAATTCAGGAGAGGTCCAGTGACGGGCTTTGACGCCGCCACAGTGCGGGATAATGCGACGCGCATCTTTGATAAGGATGCCGGAACGATTGAGGCCAGCGCCTATGTCGATCCGGACATCTATCGTCTGGAGCTGGATACGATTTTCCGGCGCTCCTGGCTGTTCCTCGCGCATGAAACGCAGATCCCCAATCCGGGCGATTTTCTGGCGACCTATATGGGGGAAGATCCGGTCGTCGTGGCGCGCCAGAAAGATGGCGAGGTCAAGGCTTTTCTCAACCAATGCCGGCATCGCGGCATGCGCCTGTGCCGCTCAGACGCGGGCAAGGCCAGCAACTTTACCTGCGTCTATCATGGCTGGGTCTATGGCCTCGGTGGCGAGCTGGTGAATGTGCCGCTTGAAGAACCAGCTTACGGCACTGTCGATCGCGCGGCGTGGAGCGCACGCCCGGTCCCCCGCATCGCCCGCTACAAAGGCCTGATCTTCGGCTGCTGGGACGAAAACGCCCCGGACTTCGTGGACTATCTGGGCGATGCGGCGTTCTACCTCGATATCCTGCTGGATCGTTCCCCCGCCGGCACCGAAGCCATTGGCGGCATCCACAAATGGGTGATCCCGTGCAACTGGAAGTTTGCGGCTGAACAGTTCGCCGCCGATTCCTATCATGCCTTGTTTGCGCATCTCTCCGCCGCAGCGGTTACCATGCCGGATGGCAGCTATTCCGCGGACTGGGGCGGCAACGGGTTCCAGTTCACCAGCGACCGCGGCCACGGGACCGGCTTCCTGCTGGACGCCGGACGGCGCGAAATGCTCACGGCGTTCGTCGGACCGGAAGTGGCCCGCTATGCCATGGAAGAAGGTATGGACAGCGCGGTCGAACGGCTCGGCGTGGCGCGTGGACAGCGAATTCATGCCCAACACATGACGATCTTCCCTAACTTTTCGTTCCTGCCATCCGTCAACACTGTGCGCGTGTGGCATCCGAAAGGCCCGAACGAGATCGAGGTCTGGGCGTGGAGTCTGGTCGACGCGGATGCATCGGATGCGGTGAAGGAAGCCTATCGCGTTGGTGGGCTGCGTTCATTCAGCGCCAGTGGCATCTTCGAGCAGGAAGATGGCGAAAACTGGGTCGAGATCCAGCGTTGCCTGCAAGGGCCGGTGGCACGCGACACGACCTTTCATGTCGGCATGGGCCTTGGCCGCTCGAGCATCGACGACCCCGATTTCCCTGGAGAACTCGGCTGGGTTTTCTCGGAAGTCGCCGCGCGCGGATTCTACAGCCAGTGGCAACGCCTGCTGACCGATCCGGATGCGCCGCTGATCCCCTCCACCCGGCGCGAGGAGGCCCGTCATGCCGCAGAATGATGCCATCACGCTGAACGCCCTCGCCCTGCAGCATCGGGTTGAGCGCTTCTATTATGACGAAGCCGCGCTTCTCGACGATCGTTGTTACAACGACTGGCTGACATTGTTTGCCAAAGACATTCGCTACGTCATGCCCTTGCGGACCAACCGCACCCGGCGTGAATGGAAACTGGAATTCTCCGGCCCGCATGAAAGCGCGTATTTTGACGAGGATTACGCGTCGCTCGACATGCGCGTGCGCAAGTTTGCCAGCGGCACCAACTGGGCAGAAGACCCGCCGTCGCGAACGCGGCACCTGATTGGCAACGTGCGGATCGTGGATGACAATGCGGGTGAAATAACGGTGCGATCGGCCTTCATCGTCTATCGCAACCGGCTTGAGCGGCAAACCGAGGTTTTTGCGGGTGAGCGGGAGGACCTGCTGCGTGCCGACGGCGCAACCTTCCGCATCGCCCGCCGCCACATTGCTCTCGATCAGGGCACGCTGCTCACCAGCAGCCTCAGCTTCTTCTTTTGAACGGGGGCACACATGGGCAGACTCGAAGGACAATCCGTCTATCTCACCGGTGGCGCTGGCGGGCTAGGGCTGGCGATCGTAAACCGGTTCGTGGCCGAAGGCGCACGTTGCGTGGTGCTCGATCGATCCGTTCCGTCACAGGACGCCGCGCTTGCCCTTGGTGGCGCTGCGCTATTCGTCGAAGGAGACGTGCGCGATGCGGCCGCCCACAAGCACGCGGTCGAAACCGCGCTCGCGCACTTCGGCAAGCTCGATTGCTTTGTCGGAAATGCAGGCGTCTGGGACTTCAATCGGTCGCTGCGTTCCCTGGATGCGACGACTCTGGAAAGCGGATTTCACGAACTGTTCGACATTAACGTGCTGGGTTATCTGCTCGGCGCACAGGCATCGATCGACGCCCTCACCGCAAGCGAGGGGAGCATGATCTTCACGCTGTCCAACGCTGCAACCATGAGCAACGGCGGCGGCGTACTGTACACCGCCGCCAAGCACGCCGGGCACGGTATCGTGCGGCAACTTGCCTACGAGCTTGCGCCACGGGTCCGCGTCAACGCGGTTGCGCCCGGCGCGATCCTGACGGGGCTCAGCGGTCCAGCCAGCCTGGGCCTCGACGATCAGACGATCCGTTCGCTGGGTTTTGAAACCGTTGCCGACCAGATCGTGCCAATCGGCCGGATTCCCGAAATCGAAGAATATGTTCCCGCCTACGTCTTCCTGGCGGCGCGGGACGAGAACGTGCCCGCGACCGGCATGGTGCTCCGCTACGATGGCGGGCTGTCCGTGCGCGGTTTCCTGTCAGCCAACGGAGACGGACAATGAACGATGCGCGGAACGAAACCGCCGGTGTGGGTGCACTCGGATACATCGGCATCGGCGTGTCCTCCCCGGAAAAGTGGGCCGAGTTCGGCAATCTTCTTGGCCTGATGCCGGGTGCGCCGGGGACGGACGGGTCCATTCGTTATCGCATGGACGATCAGGCATGGCGCATCGCCCTGCATCCGGATTCGTCCGACGACTGCCTCTACGCCGGCTTCGATTGCGGAACCAGCGCAGGTTTCGAAGCGGTCCTCGTGCGGATCGCGCAGGCGGGGATTACCGCCACGCGCGATGGGGATCTGGCGCACGTCCGCGGGGTCATGGAACTGGCCCGACTGGTCGATCCCGACGGCGTGCCGCTCGAACTCTACTATGGACCGCGCATAGTGCCCGAACAGCCGTTCCGATCACCGCAGGCCCTGTCAGGTTTCATGACCGGCGCCAACGGTTTTGGCCATATGATCGTCAATGCGAGCGATCCGGCGGCGAGCCTGGCGTTTTACGTCGATGTGCTGGGCTTGTCGCTGTCCGACCGCATTCTGTTCGAGGCCGCGCCAGGCGTGGTCATCCCGCTGGTCTTCCTGCATTGCAATGAGCGCCACCATTCGATTGCCATTGCGCCGAAGATGCCCGGCAGCAAACGCGTGCATCACCTGATGTTCGAGGTTCCAGGGATCAACGACGTCGGGCTTGCACTGGACCGCGTGACTGCTGCGGGGCTGGAAATTTCCGCCACGCTCGGCCGCCATTCGAATGATCACATGATCAGCTTTTACGTCCGCACGCCGAGCGGCTTTGAAGTGGAATACGGCTGTGCAGGTCTCGCGGTGGATCGCGCCACCTGGACGGTTTCCGATCACGCCAGCATCAGCATCTGGGGCCACAAACGCGAACACATCTGAACAACGCGCAAAAAATGCGCGAACGAACGAACAGGGGAGAATAACAATGACCTCTCAATCCATGGGAACAGGCCGCTTGATCGATGTCGACGGCATCGGAACCTATGTGCAGGAAACCGGGTCGGGTCATCCGATCGTACTGATCCATGGCGCTGGCCCGGGTGCCACGGGCCAATCCAACTGGTCGCGCAATATCGAGGCGCTGGCGCGCGACTTCCATGTGATCGTCGTCGATCTGCCCGGGTTCGGACAATCGCAAAAGATGCAGATTCCCCCGGCATTCTTTGAATTTTACGGGCTGCACATCGGGAAACTGCTCGACGCCATGGGCATCGAGAAAGCGCATATGGTCGGCAACTCGCTAGGCGGCGGGGCTTCGATGATGCTGGCGCTGCGCCGTCCGGAAAAGGTTGGAAAACTGGTCCTGATGGGTTCGGGCGGGGGCTTCCCGGTGGCTTCGGTCATGCCGAGCACAGGTCTCAAAATGCTGACCGGCTTTTACGAAGCACCGGGCCCGTCGCGCGAACGGCTGGCCGCCTTCATTGGCGAAATGGTCTTCGACAAGGCCCTGATCACCGAACAGTTACTGGACGAACGGCTGCAGGCAGCCACCGCAGCCGACGTGGTCGCTTGTCCCCCGTTCGCTTTCCGCGACGGACGTCCGCCCATGCCGGACGACGTCTGGCGGGAACGTCTCGATCGTCTGCCACATCGCACGCTGATCGTCTGGGGCCGCGAAGACCGCGTGATGCCGCTCGACAACGGCTTCATCCTGATGAAGCAGATACCCGATGCCCGGATGCACGTGATGCCCAACTGCGGCCATTGGGCGCAGTGGGAGAAAGCCGACGAGTTCAACGCGCTGGTCAGGCAGTTCCTCCGTGACTGAGACCCGTATTTCTATCGGTCGCGCGGACGAATGGGCGGATGGCGACATCCATCGCATCGAAGGCGAACCGCCGATCGCCGTCTACAACGACGGCGGTACCTTCTACGCCACCACGGACTGGTGCACACACGACCGCGCCTCATTGGCGGAAGGATGGGTGGAAGACGGCGCCATAGTGTGCCCGTGGCATATGGCGAAGTTCTGCCTGCGCACGGGCAAGGCGCTAACTGCGCCCGCCTCGGTCGATCTGGAGTGCTTTCAGGTGACAGTGGAAGACAACGAAGTCTTCGTGGTGCGGAGCATGCCGTCATGATCGCGCTTCACCAACGGCTGGCATGGCTGGCGCAGGCCTATCCGAACGCACCGGCCATTGTCGATGCTGGCGGTACCGTGACATTCGCGCAGGCCCAAACTCTTGCGGATCGCATGGCGGCAGGGCTGATCCGGTCCGGGCTGAAACCGGGAGACCGCTTCCTCGTCCTCTCCGCCAACCGGCGCGAAAGCCTGCTGGCCTTTGTCGCGGCCTCGGCCACCGGCACGGTCTGCACACCTCTCAACACCCGGCTCGCCCCGGCGGAGCTGACCGAAATCGCCAGCGACGCGCGCCCAACCATCGCCCTCGCGGACGCCGATGGCGCAGCCAAGTTGGCCGCCAGTCAGGACCATGCGGGCGCCTTCGCCATCGTGGGGCTCGACGGCGGACCGGATGATGCCGGTAGTTTCGACAAGTGGGTCGCAGAGGGGCTCTCTGAAGAGTGCACCGATGCAGTGCCGGATTTTCAGGCCGATCCGCAGACGCCGCTATTCCAGCTTTACACCAGCGGTACGACCGGGCGGCCCAGCGGCATTGTCATCGCGCAAGGCGCATGGTCCGCACAGATCGAACAGTACCGTATGTCCCAGCCCTACGGCCCGGGTGACGGCGTGCTGGTCGTAACGCCCCTGTTTCACATCGCTGCGGCGATCACCGCCATTGCCGCGCTGGTCTCCGGCGCGCGGATCGAACTGCCCGACCGCTTCGATGCCGAACAGGTACTCGATGTGTTCATCGAAGGATCGATCGCGGGCACAATGATGGTTCCAGCCATGATTGACAGCATCGTTGCCGCAGCCGCCCGTCGGGGATTGGACCGGATCGCTGGGGTACGGCGCATCTGTTACGGCGCCTCGCCCATCACCGAAGGGCTGCTGCGCAACGCGCTCGATCTGTTCGGGTGCGATTTCATCCAGGGGTACGGGCTTACCGAAACCGCCGGAGTGGCCACCATCCTGATGCCCGCCGATCACCGGCTGGCGCTGGCGGGCCGGGCCGAATTGCTGCGTTCGGCCGGACGCCCGGTCATGGGCGCGGAAATACGGATCGCGCTGGAAGACGGCCGTATCGCTGCGGCCGGTGCTATTGGCGAAATCCAGATCAGCGGTCCCAATCTCTTTTCCGGTTACTACAACAATGCGGAGCGTACGGCCTCGGCCTGGACGGCCGATGGCTGGTTCCGGTCGGGTGACGCAGGCTATTGCGACGCCGACGGCTATGTCTTCGTGATAGACCGGATCAAGGATCTCGTCATTACGGGTGGCGAGAATGTGTTTCCGCAGGAAGTCGAACGCGTGATCGCGACCCATCCCGCTGTGGCAGAGGTGGTCGTTTACGGCGTGCCAGACGCGCGCTGGGGCGAAGCAGTCTCCGCCGCGCTGGTACTGAAGGATGGGCAGCGGTTCGATGAAACCGCAATGCGCGCTTTCGTCGATCACCGTCTCGCCCGGTTCAAGACGCCCCGGCACTACCGCGTCCTTCCCGAACTTCCGCGCAACGCCACCGGCAAGGTCCTGCGCAGGGAACTGGCCGGTACGCACCATGCAGAAGACGGCCCGCACTGACGGCCGGAGCGCATCCATCAATCGTGCCTGCCCATGGCGGGAACGCAATAACAACAAGATAAACATGGAGAATATATGATGAGGAGAGTGAAAGCCATTTGGGCCGGGTCCAGCGTTCTGCTGGCCGTGATCGCCAGCCCCGCGTTGGCGCAACAGACGGGCGCGCAAGCCACCGATGCCGGAACGGATAATACCGGCGTGGGCGATATCGTCGTCACTGCAAACCGGCGCTCCGAAAACCTGCAGAGGGTGCCGGTGACAGTGGCCGCACTGGGCGCAAGCGAACTGGCTGCGAAAGGTGTCAGCGACGCAACGGCGCTTAACGGCATTGTCCCGAACCTGCGGGTCAATTCGCCCTTTTCGGAAACACAGCCGAACTTCACAGTGCGCGGGATCGGCGTGGCCAACGAATTCAACCCGAACGCGCAATCACCGATTGGCGTCTATTTCGACGAAGTCTATCAGGGCTTCCGCGCCAGCCACGGGGCCGCGCTGTTCGATCTGGAACGGATCGAAGTGCTGAAGGGGCCGCAAGGCACGCTCTACGGGCGCAACACCACTGGCGGCGCGATCAATATCATCACGCGGCGCCCGGAACTGACCAGCGCGAACGGCTATCTCACCGTTGGTTATGGCAATTACAACCGCTTCAACCTGATGGCCGCAGCCGAAGCCACGCTGGTAGAGGACAAGCTGGGGGTGCGCGTGGCGCTGACCCGGCTTTCCCGCGACGGGGTCATTGAGAATGTGACCAAACGTTATGGCGCGACCAATCCTTATGTCGGGACCAAGGATTACGATTCGATCGACAGTTGGGCGGGCCGTGTGACCGTTCGCGCCAAGCCGACCGACACGCTGGACATGACGCTGCGCGCCTATTTCTCCGACCAGAAGCCGATCGGCACAAGCGGTGTGGTGGTCCAGCTTTCGCCTGGCGGCGCGGACATTTCGGGGCGCACGCTCCCCGGTCTCGGCAAGCGTGAATCCGCCGCGACGAACCAGGGCCGCTACAAGACCAAGTCATGGGGCCTCAGCCTGAAGACCGACTGGGATCTCGGCGATGTCGCGCTGACTTCGGTTACCGGTTACGATCACGGATCGCTGAACCAGCCGTTCGACTTCGACGGTTCGCCCAGCCTGCTCGGCCAATGGGACCCCAACACCGCCAAATTTGAATCCTTCGGGCAGGATCTGCATGCCACTTATGAAAGCGACGGTTTCAAGCTGATTGGCGGCGTCTATTACGGCTGGCAGGAAGTGAACCTGCTCAACCGGTACTTCTACCTTGGCGCCTTCAACGATCTGGCGGGTCCGGGCCAGTTCAACCCGGCTGGTCAGTTCTATCCGGGCTTTGCCCCCACAGCGATCGATGCGCGCCAACAGATGACGCAGTCGCAATGGACCTATGCCGCCTACCTCGAAGCCGAGATCAAGCTCGCCGAACGACTGAAGCTGACCGTGGGCGCCCGCCTGACACACGAAAAGGTGGAACTGACCGACTTCAGTTCGCTGTTGTACGACAGCAGCCGCAACCCGGTGCTCTACACCTATGCCTCCAGCGGGGCGAACAGCCTTGTCCCCGGTGCGCCGGTCCTGACCGGCATCGTCCCCGACATCGCGCGCAAGATCACCAAGCCGACAGGCCGTGCGATCCTGAGCTACGATGTGACCGACAGCGCGATGCTCTATGCCAGTTACAGCCGCGGCTACCGGTCGGGTTCGTTCAACGGCCAGTCGATTGTCCCTGTGCCGAACTTCGTGCCCGCTGAATTCGTCGATGCCGTGGAAGCCGGTTTCAAGGCACGCTTCTTCGACAACAATCTCCAGATCAACGGGGCGCTGTTCTATAACAAGTACAAGGGCCAGCAGGTTCAGGAAATCCAGAACGGCGCGGCCTTCCTCCGTTCCCTGAACGGGCGGATGTATGGCTTCGAGCTGGACGTGAAAGCACGGCCGCATCCGCGTGTGCGACTGGAAGCCTCAGTCGGCTATCTCAACACCCGTTACGATAGCGGCCAGTTCCTCGCACCGGGCGATCCGGCTGCTGCGGACCCGCGCGGTATTGCGCTGGGCGGCAACGCCTTCCCCTTCGCCCCGCAGTGGACAGCCAGCTTTTCGCCTACCTTCACGCTTCTTGAATTCGACGAATCCAGCCTGTCACTTCAGGGCGACGTGACCTACGTGTCGCAGCAGTATTTCGATCCGTTCAACAACCGGCAGGCCGCCGGGCCGCTGCGCAACGGCCAGAGCGGCTATGCCCTCACCAATGCCAGCCTGCGATACGAAGCCAAGGCGTTCAGCGCCTCGTTCTGGGTGCGCAACATGTTCAACAAATACTACAACGCCTACGGCCTCAACATCGAAAGCTTCGGGTTCGACTTCTTCACGCCCGGCGCCCCGCGCACATACGGCGTGGAAGCCACCGTTCGCTTCTGACGTCCTCTCCCTGCCCCTTCGCCCGCGGCTTCGGCTGCAGGCGGAGGGGCTCCTTTCTTTTTCTCGTTCCGTTCGACCCGGAACACACGATCCCCAGGAGATTCACCATGCGTGAGGCTGTTATCGTTTCCACTGCACGCACGCCTATCGGACGGGCCTATCGCGGCGCGTTCAATGCGCTACCTTCTCCGTCGTTGGCTGCCCATGCTATCCGCGCGGCGGTGGAACGCGCCGGGATTGCACCGGAAACGATCGACGACGTGGTGCTAGGCGCAGGCCTGCCACAAGGCGTGCAAAGCGCGGTTGGCCGCACGGCCGCCTTACGGGCTGGTCTGCCGGTCAGCGTGGCTGGCGTCACAGTCGACCGCCAGTGCGCATCGGGCCTGATGGCCATCGGCATGGCGGCCCGGCAAGTCATCGTGGACCGGATGGACGTAGTGGTCGCTGGCGGCGTGGAGTCGGTCTCGCTGGTCCAGACGCCAGACCTGCGCAACGGCACCGATCCCGAACTGCTGGCGATGGCGCCGGATGTCTATATGCCAATGCTCCAGACGGCTGAAGTGGTTGCCCGGCGCTATGGAATCTCACGCGAACGACAGGACGAATATGCGCTGCGTTCGCAGCAACGCACCGCGCAGGCGCAGGATGCGGGCGCTTTCGACGTCGAAATCGTGCCGGTCACTACAACGATGGCGGTGCAGGATCGCGCCACTGGCGAGATAGAGATGCGCTCTGTCACGATTGCCCGGGACGAAGGCAACCGGCCGGAAACGACGGCCGAAGGCCTTGCCGCGCTGAAGCCGGTGGTCGATGGTGGGGTGATCACGGCAGGCAACGCCTCGCAGCTTTCCGATGGCGCTTCGGCTTGCGTGATCATGGAAGCCCGCGATGCCGAACGGCGCGGCTTGCAGCCACTCGGTCGTTACGTCGGCATCGCTGTGGCAGGCACGGAACCGGACGAAATGGGTATCGGACCGGTGGTTGCGGTGCCCAAACTCCTCCACCGCTTCGGGCTGGATATAGACGACATCGATCTTTGGGAACTGAACGAAGCCTTTGCCGTCCAGGTCCTTCATTGTCGCGACACGCTGGGCATCCCGGATGATCGCCTGAACGTCAACGGTGGGGCGATTTCGGTCGGGCACCCCTATGGCATGTCGGGCGCACGCATGGTCGGTCACGCGCTGATCGAAGGCCGCAAACGCGGCGCACGTTACGTCGTGGTGACCATGTGCGTCGGTGGCGGCATGGGTGCTGCCGGGCTGTTCGAGGTGCTGTGAAAGGCAACATCGAACAGGTGCATGTTCGCCGGGACGACCGGCACTGTCGGACACGCGCCCTTCCCCTCTCCACCGCGCCCCTGTTGGCAAGGCCCGCGCCATTCCCATAGAGCGTGTTGACCCTGCGCCGCATTGCCGATCTGCCGCGCACCGCAGATCGGCCACAGACTGATAACGCGTTGCTGGCCCATGCCAATTTCCGCCCGGTTTTTGGACCATTCGCGCCGTGCCCCCTCCCCGGATGTATCGATAAGTTCTGTCTTCAGATTTGGGGCATCCTTATCGTCGGCGCCAGTTCGGCCGGATGGCCTCGCTGGAGAGGGTACATGGCGAAACGAAAGCAACTTGTTTACTTGGCGGGCGCAGCACTCGGCGTAGTTTGGGGCGCGCCATTGATAGCGGCAACGCCGGATGACGGCGGCGACAATCCGGCCGAAGCGCGGCTTTCGGAAATCATCGTGACCGCGCAAAAGCGCGAACAGCGGCTGCAGGATGTGCCGATCGCGATTTCCGCGATCGGATCGGATTATCTCAAAGCCCGCGATATCAGCTCAATTGAGGCACTTGGCGCGATCGCCCCCAATGTGAAAATCGAACGGTCCCCCACAAACAAGACCGTATCCCAAATTGCCATGCGCGGTTCGGTCACGGTGAACCCGTCGGTCCTGTTCGAGCCTGCGGTGGGCCTTTATGTCGACGGGGTTTATATCGCCAAGGCGCAAGGTTCGATCTTCGACATCGCCGATCTCGAACGGGTGGAGGTTTTGCGTGGTCCGCAAGGAACGCTCTATGGACGCAATACCCTGGCTGGCGCGATCAATCTGGTGACGAAGAAGCCATCCGGTGAATTGGGCGGCTCTTTCGAGGCAACGTATGGCAATTACGATTTCCGGCGGCTCAAGGGCACAATCGATCTGCCAGCGTTCGGCATCGTATCGGTCAAGCTGTCGGGGCAGGTTCAGAAGCGCGACGGCTTCATCGATGTGATCGAAAACCCTTACCCGCAGGCATTTCTGGCGCGTCCGCGTTCCGTCAGGGATACGAGCGATCTGAATTCCCACAGCATGCTGGCGCAAGTGCGTATCCGTCCCTCCGACACACTGACCATCGATTATGCCTTCGACTACAGCCGCTACAAGCAAAGACCCGATTTCGCCCAGCTTTACGGATTCAATCGCAACGGGCTGCCGCAGGATATCTTCGATCCCAATTCGCCGGGCTATCCCTTCGCGGGCGCGTTCTTTCCGCTCAACCTCTATGACCGGACGAAGCGGCAGAGCAAGGCCAGCCTGGATGCCGATCTGCTGTACGAGAAGCTGCGCACGCGCGGCCATGCCCTGACTGTGGAACTCGATCTGGGCGGGGCCACACTGAAATCGATCACGGCCTTCCGCAAGATGCGCTTTGAGGATGGGCTGGATCTCGATGGTTCGCCGCTTCCCGTCGGCGCTACCCAGCGCGACACCCATTATCGTTCCTTCAGCCAGGAACTACAGCTGACCGGGTCCCTGTTTGCCGACCGCCTGAAATACGTAGTGGGTGGTTACTATTTCCGCGACAAGGGCGAAACACTGGGGCCGCAATCGTTCTTTGCCGGGGCGACCAGTTTTCAGGCTGATTATGGACAGCATACGCGGGCCAAGGCGCTTTATGCCCAGCTCGATTTCGAACCGAGCGACGGCCTGCTGCTGAGCGGTGGCCTGCGTTACAACCACGAACGCAAGGATGTCAGCCGCCTGCTTGTCGCAAGCCCCAATACCCCGGGCGCGCTGACACTGATCGACATCGATTACGGCGATGTGCCCGATGCGGTTTACAAAAGCCTGAGCCCGTCTTTCGCCATCCGTTACGACCTGACTCCAACAGTCAACGTCTATGCGCGCTATGCCAGAGGGTTCAAATCGGGCGGCTTCAACGGCGAAACGAACGAACTTGTCGCACCCTCACCCGCCTGCCCGTCTGGAGCAATCGAACTGTGTCAGCCCTATCGTCCGGAAAAGGTCGACAGTTATGAAGTGGGCTTCAAGACAACGCTGCTGGACCGGCGGCTGCAGCTTAACCTCGCCGCGTTCTGGGACGAGCACAAGGATATCCAGCTTTCCGTGTTCCGCGGCAGCGGGGCGCTGTCGCTGGCCGTGCTCAATGCGGCATCGTCGCGCATACGCGGTGTCGAAGTGGAATTCGTGGCCCAGCCCGTATCGGCGCTTACTATCAGCGGATCGTTCGCCTGGCTGGATTCGAAGTACAAGCGCTTCCTCGATGCAGGCGTCGATGTGTCGCGCAATCGCGCCTTTCCGCATGCCCCCCGCTATTCCGCCTCCGCATCGGTTGATTGGCGCGTGGTGGAAGGCGACTGGGGCAAGATCAATCTGATTGGCGACCTCAGCTATGTGGATCGGTATTTTACCTATCCCTATGCCCTGTCGGCACCCCCTTCGACGACGCAGGTCGCGGGCAATACGCGCGCGCCATCACGCACGGTGGTGAACCTGCGCGGGGTGGTATCGGACATTCCGCTGGGCGGGGTGAAAGGGGAACTGTCCCTGTGGGTGCGCAATCTCTTCAAGCAGGACAACCCCGCCAACTTCATTGATTTCGGGCCGAGCTTCGGGGGCATGACACTGGCATTCTTCCCCGATCCCCGTACCTTCGGCGCAACTCTGGGCGTTCGATTCTGAGTCGTTTCTGGCTGAAAGAAGGCAAGATGGTATCTCGCCTCCCGATATCGGCTTATGATCGTTGAGCAAAAAGCGGAGCATTCGGTCCGGGAGAAGAGGATGTCGCGACATAAGCACGTCGTCAGCGTCAACAACGGTAACGGCCCAACCAGCATGATTGTGGCCATGCTTGATTGCGTGTCCGAGATCAGCGGCGAACCGGACAAGCTGCTCCGCGATGCGGGCGTCGACTACAGTTTCGCCGCGCTCAAGGAAGGGCGGGTGCAGGATATCGCACTGGATTCCTTCATCGCGGCCAATCGCGCATGCAATGCGCGTCTGCGCGAGTTTCTGCGGCATTCGCAGGGGCCGCAGATGACGGAAGACCAGTTCACCCTGCTTTGTCGTTGTCTCATCGGATGTGCGGACCTGCGTGAGGTTATTGTCACCACATCCAGCTTTTTCGCCATGTTTGGGGGCGCTTTGGGTGCCTTTCGGCCCGTGTTCGAACCATCCGGGGTCACTCTGTTCATCGAACCGCGACGGCACGGGCCGACCGATCCATCCTTCATGATCGATGCGTTCGGCACCGCAGTTCTGCAACTTCTGTTCGGCTGGCTGATCGGGCGATCCCTGACGCTTGAACGGGTGGAATTCGCCTATCCCGCAAATGTCCGGACAGGTTTCGGCGTCGGGCTGTTCTCCTGCCCGGTGGTCTTCGACAGGCCGTACAACATCATGGCATTTGATGCGTCCTATCTGGAAGCGCCGGTCGTGCGTTCGGCGCAGGATATGCGCGCTTTGCTGCAAACGTTCCCCTATGATCTGATGCTGGGGAAGAACCGCGAAACGTCGCTTGCGGAACAGATCTATGCCATGATGGTCAATGTCCACGCCTGCGAACGCCAGTTACCCAGCGCGGAGCAGGTTGCGCGGTTGTTCGGCGTGTCGGGCTGGACACTGCGTCGCCGACTAGCCGAGGAAGGCACTGGCTTTTCCGAAATACGCAGGCGCTGCCAGTTCAATCTCGCCACCGATTTGCTTCGCCGCCCGGACCTGACGATCGATCGCATCGCAGAGATTTCCAATTTCAGCGATGCCAACGCATTTCGTCGCGCTTTCCAGCAATGGGCCGGACGATCACCCAGTGCGTTTCGGCGGGATCTTGCCGCCGGCAATATCGAAGCGCTGTCCCTGCTCAGGATTTGACGCGGTCTTTCACCATTTGCGCCCTCCATGCAAAACCGGGGGAGCAATAGAGTTGCTCGCATAGCAGCCGTCCGGATTGGAAGCCGGCTGCCGGGAAAGGAGCATCTCGTGAGCGACCACAATAGTCTGGGCAAGATTGCCTACGCCGGAGCAACCACAGCCGCGAAAGCGTGGGAGGAAAATCTGCGTTCCAGCCCCGTATTCCCGCACGAGGAAGTCGAGGCAGCATTTCAGGATTATGTGCACCGGGCGAATATCGACGATTGGGAATACTACGCCGATCTGTTTACCGATCCCTGCATTTACATCGACCATCATTTCGGCACAGTTCGCAGCCCGAGGGAACTTTCCGACTGGATGGTGCCGCTGATGAAAACGCAACCCGAAATGCGTTTCATTCCGGGCTGGCACGTGATCCACGGCAATATGGTGATCAACTATAACTGGAATCGCTGGCCCAATCCCGAAGGCAGCGCGGTTCCTTATGACGAATGGCGCAGTCCCGGCCCCGTTTCGGATTACCGTTTCCAGTTTCCTTGCATCACCATGTGCATCTACGCAGGCAAGGGCAAGTTCTGCTTCGAAGAGGATATCTACAGCCCGGCTGCCTATCTCGAGATTCGCAGTCAGTGGCGGCAGGCCATGGGTATGGACGATGCCGATTGATCTGCGGCGCGAGGCGGGCCGATGGGTGATCGGGGGGATGCATACGACTATGTCATAGTCGGAGGGGGATCGGCGGGCTGCGTCCTGGCGGCGAGGCTGAGTGCATGCCGGGATGTCCGGGTGCTTCTGCTGGAAGCCGGAGGGCCGGATCGCAGCCCGCTGATCCATATCCCTGCGGCGGCCTATCTCCTGTTTGGCCGGGCAAAGGCGAACTGGACTTATCAGACCGACGCACAGACCGGATTGGACGGGCGTGTGTTGACCGAGATTCGGGGGCGCACGCTGGGGGGGACCAGCGCCATCAACGGCATGCTCTACTGCAGGGGGGAAGCCGCCGATTACGATGGTTGGGCGGCAGGCGGCGCCCCGGGCTGGTCCTATGCCGACGTCTTGCCCTATTTCCTGCGTTCTGAAGCCCACCTGACAGACACCGGACCTTTTCACGGACGCACTGGGCCGCTGAAAGTAACCCGGGCAGAAGTGTCCAACCCCCTGGCCCGACGCTGGCTTGAGGCCGCGCAGCAGGCCGGCTTCAACTACAATCCCGATATCAACGGTGCACAGCGGCTGGGGGTGGGGCCAACGGACTGGACTTGTGCGCATGGCAGGCGAATGAGCGCGGCCATCGCCTTTCTCCGCGAAACGCGTCGACGGCCAAACCTGACCATCAGGACCGGTGCCATGGCGTCGCGCATCGTCGTGGAACGCGGCCGGGCACGCGGGGTCATCTATCGCTGGAACGGGGGAATGCACCACGCCACATGCGATCGTGAAGTGCTGCTTTCGGCAGGGGCGATACAGTCCCCGCAGCTTCTCATGCTATCAGGTATCGGGTCCGCCGATCATTTGCGGTCGCTGGATATCGATCCTCTGATCGACTTGCCGGGCGTGGGGCAAAACTATCACGATCACGTCGGTGTTTCCGTTCTGACGACAGTCCGGGGGACCGATTCCGCTTACCGCCATTTCTCGCCGTTGAACGCGGTCAGGGCAGGCGTGCAATATGCGTTCGGCCGCCGCGGATTGCTCGCACAGCCACCCGTAGAAGCCGTCGGCGTCTTTGAATCCGGGGAAGCTCCCGAAATCGGACCGGATCTGAAATTCTCGTTCATTCCGATCATGGTTCGTCCTACGGAAGGGGTTATGCGGGGCCATGGCATGATGACGCGGGTGTGCATGACCAAGCCCGCCAGTCGAGGGGCTATACGCCTGCGTTCATCCGCACCGGAAGCCCATCCGGCAATCGATGCACGCTATCTGGCGGAAGAGAGCGACGTCCGCCGCACTCTGGCCGGAATCCGCATTGCGCGCGCGATATTTGCGCAAACAGCATTCGATCCTGTACGCGGAGAAGAACTGGCGCCGGGACCGGAAGCAAACAGCAACGCCGCCCTCGACCGCTTTCTGCGCTGGACGGCGGAACCGGATTTTCATGGGGCCGGAAGCTGTAAAATGGGCAACGATAGCCTGTCCGTGGTCGATGAACGGCTGAACGTGCGCGGCGTAGAAGGGCTACGCATTGTCGACGCCTCCATCATGCCGACCGTGCCAAGCGGCAATACCAATGCACCTGTCATGATGGTGGCGGAACGCGCAGCGGAGTGGATCGCCGGGCGCGATGACGAAAGGACGGCCACGCGCCGCCCCTGAAACCCGGCTGCGCAAGAGCCAGGCCATGGGTGCATTTGCGCGGCATGGAGCGTAGGTTTTCGTGTTCAACTAGATGTCGTGCTGCAACGAGAGCGCCACGCAGAGACCGGGGGCATTGTCGGAAAGGGCAATTCCACCATTGTGCAGGCGGGCAACGGCTTCAACCAGCGCAAGGCCCAACCCCGATCCAGCAATATGCCGTGCCGGGTCCAGACGACCGAAGCGTTTGAGTGCTTCTTCATGTCTGTCCGCCGGTATGCCGGGCCCGTTATCCGCCACAGTCAGCACCACCTGCCCAGCGCTGACAGACGCTCCCAGGACGATCCGGTTGCCATTCTCAGCATACTTCAAAGCATTTTCGATCAGGTTCCCGATCGCCTGGCTGACAAATTCGCGGTGCAGACGCGTGCGAATTGGCCCTCGGACATCTGTTTGCAAAGTGAAACCCATGTCTTCGGCAAGCGGCCCGTATATCTCGACAAGATCGTCAAGCAGAGCGGCGACGTCGATTTCCGCGAAACGGTCACGCCCGATACCGGATTCCGCGCGGCTGATCTGAAGCGCCGTCGACAGCATCCCAAGCAGGGTCTCCACTTCTGCGGACACACGTTCCAATGTGGAGAGGGTCGCCGTATCGCGCGTATCGACAATGGCCCGTTCGATCAGCGATTTCATCCGCGTGACCGGAGACCGCAAGTCGTGCGCCAATCCATCGGTGAGCAGGCGCAGCTGCGAAACCAGCGCTTCGATACGGTCCAGCATCGCGTTGATGGACCGGCCAAGTGCATCGAAAGCGTCCCCGCTGCCATCCGTAACGACGCGTTCCGACAGCGTACCGTCGCCCACCATATTGGCTGTGGCAGCCACAGTCTGTATTTTCCGCGATATCAGACGCCCCATGATCAACGCACCCAGCAAGGACATCGCAAGGCCTGCCAGCAAGGCCAGAAGGATGGCTTCGCGGTTCACCCGTACCAATCGCAGATTGGCTTCGATCACATGGCCCGTCAGCAAACGGCTGCCATCTGGCAAGCGCATTGCCACAACCCCCATCCTCTCGGGGCGTTCACCGTCCGTGCGATAGAGGTCTATGGAACGCCAGTCTGCCCGTGGCGCAATAACGGTGGGCCACGCGCCGAGATTGCCCGCAATCGGTTTCCCGTCGGGCCGCGCGTAAAGGATAACTTCCGCGCCGCCGTGGGTTGTTTCCAGTCGGGCTTCGATAATCTGGCGCAGTTCGGGTTCCCCCCCGGCGTGCCAGGCCGCCATCAGTTCATCCTGCAATTCACGGACGAGTTCATGCTGTTCCGCATCCAGCACGCGCTTGCTGGCTTGCTGCACGAACAGGAGAACGCCGCCTGTCACTGCAAATTGCAGCATAAACGCCAGCACGATGAACCGTGCTGTGGTCGAACGCGGCAAGGAGAGCCAGCGCATCAAAACTCAGGCAGTTGCGCCGAGCCGGTAGCCCGCGCCCCGAACCGTATGGAGCAGTGGCCGCTCCGCCCCTTCATCAAGCTTGCGCCGCAAACGGCTAATATGCACATCGATCACATTGGTGCCGGGATCAAAATGATAATCCCATACCCCTTCCAGCAACATGGTGCGGGTCACCACTTCATCGACATGCCGCAACAGATATTCGAGCAGGCGAAACTCACGCGGTTGCAACTCGACGGACTTGCCCCCTCGGCGTACCTTGCGCGACAGAAGATCCATTTCCAGATCTTCACAAGCCAATGTCGTGACAACCTGAACACCGCTTCCCCGCTTGCGCATCAACAGATGCACGCGGGCAAGAAGTTCCGCAAAAGCGAATGGTTTGATCAGGTAATCGTCAGCTCCCGCCGTCAACCCCGCCACCCGGTCATCGGGGGTGCCCAGCGCTGAAAGAATGATGACCGGCGTTTCAATCCCTGCCGCGCGCAAAGCGGCAAGCACCGCCATTCCATCCATCGCTGGCAGCATGCGATCGAGTACAATGGCATCATACGCACCGTCAGTGGCCAGAAACAGGCCGTCGCGCCCGTTGCTGGCCCTATCGATGGCAAAACCTTCCTCACCTAATCCTCTGGCAATATAGCTGGCCGTTGCTTCGTCATCCTCAATGATCAGCAATTTCCGGCTCATGCGCTATCTCCATCACGGTCCAAAAGAATATTGCGCGCATGCCGATCATGTACAATCCGCAATCGCACTTCATCTGCCTTGTCATGCATGAGGTAGGAACGCGCCTGCTCGATCGAAAGCCCGCGCACGTTATCGATGGCAACGATAACATCACCCACGACCAAACCGCTTTCATCCGCCTGACTGCCCGAACGAATACTGGTTATGACGAACCCCCGGTCGCGCGGCAGCGCAGCTTCGATAGTGATGCCCGGCAAGAACTTCCTTGAATCCGGGTAAGCAGCCATACGATCAAGCCATGCTTTGCCCAGCGGTGATCCTACCAGTGCGATGGCACCAACGGGAACGAGCAGAAACAGCGCCAGCCAGGGGATGAGGCCATGCCTGCCGATTGCTTTGGCAATGGTACCCATCCTGATTCCTGTCGCGTTGATGGCGGGGGCACCGCCCGGTGCCCCCGCAGGTGACCGCCATCAGCCTGGACGCTTGGTTGGCCCGTTGTCGTGCTTCATTGCGGGTGCTGTTGCGGGCTTGGCGGCGACACGCCGATGCGCGGCCTTCTTGTGGCGCATTGCGGTATGTCTTGCCGACTTCGCCCTGTGCTTGCGATGGTGCACCTTGTGCGTAGCGCGATGCTTCGCAGAAAGTGGGGTCTTGGCCTGGACCGCCGCACTGTGATGGGCAGCTGCAGGTGCCGCTGTCGCTACAGGTGCTGCCGGTGCCGCGTTGGCAACCGTTGCACCTGCTCCGAGTGCGATCGAGGCAAGAAGTAAAAGTGACTTCTTCATAGCTAAATCCTTCAGCATGAGGCGAAGGGATCTGACCGAAATTGGCTTCCGATCGCCGCTTGTCAGGATCGCTCCGATACCCGCCCACCTCAACTTAACTTTTGGCCATGTGCATGCCATAAAATCCCATTCAATTCTGTTCGAAATACATATATATCATTGATTTATTTTGATAAATATTCCAAATTCGAGCCAGAGGGCAAGATGAAAGATCGGTCATGATCGCCGGACACCCCGGGCAAAATGTCCGGTTTGTAATGCCATCGTCATCCGCCCGATAATCTGCTGCTGGTACACATTCCAATACTGTCAAAGCAGGCCTATGCCGTCACAGCGGGAGATCGTCATGCAAAGGGTGTCGCTTGGATTGGGCGGGCTCATGATGGGGGTTCTTCTCGCCCTTGCGACTGTCCCCCATGCAAAAAGTGCTGCTCATGACGTATCCGTCACGGCACTGACGCCTGATGCGCGCGAACAGCGCATAAAATTGGCCGGAATTGGCAATAGCTCTGCCTATCTCCCCACCGGCACCATCCGTGGCACCATGCTGTTTCTCTCTGACGAGCAGGGATGGACATCCGACACGGCGCGCCTTGCCCGCAAACTTTCCGACAACGGCTTTGCGGTTGCGGGTATCCCGACCCCCATATTTCGCAAGGCGTTTTACGCTGGCAAAGGCTGCGCCAACCCCAACTATTTGCTGACTACGATTGCCAAGGATTTCGAACACAAACTGGGCTTTGCGCATTATGACAAGCCTGCCGTGATCGGAGCTGGCACCGGGGCCGCGCTGGTCTATGGGGCATTGGCGGAAGCGCAGCCCAATATCTATCGCGGGGGCATCACGCTGGGATTATCCCCTACCGTATTGGGGGCAAAGCCCTGGTGCGCAGCCGACGGCCTGACACTGTCGCGAACGTACGACGCAACGATGGCCCCGGGGTGGCGGTTTTCCCCGCCTGCCTCCCTCCCCATTCCGCTGGTCGCCCTTGAAAACCCGGCACAAAGCGCGGCAGTGGCCCGCTTTCTCGCCCAGGCTCCGCAGGCAAAAACGGTTGTCCTTCAGCCAAACGAAAGCTGGATCACCGCGCTGACGCCGCGGATTTCCCCTTGGTTTGACACAGCCTCGCCAGCCGAACCGGGCGGTCGCTCGCTCTCTGACTTGCCCATCGCGCTGAGCACAGATCCCGCCGCACCTCCCGGGAAAACCATGGCTATCCTCTATTCCGGCGATGGCGGTTGGGCCGGTATCGATCGCGACATCGCCGCCGCCCTCGCCGCGAGAGGCGTTCCCAGCGTGGGCGTGGACAGTCTTGCCTATTTCTGGACTGCGCGAACGCCACAGGAGGCAGGCCACGATCTCGACCGGCTGATCACCCATTACAGTGCACTCTGGCACAAACCCCGGGTGGTGCTGATCGGTTATTCCTTCGGCGCCGACGATCTGGCTTACATTGTCGGCACCCTGCCCCCGGACGCGCGTGCGCGGATATCCCGCGTCAGTTTTCTGGGGTTGAGCCCAACGGCGGACTTTCAGTTCCATCTGGCCTCATGGCTCGACATCGCAGGTGCCGACGCCTTGCCCACAGCACCCGCTATCGCGAAACTGCGGGGTCTTCCCATGCAGTGCGTGCGCGGCACTGAAGAAAGCGACAGCGCCTGCCCGTCGCTCCCTGCCACGCTGGCAGAACAGGACATATTGCCGGGCGGCCACCATTTCGATGGCAACACGACGCTGGTCGCATCCACGATATTGCAGGGACTGCGCTTGTGAAACACTGGATCAAACGCGCGCTGGCGACAGGCGCCGTGCTGGCAATCGGCTTTTTGCTGTGGCTTGGCCATATCGGGTATTTCGGCGGCCCGGTGTTCCTGGAAATGCCAGCAGTCGAAAAACGCAGCCCTACCCCTCCCGCTGTCGCGGTCATATTCTCGGGCGATATGGGCTTTCGCATCGGCATGGGGCCGCAGATTGCCCGACGCTTCGTGCACGACGGCGTCCCGGTTCTGGGGGTCAGTTCACTGGTCTATTTCCGACATGAACGGACCCCGGCGGAAGTGCGCGCCCTGATTACCGAAGCCTCGAGAAAAGCGCTGGCCTTTTCCCATGCCGAACGGCTGATCCTGATAGGCCAATCATTCGGCGCCGATATGCTGCATGTCGGCATTACCGACCTGCCGCCAGACCTGCGCAAGAAAGTACAAATGGTCGGTCTGGTCGTTCCGGGCCAAACCGTGATCTATCGCGCATCCCCATCGGAACTGTTCAATTGGGCAACCCCCGATGCGCAGGCCCTGCCCACCGCAGCGCAGCTCACCTGGGCGCCGGTCGTGTGCATACAGGGCATCGATGAGACCGACAGCCTTTGTCCGCAATTGACGCAGCCCAACGTCAAACACATCGCCCTTCCTGGCGGCCATCCACTGCACCGTGATGCCGATAAACTCTATGCCACGCTACGTGCGGAAATGGCCGCGACAAACCCGCATCTTATCAACATTACAAAAAGTTCGGTTCCGCGCCACGTCACCAGCATTCACGGCGGCGCATAAGGGAATCTTCATCACCCCGGCCCGGAGAGTCATCATGATCCGTAAACAATTCACCTGGGCTTTGGCAGCACTGGCATTGTTGCCATTAACCACACAGGCCCAGACACGCCCGCCCCAGACACATCCGGCCACCCAACCGGAAGCAATTGGAACCTGGAGCAATCCTCTTGGCACCGTGAAAGTAAAAACCGGCGATTGCGCAGGCAATCTGTGCGGCTGGGTGGTCTGGGCCGCCCCGCAAGCCATCGCCGACGCCCGCGACAGCGGCGTAACCCGCCTGGTGGGTACCGAACTGCTCAAAAACTATCGCAGCACCGGGCCAGGCCAATATCAGGGCCGGGTCTACGTGCCCGACATGGGCCGCACGTTTTTCTCCACAATAAAACAGAATGATGTCAATAGTATGCGGATCAGCGGGTGCATTCTTGGCGGTCTGATTTGCAAATCCCAGGAATGGCATCGCGCCTGAAACCGTACGAAAGACGGGAAAGCATGGAAAAACTCCTGCACAGACACCGCAAATGGCTGGAAGCACTGGCGGTAGCGTGCGTCGCCGTTCTCGGGCTGGTTGCCCTGCATGCCCTTATCCAGGAAGTGCACATACGCGACATCAAGGCCGCCCTCCACGCACTCGACACTTGGCGGATCGCGGCTGCGCTGGGGCTGACAGCGCTCAGCTATTTTCTGCTCACCTTGTATGATGTCCTCGCCCTGCGGATCATCGACAGGCCGCTCCCTTATCGCACGGCGGCATTAGCCTCGCTCACCAGCTATACGCTGAGTCACAATCTCGGGTTCTCCCTCCTGACAGGTGGTTCCGCCCGTTATCGGATTTACACCGCAGCCGGACTGATGCCCGCAGACATTGTCCGGGTTATTGCCGCTGCCAGCATGACATTCTGGAGCGGGGTCATCATGATGGCAGGGATCGCCCTGCTGGCCCACCCTGCGCTGATGCACCTCGGCCCACTGACCCTGACGCCGGTCATGCAGCGCATGATCGGCGTCGCGCTTCTGACCGGCCTGGCAGGCCTCGCCATGCTGCTTCACGTCCGCAAAGGGATCATACAAATCTGGCACTGGCATGTTCCCCGGCCCAGCGCCAAACAAGCGATGATGCAGCCTGTTCTGGCCGCGCTTGATCTCGCTGCCGCCAGCGCCGCTCTGTATTTTCTGGTACCGGGTGCATCGGCAGACCAGTTCCCGCTCTTTTTCCTCGGCTACGCGCTGGCCATGGTCACGGCATTGCTGACCCACGTACCGGGCGGTATCGGCGTGTTCGAAGCGGTCATGGTGGCCGCACTTCCCGGCGTCGATCACGCACAGTTGCTGGCCGCCCTCATTCTGTACCGGTTGATCTATTATATCCTGCCGCTGCTCGTTGCCGCGACCGCATTGGCTATCCACGAGCATCGCCGTCTACGGCAGTCACGGCTGGCGCGACTGGGAACCGCCACTCTGGGGGCTGCGAGTATGATCACGCGGGGTATCGCCCCCCTGTTCCTGTCCATCATGGTCTTTCTTGGCGGGGTGGTTTTGCTGGTATCGGGCTCGCTGCCCGCCATACCGGACCGGCTCCACATGCTGCGCCATATTCTGCCGCTGCCCTTTGTCGAAGCTTCGCACATAGCCGCCAGTCTTGTGGGCACAGGTCTGCTGCTACTGGCACCGGGGCTGTACCGCCGCCTCGACGCAGCCTTTCTGCTGACCCGAACCTTGCTTATATCCGGGGCAATATTCTCCTTATTCAAAGGCTTCGACTACGAAGAAGCGATCATCCTTTCGGGTATGGCAGGGGTATTGCAGCTTGCGCGCCCTGCATTTTACCGTCGCACCGCTCTGACATCGGCTCTGGGCAACCCCGGTTCCATCGCAGCGATCGCCAGTTTTGTCGCGCTGGCCATATGGCTGGGTTTCTTTGCCTATCGCCATGTCAGCTATCAGCAAGATTTGTGGTGGCAGTTTACCTGGAACGGCAATGCCTCCCGGTTTTTGCGGGCCACTTTCGCGATCGCCGTAGCCTTGCTCTGTGTCAGCGTGATGCGCCTGTTCGGCCATGCCCAACCTCCTGCCGCAACGCCCGGAGACATGGCAATCAAAGCCTGCGAACCGGCATTACAACATGCCTCGCGAACGGATGCCTTTCTCGCCCTGACAGGCGACAAGCGCTTCCTGCGTTCCGCCTCAGGCGATGCGCTCCTGATGTATCAGGTTCAGGGCCAGAGCTGGATTGTCATGGGCGATCCCATCGGGCCGCAAGGCGAATGGCCCGATCTGCTGTGGCGGATCCGGGAAATGGCCGATGCCGCTCAGGGGCGGCTGCTGCTCTATCAGATCGGCAAGGAAGTGATGCCGCTGGCGGTGGACCTCGGCCTGCAGTTGATCAAATATGGCGAGGAAGCCAAAGTAGCCCTGCCGGACTTTTCGCTGGACAGGCCCGAACTGAAATCGCTCCGCTATGCCGAACGCCGGGCCATGCGTGAAGGCGCGAGTTTCGCGATCATCCCCTCCGCCCAAGTTCGCCAACATCTCCCCGAATTACGCGCGCTTTCAGACAGTTGGCTGAAAGCGAAAGCCCAATCGGAAAAGGCCTTCTCGATCGGCCGTTTCGATCCGCACTATCTGATGCAGTTCGATTGCGCCACGGTCTTGTACGAAGGACGCATCGTGGCCTTTGCCAATATCTGGGCAACACCCAACCGGCAGGAATTGTCTGTCGATCTCATGCGCCATGCCGAAACCATGCCTTATGGCACGATGGATTTCCTGTTCGCGCATCTGATGCAATGGGGGCAGCAGCAGGGTTACCAGTGGTTCAATCTCGGCCTCGCGCCGCTTTCGGGAATCGAAGCCCGTCGCCTTGCCCCTATCTGGGCGCGCATCGGCGGCCTGCTCTATCGTCACGGCGATGCAATTTACAGTTTCGAAGGGCTGCGCGCTTACAAGGACAAGTTCGCCCCGGAATGGGAAGCGCGTTATATTGCCGCACCTTATGGCCTGGGCATGTTCCGGGCCCTGCTTGATCTGCAAACACTGGTAGGCGGCGGTAGAATGAGTGTGGCAACCCCAAAAAAGCTGGCGCTGGTCGCATGAGGCGCCATCGCGCCTTCGCCTGCAACAGTATCCCATGAAGCGTGGCGATCTGATAGCGGGCCTGTCTGTCGCCGGGCTCATGCTGCCGGAAGCCGTCGCCTATTCCGCTATTGCCGGTCTGCCTGCCCAACATGCCATTTTCACCGCAATTGCCGGGGCGGCCATGTACGCATTCGTCGGGGGCAGCCGCTTTGCGATCGTTTCCCCCACATCGTCATCCGCCACGATCCTTGCCGCAATGATCGGCATGACCGCAGCGGATGATGCGACCAAAGCCATGTTCGCGGCAATAACGACGTTTTTTGTCGGTCTGATATTTGTGATTGCCGGGTTGCTCCGGCTTGGCGGGTTGACCTCTTTCGTTTCCCGACCGGTCCTGCGCGGCTTTGCCCTGGGACTGGCCGTTACGATCATCATCAAGCAATTGCCGATTATTGCCGGGATCGACCTTGGCCACGGTACCATCTGGCATATTCTCACCGGGCTTGCCGTCCAACTTCCCCATTGGAACTGGGCCAGCGTCATTATTGGCTTTCTCGCGTTGGCCGCGCTGCTGATGCTGAGACGCATTCCGGCGGTTCCGGGAACCATCTGCGTCCTTGTGACCGGCATCGCGGCATCACTGGTGCTTGACCTGCCGGCCAGGGGTGTTGCCACCGTCGGCATGATCTCTCTTTCCGTCCAGTGGCCCGACCTCTCCGGCATAACGCCGCGCGATGCGGAAACGCTTCTCGAACTGACCTTGCCGTTGCTGCTGGTGTTGCTCGCGGAAAGCTGGGGCACCATGCGGACACTCGCCTTGCAGCATAACGACACGCTCGATGCCGATCACGAATTGCGCGCGTTGGGGTGGAGCAATCTGGCCGCTTCGCTGGTGCAGGGTATGCCGGTCGGTGCCGGATTTTCCGCCGGGTCAGCCAGCGAGGCAGCAGGCGCGCAGACCCGCATGGTCGGCCTGATCGCTGCAGCGGGGATGCTGGTTCTTATCGCGGCGGGTAACCCGATTATTGCGCATCTGCCGCAACCGGTCCTCGCTGCCGTGGTGATCGCGGCGCTGACGCATGCGCTCAACCCTGCCCCCATTGTACGGCTGAAACTGCTACGTGCCGATTTCATTGCCGCGATCGGCGCCATTGCGGGTGTGCTGCTGTTCGGAGTTCTGAACGGCATGTTGCTGGCCATTGTGGGATCGCTGATCCTTTTGATCCACCGTCTTTCCTCACCGCAACTGATGCGTCTGGGCCGACTGGGCTCCCATGATTTTGTCGATATCGCCCGACATCCCGAAGCCCTGCTGCCCACCGATGTCATGGTGTGGAGGCCCTCGGAACCGCTCTTTTTCGGCAATGCCGAACGGATGTTCGCGCAGGTCAACGCCCGCCAGATGCAGCAGCCCGCCATAAAGGCCGTGGTGGTCAGCCTTGAAGAGAGCTTCAGTCTCGACAGCAGCGCGCTCGATGCCCTCACCGAATGCGATACCCAATTGGCCACCCGCGGCGTGCGTCTGTACCTCGCGCGGGTCAGCGACACGATCCGCGACCTGTTGTTGGCCAGCGGGAAACACGATCTTGCAAAACGCTGCGCCTATAGCGTCGATGACGCTGTGGCTGCCGCACAGGACATGGAGAACACGACATGAGCGTTACGCCAGAACCAGTGCTTCACCCGGTCAAACTGGTGGATATCAGGCCTACGCAAATGACCGTCGGCATGGGCGAAGTTCTGCGAAAAAGGGCCTCATGGCGTGAGGGCGCCGACAAGGACAAGGCAGAGTATTTGGGCCGCCATATGATACCCGTGGTCATAGGCCCGAAACAGCGATATCACATGATCGATCATCACCATCTGGCCCGCGCCCTTTATGAAGAAGGGACGAAGCACGTGCTGGTGCTGGTCAAAGCCAATCTGCACCATCTGTCGCACAGTGCCTTCGAAACATATATGGACAACCGCAACTGGCTTCATCCCTATGACGCGGAAGGCCAGCGTTGCGCCTATAGCGACATTCCCAAACATATCGGGAAACTGGCCGATGACCCCTATCGCACGCTGGCCGGCGCCTTGCGCGAAGTGGGTGGCTACGCAAAGTCGGACACCCCCTATGCCGAATTTCTCTGGGCCGATTTTCTCCGCCGGAAGATTACCCGCAGCATGGTCAGGAAAGCGTTTGAGGAAGCCACGGCCAAGGCGCTGATGCTCGCCCGTTCATCGGAAGCGGATTATCTCCCCGGATGGGCCGGCTATCACCACTGACGCATTGTTGCGTTGCGGTTTCCGGCCCCGCAACATTACCGGAGTTTAAGCGACGCTCCACCAACAGGATAAGGTCACGGCACTAAAAGGGACCTGTGACGAGGAGTGGCCCCGCCACCTGAGGAAAGGACCCTTTACATGAACAAGCTGATCCGCATTTCCACCGCTGCTCTTCTGGCGATTTCGGCACTTGGCGCCGCCAGCATGCCCGCCAATGCCGCGGCTTGCCGGGATGCCCATGGGCGTTTCGCCAAGTGCCCCGTCAGCGCCACCGCACCAGCAAAGACAGCCAAGACAACCCGGGCCTCGCACAAGGTCGCCGCCAAGAAGGCTTCCCCTTCGAAGCAAGCAGCTGCTGCCAGCGTCAAGGCGGCTCCGGCAACAACCAAGACGCCAGCAAAGGCTCCCGCTCACAAGGGCTGACAAAGCCGCATAACCATCCCCCATCGACAGCGAGAGAACGGAAACGGATGACCGCAAGGTCATCCGTTTCTGGCGTCATCCCGGATCGCGCATGTCCTGCGGGATATCGCCCCGCCGCCACACCAAACGGGTGCGCCCCCTCCGGCCCGCAGCCTCAGAAATTGTAGCGCACGCGCATGCCGTACATGCGGGGTTCCCCATACAAGGCCGCCGACGAGAGCAGCGAGCCAGTCTGGAACACGTGCGTGTTGTTGATCTGATACAGTTTGTTGGTCAGATTGGTTGCGTATGCCGTGACATCGACATTCGAACCCATGATATCCGACCAAGTGGCTGACAGGCTGAGCAGGCCGAACGATTTGAAGTAGGAATCCGGCTGCACCTCCGGAAGCAGGAATGCCTCGGTATATTGCGCGGAAGTGTGGGAGTAATTCGCATATAGCGAAAGAGCACCCAGCGTTCCGGGCAGATCGGTCCGGTAACTTATCCGGGCACTGAACGTGTGCGGCGCCACGTACTGGAAGGGCAGACAGGAGGAATCGGCCAGTTGCCCTGCCGGAATGGTCTGCCCACTACAGTCTTTCACCGGCGCAGTCGCTGGCCGGAACGTATAGTTTTTGTAATCGGCGTCGGTATGGCTGTACGTCGCGCTGAGTTCGAGATTGTTTGCGAACTTGAGGCTGGCAATCACTTCCACGCCCTTGATGCGCGCATCGGACGACAGAATTTGCACGCCACTGGCCCGCGTGGTTGCGTTGAAGTCCGATGCTGCGCGCTGGATACCCTTGTATTTGAGGTAATATCCGTTGACGTTCAACTGGGCGAGAACATCCCCAAGCGTCCAGTCGGATTTAAATCCCGCTTCGTAGGATGTGACATATTCAGGCTGGAAAGTGCGGGTGGTTTCACGCACCGACAGGCTGTTGAAGCCGCCTGCCTTATACCCCCGGCTGACCTTGGCGTAGAGCAGCAGATCGTCGGTTGCCTTGTAATCCAGTCCGATCAGCCACGTAGGCGCCTTGCTCTTCAGTTCCCCGGCAATTCTGCAGTTTGCGGGATTACTCACCACCGTTGCGGTGCTGGCGCAGCGGAAGTTTGCCCCGGCGGGCGTATAGCCCTCGGCAAAGCCGCTGATATCGTCCCACGTATAGCGATAGCCAAGCGTCAGTTTGACGCGGTCCAGCGCGGGGGTCATCAACCCGAGATCCACCGTTGCCTGCGCATAGAGCGCCTTGGAACTGGTCTTCGTCCCATAATAGCTGCGCGCCGGGACACATGCTGCGGGATTGCCTGTCATGCTGGCGGGGCAGTAGTTGATCTGGGAACTGGCCTGTACCCCGTCGGGCTTCTGGTTCAACAGAAACGCGCCTGCGGTAAAGGTCAGCCGTTTATCGAGGAAATCGCCTTGCAGTTGCAGTTCTTCGGTGAACAGGCGCACGTTATCCCGGTAATGATCATACGGCACCCCATTCCGGTATCCGGAAGGCAGCCGGGCCTGCGGAACGCCAACGTCGAACTGCTGGAATGGCGTGGCATCCCCGTCGTAAAGATAGCCGACCTTGAACTTGTGATAGCTCACGATGTTGCGCAGCTTGATCGCATCGGAAAGATCGAGGTTTGACGTGTTGACCAGCCCCCAGGCGCGGACTTCCTGATAGGAATCCAGGCTGTGCGCGGTTGCGCGGGTGCCAAGCGCCTTGGCCTTTGCCGTGGCAGCGCGATAGACATCGCAGGATACCTGAATACCGCTGGGGACGGTTGGGGCATCGACGCAAAACCCGACGCCTTTCAAACCGGCAATATTAAACTGGTTGTGAACATTGCCCGCGCCGTTGTTCCGCGAACGGGCGCCATAGGCCATCAGATAGTTTTCGAAGCGTTCGCTCGGCCGGAACAACAAGCCGATGCGCCCGGAATAGTAATGGACATCGTCGCGGTTTTTGTCGAACGTGACGTCGTGGGTATACCCCTCACGATCCTGAAACTGCCCGGCAATGCGCAGTGCCAGCTTCTCCTTCACCAACGGCGCATTGATCACGGCCTGCACTTCGCGATTGCGGTGGTTGCCGATCCCCACCTGAATATGCCCGCCGAAATCATCGGTCGGCTTGCGCGGGACCAGCAGAACAGCACCGCCTGTGGCGTTGCGACCGAACAGCGTGCCCTGCGGCCCTGCCAGAACCTGCATGTTTTCCAGATCCAGGAAATTGCCCGGCCCGCCCTGCTGCGTCAGCGACGTGGCAGTGGGAAGCGGCACTTCGTTCATGTAGATGACCACACCGGGCGACGCCTGAAACGCTGCCCCCTGGCCACGCAAGGTGATTGTCTGCGCATCCCGCGATCCGGACCCTGCGGTGCCGACTGTCATGGACGGCACACTGGCGATCAGATCTTCGGCTTTCGTGATATTCTGCTGCTCAAGTCGCTGGGACGAAAAGGCAGTGATGGCAATCGGCACATCCTGCGCCCTTTCCTCGCGTCTGTTCGCAGTCACGATAATCGTATTAAGGTCATGGCCGGCACTGGCATTGGCACCGCTTCCGGCGGATTGCCCCAATGCAATATCCGGCGTTGCAAGCGCGATGAAAGATACCGCAGCAGACAGCATCGGCATAATCAGCTGGTTACGATCACAAGCCATTTTTTCCATCTCCCCACCTTGTTCTTGTCTCGTATCAGACCCTAAAAGATACATTCGTATATCTTGAAGGTATCTACGTGTATAGTTTAAATTTCAGATATGCGAAGGGTGAAGGCCCGGTTGCGATAAACACACAACGGAATCCGCCATCCTGTTGAAATTATAATCAAAACATTGATTATAAAGGATTTATGTAAAGTCTGTCAGACGCAAATTTACAGAAGCCAGGCACGCAAGGGCATCAACTCAACGGGCCAAGCAGTTCGATCACCTGCCCGTCGGGATCAGTCAAAAATGCGATGCGTATGCCATGCGCTTCGTTGTCCTGCGGGGGATGCACCAAAGCACCCCCTGCGGTGATCGCGGACGCAACCGTGGCATCGACATCGTCCACGGCAAATCCAAGCACCGTCTCGCCGGGATTTGTCTGCCCCGCATGGCCACGACGCTCCATGATCAGGCGACTGCAGTTCTCATTGCCGGGGACGACAAACACCGTTTCCCGGGGACGTCCGTCATCGTCCATGACGCGCACGAGAACCTCCAGCCCGAGAACCGCCGTATAAAAATCTTCCACACTCGCGGGATCGCCGACGGTGATCTTGGTGAAGAAGAAGCTTTTCGCGACCATTGGTATCTCCCCTTGTTACAAGCCCCATCCCCAATCGTCACGCCGACGTGGTCACCAGCCCCTGTGTGGAAAGACTCAAGGATTCCACCACTTCCCGTCGGGAAAGTCGGCTCAGCCGTTCGATATTCGGGCGTATACTGTCCATGGCATAAACCGGGCCGTCACCCAGCCGGGCCAGCCCGGTCTGCGCGACGAAATCGGGCTCGTCAGCCTGGAATTCCCCGCCATCCATACTGAAACCAGCACGTGCCATGGCTGGCGTACGGGTCAACCCGAGCACGAGGCAGAGCACCTTGACCCCGAACGGACGCAGTTCGTACCACAGCCCCTCGGCGAATGTCTGGGCATAGGCCTTGGCGGCGGCATATCCGGCAATGTTTGCCGCACCGCCAGCTCCAGCCCCCGACCCCAGAAACAGGATCGCACCCTTGCCGCGTTCCCGCATGGTTTTGCCAAAATGATGGGCGAGCCGGACCTGCGTTTCGACATTCAGGCGCATAAGCGAGAGAAAGCCGTCCAGCGGCTGGTCGAGAAACGGCTTCAGACCATGCGCGGCCCCGGCATTGTAGATCAGGCCGCCGACCTCGATATCGGCACAGGCGGCGATCAGATCGTCCGCTGCGGTTTGCTGCCCAAGATCGAGCGACAGGGTGCGTACTTCCACGCCGTAAGTGTCGCGTATTGATTGCGCCGTCTCTTCCAGCGGCCCCGCTTTTCGCGCCACAAGCATCAGGTTCACGCCCTTTGCCGCCAGACGTTGGGCGAGACATGCGCCGACACCTTCCGAACCACCGGCGATTACGGTCCAGGGCATGAATTCGGCAAAATTTTGGGGATCAGACATCATTCTCTCCATGTGTTTGGGCCAGTGTTTGGACAAGTGTTTGCGAAATCCGCAGTCGCAGTTCGTTCTTTTTGACTTTCCCCGAGGCATTTCTGGGCAATTCATCCAGAAATTCGAGACGTTCGGGCGTCTTCTGCACGGACAGTCCCAGATTCCGAAAATGTGCGCACGCATCGGCCAGCGTCAGATGCATACCTGCCTCCAAGACAACGAAGGCACATACCTTTTCGCCATAGATCGCATCGGGCATTGCGACAGCTGCGGCATCGTTCACCGAGGGGTGCTGCATCAGGCAGGCTTCGACTTCCGTGGAAGAAATGTTTTCTCCCCCACGGATGATGATGTCCTTTTTCCGGTCCGTAATCAGCAGATAACCGCGACCATCCAGCCGCCCGATATCTCCGGTGCGAAACCAGCCGCCCGGAGCAAACGCTTCCAGATCAAGTTCCGGGTTCGAATAGCCGGCAAACAGATCCGGCCCCCGGGTGAGGATATTGCCTTCTGCGCCGGTGGGCAGATCGCGATCGTTATCGTCGACGATCCGCACTTCATTGCCGGTATCGATCTGTCCGTCGGTAAAGGCGCGGTTCTGGAACGTCTCATCCGGATCGAACAGTGTGACGGTCGGATGTTCGGTGGAGCCATAGACTCTCGCCCCGCGAAATCCCCGTTCATCCGCCATCCGCACCTGTTCCGGCGTAATCCCCTGCCCCCCCATGCTGAAGCTGGTGAGCGAGGACATATCCGCGCCATGCGCCTGCGCCGCATCCAGCAAGGTCACGAGAAACGTCGGCGTCCCCCCGCCGCACCGGATCTGGTGCCGTTCGATCAGCCGGGCGGCCAGAACGGGGTCCCAATGGTCCATGAATACCTGCGGCGCCCCATAGAGCGATGGCCGCATGACGAAGCCATATCCGGTAATATGGCCCGCCGGCATATTGCTGAGATACATGCCCCGATTGGCGAATGTGGGCCTCCCCCATTCCCACAACAGGCTGTTATGCGTGTGCTGCACGCCCTTGGGATGGGATGTCGTCCCCGACGTGTAGATCAGGCAGGCAATGGCGTTCGGATCGCCGGGTGCCGGGGTGAACCCTTCGGTACCACCTGCGACCAGATCATCCCATGCGATACACGAAGCTGGCACGGCATCGCCGATCACCACCAGCGCTTCCAGCCGCGTGTCCGCCAGACACTCGGCATAGCGTGCAGCATAGGGGCGTCCGCGCCATGCATCGGGCACGAACAGGAACTTCGCGCCGGAATCCTGCACGATATAGCTGATTTCGGCATCGCCATAGATGCTGACAATCGGAAGCGTGATTGCGCCAAGATGCGCAATCGCCTGATAGATTATCGCGGTTTCCAGCCATGTCGGAAGCTGGACAGCAATAACATCGCCCGCCCGCACCCCCAGACTGTACAACCCGGCGGCCACACGCAGGCCTTCCTCAAACAGGTCTGCGTTGGATCGGGCGATCATGGCCTCATTGCGATAATAGAACGAGGGCGTATCCGGGAAAGCGCGGGCCGCCGCCGTCAGCGCTTCGGACAGCGTGGTGCCATTGTAGTAGCCCTGTTCTTTCCAGCGGGCCTGCAGAATCGCCCGCTCGCGACGGATTGTTTCGGCACGGTTCACGCTTTCAACTCCGCGATCACGGCAGCGATGTTCGCGTCTGCGGCGCAATCCTGTGGCAGCGCGATCCCGATATGCGTGGCGCAACCGTTGAACATGGTCCGGATGGTCGCGGCAAGCTCGCTCCACGGCGCGGAGATCACAAATGCGTCCAGAATATCGTCATCCAGCAATGCGGGCATCGCATCCCATTTCCCTTCACGGGTAAGCTGGCGCAGCGCAGGGCCAAACTGCCCCCAACCGAACAGTTCCAGACTGCGCCAGTAATTGGGCGTGGACAGGATTGTGGCCAGAAGCTGTCTGTGCGCCTCCCTGTTCCGGTTGATTTCCTCGGCAGACGAACCCGTCGCGATCAGAGGATTGACGATGACCCCCATATCGCCGACCGATCGCCCGGTTCGCGCGGCCCCCTTCGCAAGGTCCGGCAGCAACAGTTCCTGAATAAAACGCGGGCTGGTGTTGGTCGGATGCGTCGTGATCGCATCGGCCAGTTCTCCGGCCAGCGCCGCCATATGCGGCCCTACGGCCGCCAGATGCAATGGAATATCCGGATGCTCTATCGGTGGCGGCGCAATATAGGCCTGTTGCCGCAGGAACTGGTAATATTCGCCTCTGAAAGCCAGGGGTTCGCCGGTCTGCCAGCAGCGGAAAATCGCACGCATCGTCTGCACATATTCACGCATGCGAGGGGCAGGCGGGTGCCATGGCGTGCTGTATTTCTGGATAATGTTCGGCGCCACGAGCGGCCCCAGCCCCAGATGGTATCGCCCGCCGGAAAAGGCCTGCAGATCCCAAACCGCAACCGCGGTTGTCATCGGGCTGCGAGGAAAACACACCAGCGCGCTGTTGGCGATGTCAATCCGGGTCGTCGCCCCCACCGCTATGGCCGCCGCAGTAAGGCCGTCATGGCAAACGTCGGGTATGCTCAGGCGATCGAAGCCCAGCGCCTCGGCCCTGCGCGCGGCATCTGTCACCCCCGATAGCGGGGTGTAGAGATCGAGATTTGCGACGACCGTAAACATGTGCGTGCCTCGCCAATCAGCGCGGAGGAACAAGGGGGCATGCCTTTTCAGGCACCGACTGCCTCACCAGGTGACGGGCAGGTCCTTGAGATGGCGGAGGAGCAAGCCTGTGTTGCATGACCGGACCTCGCTTTCCGGAACGGCCAATTGAATATCGGGGAACCGTTCGATCAGCGCAGGGATCGCCATACGCAGCTCCAGTTTGGCAAGCTGGTTGCCCAGACAACTGTGGCTGCCGAGACCGAACACGAGATGCTGCACCTTGGTGCGGGTCAGGTCCAGTCGTTCCGGGGTGTCGTACTGCGCCGGGTCGTGATTGGCAGCACCCTGCATGATGACGCACGGTTCACCGGCAGGGATATCCCGGCCGTCGACTGTCACATCCTCCAGCCCCACGCGCTGCGCCACGTGGACGGACGCGTCATACCGGATAAGCTCGTCGATACCGTCCTCGATCAATTCAGGCTGGCGTTGCAGCAGCCGGAGTTGATCGCGATTGCGCAACAGCGAGAAGGTATTGAACGCAATCATGTTCGATGTGGATTCATGGCCCGCCATGAAAATGAGGACACACATCGCGATCAATTCGTCATCGGTCAGCGCCTTGCCGTCGGCGTCCCGCGCCTGAACGAAGGTCGTGATGACATCATCGCGCGGGTTTTTCCGGCGATCCGTGATGTGCTTGCGGAAATACTCCGTAAACCCTTTGCTCGCTTCTTCGCCGCCCCGTTCGACTTCCGGTGAAATCCGGCCGAGTTCCCCGCGCCGCGCGAAATTCTTCATCCAGCTTTCGATGAGCGGCAAATCTTCGAGCGGCATCCCGAATATCCGGAATATCATCGTGATCGGTAGTGGATTGGCGTAATCGCTGACGATGTCCGCCTGCCCCCTTTCTTCCATGCGGGACAGAAGATATTCTATTGTTTCAGCAATATAGGGGCGGAACTCTTCCACTTTCCGCCGCATGAATGTAGTGGCGACCATCTTGCGCACGCGGGCATGATCGACCGGTTCGAGGAAAAGCAGGACCCGGCGCATGATGCCCAGGAAGCGCTGACCGTTTTCTCCCGTATCGTAAGCCTGCACCGTGCGACTGTCGCTTGTCATCAGCCGATGGGTGAAGGCCTCATAGCCTGCGCGATAGGATGTCAGCACCCAGCACGGCCGCCCGCCGTGAAGCGCGGGGTGATGGGTCCGATAAACCGGGTCAAGTTCCCGCAGGCGATTGTAGTAAGGGTAAAGGTTCCCGCGCAGCGTCGGCTCGAGAAGAATGGAGAGCACCTCTTCCGGATCTGTCAGCGTTTCCGCGGCTGGTGCCGGCAACGATGTGACATATTGCGCCGTGGTAGCTCCGTACTGACCGGTCATACTTACCTCACCCAGAATCTATTGGTATACATGTGTCACTCATTGAGTCGCATACATCATATACATATGTCAATCTTTGTGTTGCGCAGCAGGAAATGCCCTTTACAATGCGGGGGCGCTGGCGGCGGCATGCAAGCCGCCCGGCCATTCAAAGAAACTGGGGAGTTGCAATGAAAGTGATTGCAGACAGCACAATGTGCGAAGGAAATCTCGAATGCCTACTCATATGCCCGGAAGTCTTCGCCGTGAGTGAGGATAATCAGGCAAAGGTATTGACCGATAACATACCGACTGGACTATACGACAAGGTCCGACTTGCAGTGCAGGCATGCCCTCGTGCTGCGCTTCGGATCGAGGAATAGCGGACCTGACGGCGGGCCCACAAAAAGGAAGTTGGATGTCGAGAGAAGTGGCCGAGGCCCGAAAAACCAGCACGCCCCACGTCTCTTGGCAAAGCAAGAAACGCGAGGCCAATCGGGAGCAAATTCTCGAAGCCGCACTCAATGCTTTTGAGGAAAAATCCTACGGCGCGGTGACCGTTGAAGATATCATAGAAAAGGCGAAGGTCAGTCGCGCCACCTTCTACAAGCATTTTCCCAACAAGCTGGCGATCGTGGTGGCCCTGTCCCAGGGAAAAGTCTCGCCCATCGCGGATCAGGCCTATGCCAAACTCGCCCGGTTACAGGACCCGACCGCACGCCAGTTGTCTGCATGGGTGCGCCAGTTCGTCGCGATATTTGAAAACAACCGCGCGATCATTGAAACCCTTGCCGAAGTCTGGATTGTGGAGCCCGAGTATCACGAGATCATGGTCAACAAGCACGAGCTCAACATCAAGATGCTCGGAGAATCCATACCGGCTTTCGCCGTCGCTTCTTCGGGATTGAAGAAGGACGAGTACGCACGAATAAAGGCGCACTTTCTGCTAAGATTGCTGGAAGACTTCTGTAACAGCGTGACGATCCACAAATGGGATATCGAAAAGGATGTTGGAATCCGTGTTATTTCGGATGAATTCTATAGGTTTATCCAGGATTTTGGATGAGCTTCCACATCACGCGATGAATATCTGATCGCCGCCCCCACCTCGCTCTTGCCTATCGCAAACCGGAACTGAGGCCCATCAGCCCTTCCGACTTCAGAAAAAGCGAAAGTGCAAGCCCCGCTGCAATGGCAACCCCATAGGGCACATTCCAATACCCCAGGGACAGGACCTTTCCGGCAACAAACCGCTTCAGCAACATCAAAATCACAAGCAAAAAGCCCGAAACCGAGGTCCAGAGCAACAGCATCGGCGCCTCTGCAAGAGGGATCGCACAGGCGGACGCGACGTAGAATTTTACGTCCCCGCCGCCCACCATGCGTAACCGGAACAGAAGCAGCCCGACACACAACGCAATCGCCGCGTGCAGCAATGCCGACGCAACCGCGATGGTCCCGCCATGCAATGCCAATGCAACCAGTCCAGCGCAGGCAAGAACGGCGCATAACAGGTTGGGAAGGCGTCGTGTGCGAATATCCATCAAGGCGCCCAGCGCCCCCACAACGACCGGCAACCAGAAAACGGCAACCACGTTCATTCCTTGAGGCCTATGCGGATCGGATATTCCTGCGGCGCCGGGCCGGAACGGGGTTCCGCAGATGGGGGTCGCGGCGTGCCATCCGGGGCCACCACGATCATGCGCGGCGCCTGCCGCCCATCCATGCGGGTGTGCAAATGCACTTCCCCGCGTGACACGCGTTCAACCATTCCATTCTGCAGTGAAGTACTGACAGGATCAGGCGTGGCCATTTGCATGCCCGGGATGTCCGCTGTCGCCCCCACTCCGGAATAGAGGTCGCGGTTCCGGGCGAGATCCACCTGCCGTTGCAACCGCAACAGATTGGCCGCGAACCGCGGGTTTTCCGGATCGGTGGCCATCGCAGCACGGAAATAGCGGTCAGCCAGATCTTCGCGCCCCATTCGCGCGTAGGCGACTGCCAGCCCATTGTTGGCTTCTGCTCTGCTCGCATCATCCAGCAGGGCAATCCTGTAGGATGCAACCGCAGCCGACAACCGCCCCGCCTTGAGATAAACGGCGCCTTCCGCCAGTGCGCCGGACGTGTCGCCCGCGAGGCGGGGTGTCGCGTGCTGCGCATCCGGCCCCTTCTTGAACATCCAGCTGGTCAAGGCAAAAGACTGGCACCCTGCCAGCAAACCAGCGGACACAACCAGACTGGTCAATCTGAAAGCCGACATCTTAGTCATAGTCATCCTCCTCCAAGTGCCGGCAGAAGCTGCCGGACCACCCGAATGACACCGGGGATCATCAAAACACCGATCATGGTCGGCAACATGCAAGCGACCAGGGGAATGGAGATAAGCACGGGGAGCCGCTGCGCCTTCTCTTCCGCGCGCAAACGGCGTCTTTCCCGCATCTCTGCGGAATAGACACGCAATGTGTCCGCAATGCTTGTGCCGAGCTTGTCCGACTGGATAAGCAGGGTCGTAAAATTGCGAACCTCGCCCACACCACTCGTCTCGCCCATCCGGCGCAAGGCTTCATCCCGTCGCGCGCCTGCGCGCAGTTGCAAGGTGGCCTTCGAAAGCAGTTCCGCGACCAACGGGTGCGTCCCCACCATTTCACGCCCGACGCGATCCAGCGCTGCTTCCAGCCCCAGCCCGGCTTCGACACACACGAGCATCAGATCGAGGCAATCGGGAAAACCGTTGGTTACGGCTTCCCGCCGCCGGTCTGCCTTGGCCGTAATGAAAAGGTTGGGTGCATAAAGCCCCAGCAAAGCGAATGTTGCGCCGAACAGGTAAAGCTTCAGAAAACTCAGTTCCTGCCCCCCTGCGCTTGCCAGCAGGACATAGGTTATCGGCAGCAACAGGACGAGCCCGAGCCGAATAAGCGTAAACAGCTTGGGGGCGGCAGCGGACGTATAGCCTGCCGCCACCAGCTTGTCCCTGAGCTTGTCCCCCTTGGTATCGCCGAGTGTCAGCCCCGCCTGCTCGATACGATCCGCAAGACGCGCCCATGCGCCGTCCTTGCCTTCCTGCAACCGCACGCGCCCGGTCGATGATCCGGATTGCGCGATAGCCCTGATATCGGCCTTGACCGTTGCGCGCCGCTGGATCGAACGCGCAACGAACAACGAAATCACCATGACCATGACAAAGAGGAGCATCAGGAATGCCCCTCGAGCGATCAGATTGTTTGCGAGGAAATCAATCATATCACACCCGGATATTGACCATTTTTCGGATGATCACGACGCCGATGATGAACCACACGACGATGATCGGAAATCCGAAATAGAAAATCGGATCTTCCGCGACATCGAGGTAGAATTTGGGGTTCAACAGGAACAGCGCCACAAAGGTAATGACCGGCAGGGCCGTCAGCAGCCAACCGGTCATCCTGCCTTCCGAACTCAAGGCCCGCACTTTCAGGAAGAGCGAGGCGCGATCGCGAATAACTTTCGAAAGATTGTCGAGAATTTCGGCCAGATTGCCCCCGGTTTCGCTTTGCACCGACAGGCAGACGACGAACATGCGGATATCTTCAAGATCCCACCTGTCCGCCATATCGCTGAGCGCATCATTCAGGTCTGCGCCATAGGATACCTCATCTGCGACCAGACCGAACTCAGACCCGATGGGATCTTCCATTTCCTGTGTCAGCAATTCGAGAGCGCCGGCAATCGGATGGCCGGAACGCAACGCCCGCACGAAAATATCGAGCGCGACGGGAAATTGCCCCTGCATGCGTTTGCGGCGGCGTTCGGCCAGAAACGAGATCGCCATGATCGGTCCACCAATCGCCACCGCCCCGGCAAACACCAGGATCAGCTGGATCACGCCCGAAGAGATCGGATAATTCGCCCGCCAGGCGATGATCATGATCACCAACACGAGCGCGGCGAAGATCACCCCCATGACGATGGCAACCTGCGGCGCGGTGTAAGGGACCGCCGCCACGCTCAGATTCCGGCGAAAGGAGAGATAGAATTTGCCGAGAAGGCCGTTTCCCTGCGCGAATTGCAACGGATCGTTCTTGCGCAACCGCGCCACGATATCCTCGCGACTGGCACCTGTGCCGATCATCTTGAGACGGCGGTTCACCGCGCTACTATGCGCCCGCCGTTCGACCGTCAGCCGCAGGACAATCTGGATCAGCAAGAATACCGATGCGAAAATCGCCAGCAATACGACAAATCGGGTAATCTCGGCAGGAAGCATCAATCACCCCCGATATGTAGCGAGGGACGGAACAGTTCCGCGGACAGTTCAATACCGTGCTCTGCGGCGTGCTGCAGGAATTTAGGCCGGATGCCCGTTGCCTCGAAATGGCCCAGTACATCGCCGTTTTCGCTCCGGCCGGTCATCCGAAAGCGGAATATTTCCTGCATGGTGATCGTCGGACCTTCCATGCCGGTGACTTCGGCAAGACTGACGAGCCGCCGCCGCCCGTCCGCCTGACGCCCTATCTGGATCACCACATTGATCGCGGCGGCAATCTGCGCCCGCGCCGAAGCGGGCGCGATATCGATCCCGCTCATGCCGATCATCTGCTCCACACGGGACAGCGCGTCGCGGGCGGTATTCGCATGGACAGTCGTCATCGAACCATCATGGCCGGTGTTCATCGCCTGCAACATATCGAACGCTTCACCGGCGCGGACTTCGCCCACGATGATGCGATCGGGCCGCATCCGCAGCGCGTTTTTCACCAGATCACGCTGGGTCACCTCCCCGCGCCCTTCGATATTGGGGGGGCGGGTTTCGAGCCTCGCCACATGTTCCTGCTGCAGTTGCAGTTCGGCGGAATCCTCGATCGTCACGATCCGCTCACGCTCGTCGATAAAGGCTGTCAGCGCATTGAGCAGCGTTGTCTTGCCCGACCCCGTACCACCCGAAATCAGCACATTGCGCCGCGACTGGACGATCGCAGCCAGAACTTCGGCCACCGGTGCGGGAATGCTGCCCAATTCGATCAGCCGGCTCATGCCGATACGCTTTTTCGCGAATTTGCGGATGGACAACAACGATCCGTCAATCGCCAGCGGCGCAACGATGGCGTTCACACGCGAACCGTCGGCCAGACGGGCGTCCACAAAGGGGGACGATTCATCGACCCGCCTGCCGACCGCGCTGACGATCTTCTGAATGATCCGCAGCAGATGGCGCTCATCCTGAAACCGTGTCGTCGCCCGTTCGAGCAGGCCATGGCGTTCCACGAACACGGTCTTGTGTCCGTTGACGAGAATATCGGTGATGCTTTCATCCGCCAGCAGCGGCTCAAGCGGCCCCAGCCCGAGCAGTTCATCCAGCACTTCGCCGACAAGGCGCTCGCGCTCGCGCGTGTTGAGCGCCGCGTCTTCCTCAATCAACAGCGACAGGACGATACTGCCCACTTCCGCGTCGATCTGATCCCGCGAAAGTTTGTCGAGAACGCCGAGATTGATCCGGTCGAGCAGTTTGCGGTGGATCGCGGTCTTGAGCGCGAGAAGCTTGTCGATCGCGCTATCTTCGCCGCCAGTTGGCGGCACGGGCTGGGCGCCGAAATCAGTCTCGTTTGCCGCTGGTTGGCGACGCCCGGTGATTTCCCACTTCATGGCTGCACACCCGCGGCAAAGCGTTGCTGGATCATCCCGGTCAGCTTCCGGATATCCGCCGCATAAGGGCTCTTGCTGCGCACATCCCCCACGAGCAGCCCCTGATCCTGCGCCAGACCGATGTTCTGCAAATCCAGTTGCAGGCCGCAAAGAACATCATGATTGAGCGCATGTGCAACATCGGACAGGCTGATCGTGCTGAACAGGCGCCGTTCGACCCGGTTTACGATCACCGAAACCATCTGCCGATCGATGCCGACACTATCGAACAGGTCGAGCCGCCGCCGCGCCTGGCGCAAGCTGGCAAGGCTCTGTTCGACCACCATCAAAACCCCCTGCGCTTCCGACAGCAGCGAAAGGCTCCAATGGGTAAGATTCGACGGTGTATCGACAAACACGTAATCATATTCGCGCCGTGCGATCTCCAGCGTCCGGCGCAGTTTCTCGACATCGATCGCTTCCAGCGGCACGATATCCTGCGGCGCGGCGATCACATCGACACCGCTGGCATGGGCCGTCGCGACCGATTTCAGAAAGGCGTCGTCAACCCGTGTGTGCGCTTCCAGCAGATCGGCCAACGTGCGCCGCGGTTGCAGGCCCAACACTTCGGCAACCCGGCCGAACTGAATATCGAGATCGACAATGCAGACCCGCCGGTTTTGTCCATCCGCCGCCAGCGCCGCCGCCAGATGCGTTACCAGCGTGGTCGCGCCGCCCCCGCCCAGCGCACGCGCGACGGCAATCAACGGCGCCAGCCCGGCGTTCGCCTTATCGGGCGCAGCATTGGTTTCAGAGACGGCCAGTGCCGCTTGCAGCAATTCCTCCGGTTGCAGCGGTAGGCCGATGACATCGGACACCCCCTGCCGCAACAGCATGCGAACAAGGCCGATATCGGTGCTTTCCAGCGCCACAATTGTGGGCAAATCGGGCCGCAGTGCACGTACCTGCGCAATGCGCTTCATCGAAGGCACAACCGCCGGATCGACATGCAGGACCAGAACGCTCGCCTGCGCGATATCCGTCGCCTCGATGGGCTGATGCAACGCAAGCGGCACCAATCGGGCATCTTCAATCCACGGCGCGCCCTTTGCGGCACGCAGGGCATCAATCTGCTCGCTGGCGGCAACAACCGTCAGTGGCGCGGGAAATCGCAAACGGTATTCCTTTCCAGAGGTCGCTTGTCTGTCGTGATGGGCCATTTCAGAACGCCTCTTGCCCTTTGCCGTCTTCCATCGTCAGCGTGTAGGAGAAGTCCGGAAGATTCATTGTGAAGCCGAGCAGGATGTAGGGGGAGAATGTCAGCTCGGCTGCTCGAACGGTGACCAGCGGCGCAATGTCCATATTATCCGGATCGCCTGCGTAACCCAGCCCGGACCCGCGATATTCGACCACCACATTGTCCGCCCCGATTTGCGGCATGATGTCCTGCATGCGCGCCACGACTGTCGCGAATGATGGCCCCGGCGGTGTACCGGTGGTTGGGCATGGCCCGGGATTGCATTCACAGATCGTCTGGGTGCACGTGAGACGCCCCAGAGCCTCCGCAGGAATGCGGTCCCCCTGCGTCAGGGTAACCCCGCCGACTGTAGCCCCCACATAACTCGTCGTTGCCAGTGCCGGTGCAACCGGGTCCGTCACCACAGCCCAGCGTGCCCCGATCTGCGTGGCTTTTTCGCCCTGGTTGATGGTGTAGAAGAAGCGCCCGGCATCCAGCAGACCGATCAGAAACAGCAGCGCCACTGGCAACAGCATGGCGAATTCCGCCGCGCTCGCCCCGGATTGGTTGCGCCACAACCGCGTTATGGAGGGCACCCCGATCATATGCCCATCACCGCCGCCTGTTGCGTGGCATTGAGCATGTAGGTGGAGTCGATAATCCCGACCCCATCAAACAGGGAACGATAATGCACATTGGCCGTGATATTGATCTGCGGCGCGTTGGCTTCGTTCTTGTAAATGCCGGTTTTGATCGCCGTTTCCGGACAAGTCACCTCAACAGTAATATTGTCGTTCACCCAGCCAGGGACACGGGGAGTGCCGCCCGATACCTGCCCGGTGCGCGTCACCTCTTGGATGGGCGTCGCAGCAGGCGCCGTTACCGTAAAATCCCCATTATTGCAGTTGAGCCCCACAAAGCTCTGTCGGCTGGCGAAGCGAGCGCCATCACGCACGCCCTTCACCACCTGATGCTGATTGTAGAAATAATACCCCAGCTCCGATCCGCCAAAGAGCAGCGTGACCAGCAACGGCAGAATCAGCGCCATTTCGGCCGCCGCCGCGCCGCAGGTGCAGCGCAGGAGGGTGCCTAGCCCGCTCATTTGAGCAGATAGGGCACATCGCGACGGATCACGGTGCCTGCCGTTTCGCCGGCCGAGCCGGACAGGGTTTCGCCAATTATCTCGACATAGATTTGATCTTTGCCCGTGCGTGCGCGGTCCAACGACGGCTGAACCAGAAACACATCGAGCCAACGGCGAACAGGAACCCCGGATGTGTTGCCCTTCACCTTATGCGCCTGGCAATTCACCACCGCGACGGACAACCGCCTGCGATCAACCGTGGTCGCACTCGGTTCCAGACCCGTGCCATACGGTGTGCTCTGACGATTGCTGCAAACCGGTGTGCCATAGTCCGTACGACCGTCGGCCAGTGTCCGGTTGCCAAGAATCTGCACACCGTCGATCGTCCTGCCGCGGTTTGCGATTTCCCAGAGATAGACCTGATAGCGTGTGGGCCACCGTGGGCGCACCACGCCTTCACCGTCGATCGCGCCAGTAAACCCGTTGTTGACGAGATTGCTCCGCCACTCGCTCGCGCTCCAATAGCCGCCCGTGCTCCGGCGATAATGTGACCGGAAATAGGCATCGCGATCCCAGAAGCCATCGCCGAAAATGCGGGCCCCACTGCATTCATTGCTGGATGTCGAATGACAAATATCGCGCGGATACCCCATGGCATCAGGTGTGACGCTGGTCGGCAAGGCACTGTTTGTCGTGGGGAGATACTTGGTGTTAGGCTCGCCCCAGCCTTGGCTGGAATGCAGTTTGCATGCATTATTCTTGCTAAAATCCGGATGGACCAGATCCTTGCGGGTATTGATCGAAGGCGGACAGACACCGCCTGCTTCACAACCCTGACTGTCGTAGATATCGAAGCGCGTGTTCAGCGCCTGCGGCACATTGGCCATATTGCCGGGCTCGGTCTCGATGGTCGTGTTGCCAGATTGGGAAATGCAGGTTCCCGGCGTAGTGAGCCAGCCCAGCGTTTTACGCACGCCCTCCGCGCCGTTGCCCACCCCGGTATCGAGATAGCCGTAGTTGCCCGGTGCCCAGCTGCTGCCGCCGCCCTGCGTCACCAGAAAACCCTGCCCCACGCGATCCGATGCGTTGAAATCGACATTCGGGTTCGAATTGTTGGCCGGTTCATCCGGGTTGCACATCATCACCGGCGGCGTGCGGCACAGGGCCGATCCGACACCCGCCGCCGCCTTGGCCCCCAGCGTGCCTTCCAGCGCGCCCACGATCGGGGTCAGGGCATAGCGTGCCTTGCGCTGTTCAACCGTGACGCAAACGAAGGCCGCCTGCGCATTGGTCAATGTGTTCGACGTTGCGGTGCTGCACGCTTCCGCGCCCGCTTTGTCCGCATAAAACCACACCGTCAGGTCATCGATATCGCGCCCTTCGCCATCATTGGCAAACAGCGTCTCGTTTCTGACCAAGTCCCCCTTCGCCGCGCTCTCGGCGCGGGTCATCGCGCCGCTTTGCCGGTCGAGCTGCGTGGCGGCGGCCAGAGCGGCCTGATCGGCGGCATTCCGCAATTCGGTGTCCATCGCCGCCAGATGCGCATAATCGAAGCCAATCCCGGCAACGGCCACCAGCGCAGGCAGAGCAAGCGCGTAAAGCGCGGCCATTGCCCCGCTATCGCTATGCCGTAACCGCGCTGTGATATGCCTTGCCATGGTCAGTCCCCATCACGTGCTCATTTGCCGCCGCTTCCGCCACCAGTGAGGTTTTCGGTGGTGCTGATGGTCTCGGGTTGCTTCACCGTATCGGTCCGATAGCGGTCGATCGCATCCGCAGCATGATCGCCGCTGGTGACCATCGGCCCATCATAGACCGGATCGGGATCGATCACTTGCGCCATCATCGTCTGGCGGTTCGCCTCGCCAAAGGCGGCATCGCCCGGCTGTTCGAAGATGGAGGGCACACTGGCACACCCTGCCAGCAGCGAAGTGGCAGCCACAGCCCAGAGGCCCCGGCGCATGATGCGCTCAATATTCATAGTCGCCTCCCTTCCCCGATGTCGCGTCCGCCGCCGGGTTGGCTGGCTGCGCCTGCCCCTGGCCTTGCCCCTGTGGGAGCGGGACCGGATCGTAAGGTTCGCCCAGCAGGACGGACGCCACGGCATCCGGGTCTTTCACGCGGTCCGTGGGCAGCCGCACCTGATCAGGCCGGATCGGGCGCACGAGGCGCGGCGTAACGATGATCAGCAGTTCCGTTTCGCCCTTCTGGAACTGGGTGGAACGAAACAGGCTGCCGATGATCGGGATCGATCCGAGCATGGGCACCTGATTGATCGTGGTCTTGAAATCGCGCTGCAACAGCCCGGCAATCGCGAAGCTTTCGCCATCGCGCAGTTCCAGCGTGGTGCTGGCCCGGCGCGTCTGCAGCCCCGGTATCGAAATGCCGTTGAGCTGGATCGACGCCGCCGGATCGATCGCGCTGACTTCGGGTTCGACCTTGAGATTGATCGTGCGGTCGCCCAGCACAGTCGGGGTAAAGCCCAGGCTGACGCCGAATGGCTTGAATTCCACCGTCACGCTGGCGGCCCCGCCATTATCCCCGCTTGCGCGGCCGGATTGGACCACGGGAATGGGGAATTCGCCCCCGGCAAGGAACGATGCCTTTTCGCCGGACAGCGCGATCAGCGTCGGTTCGGCCAGCGTCTTGGCAAAACCCTTGTTTTCAAGGGCGTCGAGATAGGCTTCGAAATTCATGCCCAGCGCGCGGAACGTGCCGCCCACGATGCCGAAGCTGTTCAGCACGCTGCCCACACCGAATTCGCGCACCCCGTCGGTATCGGTCAAGGATGCGCCCGGCCCGCTGGCCGCGCCGAACCGGCCATCCTTTGCAAACCCGCGCACGCCGATATCTTCACCGACGCTGCGTTTGATCTCGGCAAACTTCACTTCCAGCATGACCTGCTGGCTGGACCCCAGCCCGACCATGTTGACCACATTCTGCCCGGCATACGTCCGCGCCAGTTGCACCGCCCGGTCAATCGCGCCGGGATCGTTGGCCATGCCGGTCAGGATCAGGGCATTGCCCGATGTCTGCGCTTCGATCTGCGTGTTCGGCACGATCCGCGCCAATTGTTCGCGATAGCCGATGGCATCCGGCCCAACCGCCACATCCATCACCACCAGAACCCGCCCGCCCCTGTCATAAAGGGTCAGGCTGGTGGTCCCCATGGTTTTGCCCAGCACATAGATCGAACGATCCGTCAGCGGCACGATATCCGCGATTTCCGGATTGCCGACCATGGCCTTGGCAATCGCCTGATCGGCGGTGACCACCTGGCTCTTGTTCATCGGCACTTCCAGCGTGCCGCCGTGCAGCCGATCTTCGCGATACTGGGCCAGTGCGGGCGCAGGGGCCGCCACGGCCAGCGCCAGAAGCGCGGCAGGCACGGACATGCGCAGGGCCCGGATGATATCAGAAGCCATAACGTTGCACCTCCTGCACGCTTGCCGCCGTGCCCCGCACCACGGTCATTTGCGGCCCGCCCGTGGGGCGTGGCTGGATGGCGCCGCCCGCTGCGGGGATCACGGGGATGCGTGTCGCGACCGCCGGAACGGGCACTGCAGACGCGCCACCCCGGTTGCGCGCCGGAATATAATAACCGCCCCCCAGATCGCGGGTGGTTACCGCGCGGCGGGGCCCAACAATCTGGTTTTCGACATTGCGCAGCGCCAGGCTCAACCGGCCGATCTGTGTGGCCAGCGCCAGTTTCTGCGCGCCTTGCGGATCGACTTGCAACGTGGCGGTGCGGCTTTGCGTCGGGTCGGTGTTCTGTTCGCCCGCGCGCAGATCCATGGCCAGCACCTGCACATTTTCCATGATCACATGGGTCATCTTGTCATCGCCGGTGGCACCATCGCCTGGGATTTGCCGCGTCAGCATGACATCGACGACATCGCCCGGCGTAACGAAACCGGCCACCCCGCTGACGGCATCGACCGGCACGGTCACCGCGCGCATATCGCCCGGGATATTGGCGGAAAGCACCGCCCGGCTGGAAATGCGGGAAACAAGGATGGGTTCGCCTTGCGCGATCGGGCGGATCGCCACTTCGCCGGAGGTGAGCAGTTTCTGCCCTTCCCCATCGCGATAGGCGCCCTGCGGCACGGAATCCGCCGGCCAGCTGACCATGCGGATATTGTCCGCCGTCAATGGGGCGCCGAAATCCATCGCCCGCGCCGCCACCGCGATCCGCGTCAGCTTGCGCTGTTCCGCGACGACTTCCTGCCGTTTTTCCACGCCGCTGAACCAGGCGTTCGCCAGATAAACCGCGAGTAATGCGAATAGCACCGCCGCGCCGAGAATGATGATATTGCGCCGCTCCACGATGGCGCCCCCCTGTTGTTGGCGAATTGGGCCCCGTCAGCCCGCAGGGGACTGACGGGGTAAGCGATCAGAGACTTAGCCGCCCGAAGTCGTGCTGCCGCCGCCCGGTGCAGGCGCCCCACAAGTTGTTTCAGGCGAGTCAATGCAATTGGCTGCATCAGTCATTGCAGCCGAGATATTGTCGCCGAGGAGGATCGCTGCCCCGGCAATCCCGGTGCCTACAATGGCAAGGATCAGCGCATATTCGGCCGCCGAAGCGCCGGATTCGTCTTTCAGGAAGGATTTCAAAAAGCTCTTCATGTCATTTCCCCAACAATGGCCACGACCTGATGATCGCGGAAAGTTAACCCGTGGCGCCGGCTTCTATTTCCGGATCGCCTCGTCTGTTTGAGGAGGTACTTGAAACGCTCGTTCCTGTTTGCTGACCCGCAAGTCTTTACCGACCTGTAAGTCACCCCTTAGAACGTGCCCCCACACGAACTGGATGAATTGTTTCACAGTTACTTTTTCAGTCAATGCTTAACTTAAAAAGAAACGCATATGTGCAATTTCGGGACTTTCACCCGCCATAAAAGTTAATTTTTACCGCAGAGAGACATGGAAATTCGCCGCTTGGATCAACCAATAATTTACCATTTATTGGCATTATTTACCGCTGATCACACCACCATTTCCCCACGATGGAAGATCGGTAAGTTTTTATAAAACAAGGTGAATTGCATATGCCAGCACCCCACACAGACCTTGCTGTCGCCACCGCGTGGCGGCTGCCTGTGCGCGGGGCGGCGCTGGAACGATGGATCGCCGGCAAAGGCGCCGCGCTGAACGACCGGTCGCGCCGGTTCGTCCGCACGCTTGCCCCACAAATGGACAGGTGCATCATGCTGTGGCTGCTGCTTTTCCTCTCCGCCGCCGCGACTCGCATGGTCCTTTCGCGTGCCGCGATCCACGATCTGGGCGATTGGGCGCAGATCGCGCTGCCTTATGGCCTGGCCGCCTTGGCCCCGGCCGCGGCCTATCGCATGGCCATGCGCGCCTTCCCCCCGCGTGTGCTGCATACCCAGCCCGATTACCGGCTGGCACGCTATGGCCGCTGGCGCCAGATCAACCCCATGGATGCCCGCAACCACCCCGTGTTCGGCCCGTTCGGCTTCATGGCCTCGCTGCTGCTGGGGATGCTGCTGAACATTCCGGTCCGAAGTTTCGAATTTCTGGTGGCGGTCCCGGCGATCAACCATCACGCACCGGCGTGGGCGATCACCATCTTCCATATGATGACACTCGATCTCGTCATCATGAACTTCCTCTACGCGGTCTGCTTCGTCATGGCGCTGCGATCGATCCCGCTGTTCCCGCGGATGTTGCTGCTGACCTGGATGGTGGACATTGTCCTGCAACTGGCCATTGCCCAACGCGTGGCCGCCAGCCCCGGCCTGCCCGATGCGGTGGGCATAGCGCTGGAACAACTGCTGCACGGCAATATCACCAAAGTCTTGATCAGCGCGACGATATGGTTACCCTATCTGCTGCTTTCGGAACGCGTAAACGTTACCTACCGTTCGCGCATCCCGGCCTGAGGGGGCAAAGGTGTGGGGGACTTTCGCAGGGGACTGTTCTTCGCGATCATCCTGATCGGTTCCGTCCATCTGGCCTATCACTATGCCGTGGATGGCTATGCCGCGATTATCGCCACGGCGATCATCTGGATTGTGGCAGGGCGCGCCGCGCGCCTGATCGGCCATGGGGATCGGCAGGACCGGCAGCCAGCCGGTGAAACCACAGACCGCATCGGGGCGACCGTTACAGGCGGATAGTGATTTCGACCTTGTCCACGCTCGTCCCGGCGAGCTTTGCAATCCCGGCCTTGTACACCTGCAACGCATCGCCAAACGTGTCTGCAGGCGCGTGTACGGTGTGTTCGGGCGCGGCCTGACCGTGCAACAGTTCGGACCGTGCAACGCCCAGCGCATCGGCCAGCGGCCCAATCAGCTTTTCGCGCGGATGGGTTTCGTTCTTTTCCCATTTCCAGATGGTCGGCTTGCTGACCCCGATCTGCCGGGCGAGCCCGACCATGGTTATCCGGCGGGCCCGCCGCAGCCGTTTCAAACGCGCGCCGAAACTTTCGCCCGCCGCCGCGCCATCCGCCGGATCATCGTGCCCGGAAGCCAGGGACAGGGACCGGCTTCCGCCACCGGGAACGCCGACAGCCGCCACGATGGCCGGCCCGATCGGTTCGTCAAACTGACAACCGAAAGTATTCCCCCCTGCCCAGACGACGTGCGCCATGCGCAGGCCGGTGAAAGGCAAGCACACTTCAAAATGTTCATCGAGAGGAAGGCGTGTTTCGGATTCCAGCAGGATGCCGGTCTCCGACAGGTCGAGCACGCGCATGCCAAGCATCCACGCCGATCCGATCTTGCCCGTGGCATCAAGGCTGAGCCTGCGCCGGGGGCTGCCACGCTGGTCGGCCAGATCGGGTGCCTTCAGGAGTTGCGCTTCATTCGCCATCGTCTGTTCCACCACCGGTGTGGAGAATAAAGGTTAATCCTTGGTTAGAATGGATGCGCGGCACAGCAGTAACGGCACGAAGCAGCACAATAAGTCCTGAAACAGGACGGCGATGAAATTAACTTGGTTAGTTTTCACGTCATGCGTTATCTTCAGAAATGGGCAACGGAAGGGGGCAACCGTGATTTCGTTGAGAAGATTCGCCGGATATCTGGGCAGAATAGGGTGTGCGACTCTCGCATGCAGCCCCGTCTTCGCGCCCGCTGCGCGCGCGCAGGAACGGCAGCCCACCCCAGCGCAGGACATATCGGCTGCGGCCCTGACACGCCCGGAAAGAGCGCTGGGCACGGACCGCGTGCGGATAACCGTCGGCCCCGGCACGGTTCAACCGGGCGAAGCGCGTTATGCGGTCCGTTCGGTTGTTGCCGGTTCCGGGCTGATGGTATCGTTTTCCGCATCGCAATCGTCGCGCGGCGCCCCCATCGCGAATGGCTTTGTTGCAGGTGGCTTTGCCGGGGCAATACCGCGCCATTTGCCCGTGTCTTCCGCCCGGTTAACCAGCGGTTTCGGTTTGCGGCACCATCCGATCAGCGGTGGACTGCGCCAACATGCAGGCATCGATCTGGCCGCGCCTGCGGGTACCCCGGTTTTCAGCACTGTCAGCGGTGTGGTTGGCAAAGCGGGTTGGGCGGGCGGTTACGGCCTTCTGATCACGGTTGTCGATGCGAACGGCGTGCAGACCCGTTATGGGCACCTTTCGGGACTTGCCGTCGCACAAGGGCAGTTTGTTTCGGCCGGAGACGTCGTCGGATATGTCGGATCGACGGGCAATTCCACCGGCCCCCACCTGCATTACGAAGTGCGGGTAAACGGCATTGCGGTAAACCCGCTGCACACGAGGTAGCCGGACAGAACGGGGCCGCATCAGGCATCCCTGGGGCATGGCGTGGCCCGCATTCGGGCAGAGCAGCTATTCTGCCGCGGCCGTCATATCGAGAAAATGCTGTGCGCCGTCAGGCGCGCGCCAACGCGCCGGGGTGTACCACGGCATCAATACCGGCAGAACCTTTCGCAGAAGGAATAGCGACAACCGGCGATGCACCTTGCGGGTGCGTATCCGCGAAGCCTTGCGTTCCTGCGGGGTCATGGCCTGCGCATCGATGTCCAGCATCAGCTTTTCCGCGCGGGCATTGAACCGGCCAAGATGCTGCAGCGTTTTCCACGTCACCCACAGCCGATGAAAATAGTTGCCGCCCACACGGTGATAGGCCTCGTGCGCGACCATGCGGTGTTCGTATTCTTCGGCCAGATGCCAGCGCCACATATCGGCGACTTTCTGATCGGCGCCTTCCAGCAGATCATCGATCTTCTCGAAGATAAATTCGGCATAGATCGGCCCGACGATTTCGAAACCTTGCGCATAGCCGATATTCCACAGCAGCGGTTTGGTATCGAGAAAGCGCTGGTATTCGTCCGCCATGTCTTGTTCGATCGTTTTCAGCCCGATGTATCCCGCGCGGTAGAGCGCCTCGTTGTACTGGCGATGGATCAGCGTGTGTGTCGCTTCCTGGCGGATGAAAATCGTCAGATCATCGCGCAGCGGATCGCCATGCGGCAATTGCCCCCGCACGCGTGCGGCGGTCTTGTTGAGATAGGGCTCCAGTTGCATGATGATGACCGAAAACGCATTGAACATATGCGCAAATTCGCGGTTTGGTGCCCATGCGGGCAGTGACTCGCTGAAATCGAGTTGAGGCATCCGGGCTTTCATACAGAGACCTTTTCTGCCGAATGCTGCTGTTCCGCCTCGCCGCGCAAAGGGCGGAAGAAGGCGCGCAGTTCATCGGTGACCAGTTCGGGCACTTCTGCCGGTGCGAAATGCCCCCCTACCTCGCTGTGGGTCCAACGTTGGATGTTGAAGAACGGCTCCATCGTGCTGCGCGGCCAATGGCACACGTCGTGCTCCAGTTTCAAAATGCCAACCGGCACCGGCACGGGCGGTTGCAGATCGTGCGCGGGTTCCCACGGGGCTTTCCACGATTCATAATAATAGCGCGCCGATGTGCCGATTGTCTGGGTGATCCAGTAGATCATGATCGATGTCAGAAGTTCGTCTTTGGAAAAGCACTGCTCGACTTCACCACCGCAATCGCTCCAGCTCCGCCGCTTTTCGACCAGCCACGCTGCAAGGCCAACCGGACTGTCGTTCAACCCGTAGCTGAGGCTTTGCGGCTTGGTGCTCTGGATCGCGGAATATCCTGATTCCTTGGCGAAAAAGTGCGTGGTCTTCTCGTGCCAACCTGCTTCATCGGCTGCATATTGTTCGACGGCGGGCAGCGGCTTGTTGAAGCAGTCGAGCGGCGCACCGCCCAGGGCGTGCATGCCGATAACAGACGCGTGATATTTGTGCGCAAGCTGCGCGGTGACGAAGCCGCCCCAGTCGCCGCCATGCACGGCATAGCGATCATAGCCCAGTTCTTCGGTCATCAGGGTGTGCCACAGATCGGCCGTGCGCACCGCGGTGATGCCCGGCACGATCAGCGGGCTGGAAAAGCCGAAGCCGGGGAGCGAGGGGATAACAACGTCAAAACTGTCAGCCGGATCGCCCCCATGGGCAGCCGGATCGGTCAGCGGACCAATCACTTTGGCAAAGTCCCAGAACGTCCACGGCCATCCGTGGCTCATGATCAGGGGCATGGGGTTTGGGCCTTTGCCCCGACAATGGACGAAATGAACAGGCACGCCATCGATCACAGTGCGAAACTGGGGCACCGCGTTCATCGCCGCTTCCTGCGCGCGCCAGTCGAACCCATCCTGCCAGTACGCAACCAGTTCCTTCAGATAGACGGCATTCGTCCCATATGCCCAGTCGTCGTTGGAAAAATCGGGCGACCAGCGCGCATCGCGCAAACGACGCTGCAGGGCGGCCAATTCAGCGTCCGGCACGGCAAGATGAAAGGGTTCAACGGACATGGGCTCTCTCCCGCAGATGGCGTTACGCGGGGAAGTATGCCTGCCCAGGATCGGCGCGCCAGACCGCAATCGCGGTCATCAGGGGGACATTTCTTGTCAAACGGGTAGTCTATGGGTAGCATGGCGGCCAAGGAAGATCGGCAATGACTGGCGCTAAATCCGCTATGCGAAAATCCTCTGTGCGGAGGCTGGCTGACACGCTTCCTGCCGATCTGTTGCGCCCGATTCTTTCCGCCCTCAAGGCGCGCGATCCTTCCGCTTTTTCCGCGCTTGATCAGCTTTGTCCCGAGAAGTTGCCAGAGTCGGTGCTGACCGGGGCTATCGCATCGGTGGAACGCCCCGTTTTTGCGGAACTGTACGGACGCAGTGCCGTGGCGCTGGCGGCTGCCATCAGCGGCGACCCGCGTGACGCGCAGGAATATGCCTCGCGCGTGGAGTTTATGCTGACAGTGCTGCGCAACAGCGCCACATTACGCGATGCCGTGGACAGCATGACCCGCTTCAATGCGCTGATGGGCGATCATGGGGTGATGATCACGGCCTGCGCGGACGAAGGTTTCGACCGGATCGTGATTGATCTCGATCCGTCGTTACCGCATGCCCCCGCATGTCTGTGGACGGCCTGTATCCTGTTCATCCTCAATATGCTGTCGTGGTTGCGCGGTGTGCGTATCAAGGTAGCCGAAATCGGGCTGACAGATCCGGCAGATACCGAACCGGACCCTTGCCTTACCTATCTCGCCATTCCCGTGCTGATGGGGCAGGCAGACTGCTATATCCGGCTCGCCACAGGAACGCTGGAAGAGCCGGTGTCCGCCCATGCGGATAGCCGCACAGACGACCTCCACCTGTTATGTCACGATCCGGGTTATTGGCATGAAGCCGGGACATCGTTTCTGATGCAGGTGGATCAGGCTTTTACCCGGATTACCGAAGGATCAGGGCGTTGCCCGGACCGGGTGGCACTTGCCCACGCGCTGGGCCTGAGTCCGTCCACACTCCACCGCCGTCTCCAGCAAAACGGGACGAGTTTCCAGCGGGTCAAAATTGCCTGGCAACACAAGACAGCACTTTTCCTGATCGGTCGGGGCGACACGATAGATACGGTGGCGCGCCATCTCGGGTTCACCGATGCGCGCAGTTTCCGCCGCGCCTTTATCGCATGGACCGGGCGCACACCTTCATGGTTTCGGGCGTCGTTCCGGACTGGCGCCCATGGTGAAAGCCGGGCTGGAACGCGGCCCGCCGTTCAAGACCGAACAGATCGCGCGCCATCCCATCGGCCATCTCGGTGATCCGCGCGACGCGGCTTCCGGCGTTCCCTATCTCGCCTCGGATGAAGCGAGCTTCTCTACCGGGACCGCGTTCAGATCGATGGCGGGTATCTCGCATGGCAACGCTATTCCTGCGCGAACATCCCGTGCGGCTGCCACACGGGTATTCGCAGGGGCGCGTCAGCCGATAGGGCAATTACACCGCATGGTCTGCGGCAATCCGATTGGCAACGCCCACCCAGTTCTCATACAGCGTGTCGATCTTGCTCCGCATTACCGGATCGGCGGCGCGGGATGGGTCGCCAAGCAGCGCAAGTGTGCGCGAAAGATTGTAACCGGCGATCGGCAGCCCGACGACGCCATCGCACTGCATGGATAAAGGCGCCGTGGTTATGCCCAGCCCGGCGGCCACCATGCGCATGCAATAATCGTCATTTTCGCTTTTCAGGGCAAAACGGGGGCGGATACCGTGCTGGGTGAAAAACCGGCTCGTGTCCGCCAGCGCTTCGCACGAACGCCGCGCAATCATCACTTCGGCGGCAAGATCCTCTGGCGCCAGCAGCGTCTGGCCCACCAGCCGATGCGTGCTGGCCACGAACATGACGTAAGGTTCCGTTAGGAGAGGCATGACATGCGCCCCCTCCTCCCCCGGTCGCTGCACCAAGAGCAGGGCATCCACACGGCCTGATGACAAGGCGGCACGCAGGACGGTATCGCCGCCCACGATCAGTTCCAGATTGAACTCTGCTGGCAGGGCCGCAACCAGCCTTTGCAGCATGGCCCCCGCGATCGAAGGGATCACTCCCAGCTTCAATGTCGGCCAGGGCCGCAACGCGGATTGGTTCAGGCCCGCCGCAGCGTCGAATTGCAGCTCAATCGCGCGGGCGATCGGCAGCAATCGCGCACCGGTTTCGGTCAGCCGCACGCGTTTGCGATCGCGCGTCAGTACCGGGCTGCCAATCAGGCGTTCCAGTTCCGCAATCCCGGCTGAGAGGGTCGGCTGCGTAACACCGATACGTGCCGCCGCCTGTGTGAAGGTGCCGGCTTCCACGACAGCGAGGAACTGACGCATATGCGCGCGCTTGAAGATCATAGAAAAAATCTATCGTAGACTCCTTCATATTTCAATTTTTCCTTTTTCAGTATCCGTCTTAGATTGGCTTTCAACGCTCCTCCAACCCGGGTCTCCTGGTCAGGGGTCTCTCAGATACGAGAAAGACACGCCATGCGCGCCACCCCCGAGTTCGATTTTGCCCTTCCCGAAAGCGCGATGATGATCCGCGCGGCGACTGCCCGCTTCGCCGACGAACAGATTGCACCGCTGGCCACGAGGATCGATGCGGAGGACTGGTTCCCGCGCGACGAACTCTGGCCGCAGATGGGCGCGCTGGGCCTGCACGGGATCACTGTGGAAGAGACCTGGGGCGGGCTTGGGCTCGGCTATCTCGATCACGTGATCGCGGTGGAAGAAGTCAGCCGGGCCAGTGGTTCGATCGGTCTTTCCTATGGTGCGCATTCCAATCTCTGCGTCAACCAGATCCGCCGCTGGGGCACGGACGAGCAGAAAGCGCGTTACCTGCCCAAGCTGATCTCGGGCCAACACCTGGGCAGCCTTGCCATGTCGGAAACGGGCGCCGGGTCGGATGTGGTCGCCATGAAGCTGCGTGCGGATAACGTCGCGGGCGGATACCGCCTCAACGGCACCAAGTTCTGGATCACCAACGCCACTTATGCCGATACGCTGGTCGTCTATGCGCGAACCGACATGAACGGCGGCAGCCGGGGGATCACGGCTTTCCTGATCGAAAAAGGTATGCCCGGCTTTTCCATCGGCCAGAAGATCGACAAGATGGGCCTACGCGGATCGCCCACCGCCGAACTGGTGTTCGACGATTGCTTCGTACCGGAAGACAATATCATGGGGCCGCTCAACGGCGGGGTCGGCGTGCTGATGAGCGGGCTGGACTACGAAAGGGTGGTGCTGGCCGGGATGCAGATCGGCATTATGCAAGCCTGCCTCGACGTGGTTATCCCCTATGTCCGCGAACGCCACCAGTTCGGCAAACCGATCGGGGCCTTCCAGTTGATGCAGGCGAAAGTGGCAGATATGTACGTGGCCCTGCAATCAGCCCGCGCCTATGTCTATGCAGTCGCCCGCGCCTGCGATAGCGGGCAAACCACCCGCTTCGACGCCGCCGGGGCCATTCTCCTGGCCTCTGAAAACGCCTTTCGCGTAGCAGGCGAAGCGGTGCAGGCGCTGGGTGGCGCGGGCTACACGAAGGATTGGCCGGTGGAGCGGTTCCTGCGTGACGCCAAGCTGCTCGACATCGGCGCGGGCACCAACGAAATCCGCCGGATGCTGATCGGGCGGGAACTGATCGGGGCTACGCCATGAGCGCGCCGGTCCTCGCCAGCAGCCTCGATCTCTCTGCCCCCGAAGCGCAAGCGCGCGCGGCACATAACCGCGCACTTGCCGCAGACCTTCGCTTGCGCGTGGCGCAGACTGCGCGCGGTGGCGATGAACGCAGCCGTGAACGGCACATGGCGCGCGACAAGCTGCTGCCGCGTGAACGGGTGGAACACCTCCTCGATCCCGGCGCATCCTTTCTCGAGATCGGCCAGCTTGCCGCAAATGGGATGTATGGTGACGAAGTTCCCGGCGCCGGGATCATTACCGGGATCGGGCGCGTTTCCGGCCGCCAGTGCATGATTTTCGCCAATGATGCGACCGTCAAGGGCGGCACCTACTTCCCGATGACCGTGAAAAAGCACTTGCGCGCGCAGGAGATCGCACAGGAAAACCGCCTGCCATGCATCTATCTCGTCGACAGCGGCGGCGCGAACCTGCCCAATCAGGCAGAAGTGTTCCCCGATCGCGATCACTTCGGCCGGTTTTTCTACAATCAGGCGCAGATGAGCGCGCAGGGCATCCTACAGATCGCCAGTGTCATGGGCAGTTGCACCGCAGGCGGCGCCTATGTCCCGGCGATGAGCGATGAAACCGTGATCGTGAAAGATCAGGGCACGATCTTTCTCGCCGGACCGCCGCTGGTGCAGGCGGCAACGGGGGAAGTCATCTCTGCCGAGGATCTGGGCGGCGGCGACCTGCATGCGCGCAAATCCGGCGTGGTCGATCACCTTGCCGATGATGACGAACATGCGCTGACGATCGTGCGCGATATCCTCTCACACCTCGGCGCCCCGTTGGATGCCGGTATTGCGCGCCGCGCGCCGCGCCCCCCGAAGTTCGCCGCAGAAGACCTGTACAGTATCATTCCCGAAGATGTCCGCGCGCCCTATGACGTGCACGAAATCATCGCCCGGCTGGTTGACGCATCCGAGTTTCACGAGTTCAAGGCGCTCTATGGCAGCACGCTGGTCTGCGGCTTTGCCCATATCCACGGGATGCCGGTGGCGATCCTGGCCAACAACGGGGTGCTGTTTTCCGAAAGCGCGCAAAAGGGTGCGCACTTCATTGAACTGGCTTGCCAGCGCGGCATACCGCTGCTGTTTCTTCAAAACATTTCCGGCTTCATGGTTGGCGGCAAGTATGAGGCGGAAGGCATCGCCAAGCATGGTGCCAAGCTGGTCACGGCCGTGGCGACCGCCACTGTGCCGAAGATCACCCTGCTGATCGGTGGCAGCTTCGGCGCAGGTAACTACGGCATGTGTGGGCGGGCCTACAACCCACGCTTTCTGTTCACCTGGCCCAATGCCCGGATCAGTGTGATGGGCGGGGAGCAAGCCGCCAGCGTGCTGGCCACAGTCCACCGCAACGCCGATACCTGGACGCCCGACGAGGCCGAGGCATTCAAGGCAGCGATCCGCCAGAAATACGAGGACGAAGGCAACCCCTACTACGCTACGGCGCGTCTGTGGGATGATGGGATCATCGACCCAATCCAGACGCGTGAGGTTCTCACTCTCGCTCTCGAAGCCTGCCTCGAGACCCCCATCCCCGAGCGCCCCGCGTTCGGTGTGTTCAGGATGTAAGCGATGGAAACAATGCCAGCATGGCCCGCAACCGCATGATCGGGTCGCTACTCATCGCCAATCGCGGCGAAATCGCCTGCCGGATCATCCGCACGGCGCGTCGGATGGGTATCCGCACGATCGCGGTCTATTCCGACGCCGATGCGCAGGCCCTGCACGTGCGGTCCGCGGACGAAGCCGTGTCTATTGGCCCTTCGCCCCCGCGTGAAAGCTATCTGGCAGGAGACAAAATCCTTGCTGCGGCAAAGCAGACCGGTGCCGAAGCGATTCATCCGGGTTATGGCTTCCTCTCGGAAAACGCCGAATTCGCGCAGGCCGTACTGGATGCGGGGCTTGTCTGGGTCGGCCCGAAGCCAAAATCGATCACGGCCACGGGCCTCAAGGACGCGGCCAAGAAACTGATGCAGGATGCCGGTGTGCCCACCACGCCCGGCTATCTGGGTGAGAACCAGGACCCCGCACATCTTGCCTCGGAAGCCGGCAAGATCGGCTACCCGGTATTGATCAAGGCGGTTGCCGGCGGTGGCGGCAAGGGCATGCGGCTGGTCGAAAAAGCGGAAGATTTCTCCGATGCGCTCGCGTCCTGCCAGCGTGAGGCGGCATCTTCTTTCGGCAATGCCCATGTGCTGATCGAAAAGTACATTGTTTCGCCCCGCCACATTGAGGTGCAGGTCTTCGGTGACAGCCACGGCAACGTCGTCCATCTGTTCGAACGCGACTGTTCATTGCAGCGCCGTCACCAGAAGGTGATCGAGGAAGCCCCCGCCCCCGGCATGGACCCAGTGACGCGTGCGGCGATCTGTGCGGCGGCCGTGCGCGCCGCCAAGGCGGTGGACTATGAAGGCGCGGGCACGATCGAATTCATTGCCGATGGATCGGAAGGCCTGCGCGCCGACCACATCTGGTTCATGGAGATGAACACGCGCCTGCAGGTTGAACACCCGGTGACGGAGGAAATCACCGGGCAGGATCTGGTGGAATGGCAACTGCGCGTCGCCAGTGGCGAACCGCTGCCCAAACAGCAGGAAGACCTCTCGATCAACGGCTGGGCGGTGGAAGCGCGCCTTTACGCGGAAGATCCGGGCAAAGGCTTCCTGCCCTCGACCGGCCGGCTCGATGTGCTGCGTTTCGGCGATGCCCCGGGTGGCCGCATCGATACCGGCGTCTATGAACAGGCGGAGGTTTCACCGTTCTACGATCCGATGATTGCAAAAGTGATCGCCCACGGCGCCACCCGCGATCAGGCGATCGCGCGTCTGGGCGATATGCTCGAAGGGACGGCGGTCTATCCGGTCAAGACCAACGCCGCGTTCCTCGTGAAGGCGCTGGCCCACCCGCAGTTCCGGGCAGGCACTGTCGAAACCGGGCTGATCGGCCGCGATGGCGAGGCCATGGCCGTACCGCCGATCCCGTCGGAGGCGGCGCTGGGCAAGGCGACGATACAACTCGTGCCGAACAGCGCCGTGCCGGGTTTCCGCCTCAACGCTGCACCGCGCCGCCGCGCGCAGTTCCTGCTCGATGGCGAAGCGATGGAAATCGCGCTGACCGGGCACGGAGTCGATCATCCGGCAGAATCCACGCTTGTCACTGAAAAAGGGCAGGTGTGGCTGCTTTCGCCATGGCGCAAGCAGGGCACGCATGGCGCGGTAATCGGTGATGGCGCCATCGTGGCGCCGATGCCCGGAAAAATCATCGCCGTGGATGTGCGCGCGGGCCAGAATGTCACCAAGGGCCAGAAGCTGCTGACGCTCGAGGCCATGAAAATGGAGTACACGCTGACCGCGCCGTTCGATGGCACAGTGACGGAATTGCAGGCTGTGACCGACGCGCAAGTACAGGTTGATGCCCTGCTGGCGAAGATCGCGGAAAAGGCGGCCTGACATGGGGGCGGAAGGCCTCACCACAAATGCAATCCGGGCCCATGCGGGCGCTCTCAAACTGGATGGCAAAATGTTTGACGCCCCCCATCTGAAGGCCCCCTGCCAATTGCTTGGAAAGGTCTGCCCCTTGGATAGGTCCAACAAACAATCGCCTGCAACGGCCAGATATGATGCCGGACCCGTTCGCTTTTCACCCAAGCTTTTGCAATCACAATATTTTAATGCAGGTTCGGAAAACTTCGACTTTGGGGATTCCGCTATTTTTCCAAATGTGTTCCGCCGCTTTTGCGAAAATTTTTCTTGCATCATCCAATGATTTACGTTCGAATTGGAGTATAGTTATCCAATGCGCAATCTTGAACCGATCTCGATCGATTTATGATTATTGGCATACTTCCTCATAGATCGAGGAGTTTGCATCACCACGTGGTGAAACCAGTATCGTATCGTTTACCATCCGAAACGGGGGGAATGGTGGGCATCAGCTTTGACAGAAAATCGCCATCATGATTGCTCGGGAATCATTCGAGCAACTGCGTTTGCCGCTTTTGAAGCCATCCTCGCTGAGTTCGGCCGCCAGGCACCTGTCCGGCGTGCACGGGGATATATACAAGTTCAGGCCTGAAGACCGTTTAAGTCAAAACCTGGTCATTCATGGTCCGCAGAATCCTGACCTTGCGATTTGCGCCGTAAAAACCAGTTCCGCCTTTGTCAGCGAAACGATCACACATCGCGGCGTCAATCTCATGATGCCGCTCGACTCCGATTTTTCTTTCCTGTCCGAACGCAAGCAGTGGGAAAAGGCCCCACCCTCCAACCTGCTGATTTCGTCACCGGGACGACCGCAATGCATCCGCTGGCCCGAAGGCGGGCGACTTTTCGCACTGCGAATATCGCAGACCGCGTTCGATCATGTGCTCAGCCGCTCGGGCGAAAGGGCGTGGCTGCCGATGCAGTTCGCACCGGTGATGGATCTTGAATCTACGGCAGGGGAAGCATTCGAACCGTTGCTGCGCGCCCTCGCGGTGGATGTGGCGGACGATGAAGCGCATTTTCAACACGGCCGCGTGGCGCGGGCCTGGGCTTCGGTTATCGCTTCCGCCCTGGTCCGGCGACATCCCAATAACGTTTATCGCCAGGACGATAACGCGGGCGAGGAAATACCGCATTTCGTCAAAGTTGCGCTCGATTATATCGAGCGTCATCTGCAAGACGAAATACTCGATCGCGCATCCGTCGTCGCAGCATCAGGCGTTCCTGCACGAACTTTACATTACTGGTTCAAGAAACTGTTTTGCATTGGTCCCATGGCCTATGCGCGGCAATTGCGGCTGCATCATATTCGTACCGAGCTGTTGGCCGGAAGCCAGCGCTGTGTCATCGCCGATGTTGCGGCGCAGTGGGGTTTTTACGATGGCAGCGCCTTCGCTGCAGCCTACCGCGAGATGTTTGGCGAACTGCCCTCCACCACTGTCAAACGGAAGGCAGGCGGGATGGAACTGTTGGACTGAATGCGCGTGCGGACGCTGCCCGTTTTCTGGCAGTCCGCTTTTTGAACATTGGGGGCGCCGGTCATAACAGCCGCTCTGAAAGCGCGCATCCGGCCTTCCCACCCATCGTAACGCCCATCGAAATAGGAGAACTGGCTGTGCCGGATTTGTCGCTGGAAGAAACGGCTGTTGCCGCAATAAACGCACTCTCGGCGCGGGACATCGATCGTTTTCAATCCTTGCTGCATAACGATATCGTCTATGTTGTCACCGGAAGGCACCCCTTTTCCCAGAAAATCTCCGGCGCCACGGCAATACTGTCGCTGTTCGCACAAGTGGGCGCGGCTTTCGAGGACAGTGGTCCGCGCTATCGGATTGACCGGGTGCTACCCTCCGCCAGCAGCGTAGTGGTCATGCTCAATGGTACCGGCACATTGAAAAACGGAAAAAAATACGACAACGATTACTGCATGATCTTCGACTTTTCAGATCGGAAGATCATTGGAATTTCAGAATATTTTGACAGTCACCATGTAATGCAGGCTATGGCCTGACGGCACGACCGACGTGATTTCAGCCTGCAAGGTTGCACTATCGCATCATGTTTTGCAGGCTGCGCCTAACCTGCGGCTGCGCACGGTGACACTATGGCTCCCGGAAGTTTTTCGGAAGAAGGGTATCGAGCCATGTCGGAAATACAGCGCCGCATTGTAATTGCGGACAGTGACCAAGCCAATATCGACAGGCTGGTACAGAGCGCGCGAGATATGGCGCCGCGCATCGCCGCGCGCGCCGCTGCCGGTGAAGCCGCACGCAGAATTTCGGATGATACGATCCGCGAGGCGGGCGAAGCCGGATTTTACAAGATCCTGACACCAAAATCGCTGGGCGGGTTCGAACTGGATTGGGAAACCGCATGCCGCGTGGTGGTGGCGCTCGGGCGGGGTGACGCGTCATCGGCGTGGCAGATCGGCTTCTTCATCATTCACAACTGGCTCTGGCTTTGCTTTCCTGAAGAAACCCGCCGGGAAATTCAGGCCGATCGGGGGTGGGCCATCGGGCCCGTGATGCTGTCTCCCGCGACTGTTCGGGGGACAAAGGTCGACGGCGGTTATCGTCTGCGTGGCCGGTCCAAATGGGCCACAGGCATCAATCACGCCCACTGGATCCTGATTGACGGAATAGCCGAAGGCGCAGGCGAGGATGGCAGCGACTGCCTGTGCGATTTCCTGGTCGAACCCGGTCAGGTCATTGTCCATGACACCTGGAATTCATCAGGTATGCGCGCCACGGGCAGTCATGATCTTGAATATCCCGACATCTTCATCCCCGAACGCCGCGTCGTTCCTTATACGCAATCCGCCAAGGGCGGCGGTGCGGGCTATGCCGATTTCGATGGGTGGCAATATCAGGTCCCGCGTTTCGCTTCGGCGACATTCGGCGCGGCGTCACCAATCGTGGCCGCGGCCTACGGCGCGATCGATGCCTATCGCGACAAATTGCTGTCCTATGTCAGCCCGATCCACGGCACGAATACGATCAACAACCCTCTCGCAGTGACACGATTGGCACGCGCTGAAACCCGGTTGCAGGCGGCGGAACAGTACCTTTACGCACTGGCCCGCCAATTGAAGGAATGGCAAACAGCAGGGCAGCTCACCTTGCTGCAACGTGTCAATATCCGGTCCGGCGCGGCGCATTGCGTCGCCGAGGCGCGCGACGTGGTGCAGGATCTCGCTTCTGCTGCGGGGTCTTCCAGCTTCATGGCGGATCACCCCCTGCAGCGCGTTCTGCGCGATGTGACGATGATGGCAAACCACTTCCTGTTCGAACCGGATACCTCGTTCGAACCGTTCGGACGGGTCATGCTGGGGCTTGAACCCAATACCATGGTGGCCTGAACGCATCTTTTCGTCTTCGGACGACCGTGTAAACAGTCTCTGGGCGCGCGTCGGGAAAGCGCGCGCGACACGCGAACAAGAAAATAATCGGAGAGGTTTTGTGCCGAGTCTCATGCAGAACTGGCCGCTTGTCGTTTCGAAACTGCTGGACCACGCCGCGCAAAATCACGGCAGCCAGGAAATCGTCACGGAGGCGCTGGAAGGTGGCACCCACCGTACGACCTGGGGTGATATCGCCCATCGCGCGCGGCAACTGGCCGAGGGTCTGCAAGCCCTCGGCATCGGACGCGGCGACCGGGTGGCGACGCTCGCATGGAACACCTATCGACACGTCGAATGTTTTTTCGGCATACCCGGCGCGGGCGCGGTGGCGCATACGATCAATCCACGGCTGTTCGCCGAACAGATCGTCTATATCGCCAACCACGCTGGCGACCGGATACTGTTTCTCGACTTGAGTTTCGTCGATCTGGTCGAACAGCTCGCGCCGCAATTCGAAACGATCACCCACTATGTGGTGCTGACCGACAGGGCCCATATGCCCACAGAACGAGACATCGCATTCCTGTGTTATGAAGAGCTTCTTCAGGCGCAGTCGGGTGATTTCGCCTGGGTCGAAGTCGACGAGAATGATCCGTCAGGCCTGTGCTATACATCCGGCACGACAGGCGATCCCAAAGGCGTGCTCTATTCGCACCGTTCGAACGTGCTGCACAGCATGGCCAGCGTTCAGATCGACGCCTTTCAACTGTCTTCCCGTTCCGTGCTCATGCCGGTTGTTCCCATGTATCATGCCAACGCGTGGGGTTTACCCTATGCCGCTGCGATGGTCGGGGCCAAGCTGGTGCTCAACGGCGACAAATTCGATGCGCCTTCGCTGCATGCGATGATTATCGATGAAGGGGTAAACATAACCGGTGCGGTGCCAACGGTCTGGACATCCATGCTGCATTACCTCGAACAGACCGAAAAAGGCCTTGGGGCGCTGGAACGCGTGATCATCGGCGGGTCCGCAGCCCCACGAGCAATGATCGAAGTGTTCGCCCGGCGGTTCGGCATCGAAGTCCTGCACGCCTGGGGGATGACCGAACTGTCCCCTGTGGGAACAGTCGGCACACTGAGCGCGGCCGCCGCCGCCCTGCCCCCCGATCAGCAACTGGACCTCAGATGCAAGCAGGGACGTGCGCTATTCGGGGTGGAAATGATCGTGTGCGACGACGACCACGAAAGTCTTCCGCGCAATGGCGCCACACCGGGGCGGCTGATGGTAAAGGGGCCGTGGATCGTCGAACGCTATTACCGGCAGGAGGAAAGCGCGCTCGACGGTCGGGGCTTTTTCGATACGGGGGACATCGCAACGATTGACCCCCTCGGTTACATGCAGATCACCGACCGTTCCAAGGATGTGATCAAATCCGGCGGCGAATGGATCAGCTCGATCCAGCTCGAAAATGCGGTGATGGGCTGCGATGGCGTGGGGGAAGCGGCCGTTGTCGGCATCCCACATCCCCAGTGGGGCGAACGCCCGCTGCTGTTCGTCGTGCGCAAGCCGCATGCACCTGTTTCGGGTGACGATATTCTGCGCTTTCTCGAGACGCGGGTTGCCAAATGGTGGTTGCCCGACACGATACTGTTCGTCGATGCCTTGCCGCACACCGCCACGGGCAAGATTCTGAAGACGGAACTGCGCGAATGGGCGCTGGCGCATACCCGCGGCGAACGGTGAGCGATACGCCGGAAACGCCTGTGCAAGGCATGAAAACGACAACGCCCGAATGCTGCAATTTCCCGGCACAGAAACAGCCGTAATCTAGAAAAATATATTAAAAAACAAATGACTGTGATGTTGCAGTAATCGCCTACCGGGCGTCGTTGGCCGCTGGCTATAGTGCTTTTCATCCTGATGTCTGGGGGAAGGCGCAATGTTGAACGATCGTATCGAAGGCAAATGGATTCGCATGTTTCGCGATGCGCTGGTCGCATCGGGCGTCGTCGAAGGAAATCTTGTCGGGATCGTATGCGAAACGCAGTCGCGGCAATTGAACGTGCATCTGGTGGAACTGGCCCTGTCGATCATCGGGGCGCGCAGCTTCAAATTTGTCGCCACTACGCCACCGATCGATACCGTGGTTCCCACACGCTCCACCGGAACATCGGCCTCGATGCAGGGACTTGGCCCGGTGATCAAGGGATTGGCGCCATGCGATCTGATCGTGGATCTGACAGTCGAAGGCATGCTCCATTCACCCGAATTGCACGATCTCCTGTCCGTTGGCCTGCGGGCGCTCTATATCCTCAACGAACACCCCGAAGCGCTTGAACGGCTCAACCTCAACGACGCGGAAATCGCCGCAACGTTGCGCGGTTATGACCTACTGAATCAGGCCCGGACGATGCACATCGTGTCGGACGCCGGCACCGATCTGATCGTCGACCTGCGCGGTGGCCAGGCGATCACGGCAACGGGTATCGTCAACGCGCAGATGCCGCTCGGCCATTGGCCGGGCGGTCTGGTTGCCACATCGCCCGCCGCAGGATGCGTCAACGGCAAAGTGGTGGTCGATGTCGGCGATCTGAACTGCACGTTCAAACGGTATCTGGAACGGCCGATGACGCTGCACATCGAGAAGGACGTGATCGTCGACGTCGAAGGCGATGGGGTCGATGCCGAACTGTTCCGGTCCTATTCTGCGGCATGGAACGATGAAAATGCTCTGACCACCTCGCACCTCGGCTGGGGGACCAATCCCAAAGCACGCTGGGAAAGCATGGTAATGTACGACAAGGCCGACACCAACGGCATCGAAGCGCGGACATTCGCAGGCAACTTCCTGCTCGGCATCGGCGCCAGTCACGTCGCGCGACGGGAAACGCTGAACCACTTCGATCTGCCAATGCGCAACGCCACTATCCACGTCGACGACCAGATGGTGGTTGATCGTGGCCGGCTTTGCATCAGCTGATCATTCTCGCGGTCGCATACCGCCTTCATGCTGCACAAGGGAAACACGCAATGCCAATGCCGTTGATCCACGTTGAACGCGTGGGCCCAGCCCCCTTCATCGCCCTCAATGTCGGGGGTACCGGCGATCTGGTCGTGCTGCTGCATGGCATCGGCGGCAACAGGCGCAATTGGCGGGACAATATCGGCCCGCTCGCACAGCATTTTCAAGTGGCGGCATGGGACGCGCGCGGGTGGGGAGACAGTGACGATTATGACGGCCCCCTGACATTTGAAGAGATGTCGCAGGATCTGCTCCGCGTCCTCGATCACCTTGGCCATCGCCGCGCCCATCTTGTCGGATTGTCGATGGGTGGACGGATAGCCATGCATTTTGCCGTCCGTCATCCCGATCGGGTACAGTCTCTGGTGCTGTGCGATACCACCCAGGGGCCAAAGGACTGGCCTCTGGAACGACGGAACGCCTTTATTCAATCGCGGCAGGCCCCCCTACTAAGCGGCAAGACACCTGCCGATATCGCAGAACAGGTCGCCGCTTCGCTGGTATCGCCCCACGCCTCGGTCGAAGCGGTTGCCCAACTCGTGGAAAGCCTCGCGATGCTGCACAAGGACAGCTATCTCAAGGCGATCGAGGCGAATGTCGCGGATGTCACTCTTGCCGATCTTTCCCTGATCACGGCCCCCACGCTGGTCATGGTCGGCGAAGATGACCATTTGACGCCGCCAGCAGAAGCGGCAGAAATCGCCCGGCTGATCGCCGGCGCACAACTGCATGTGGTCGAACGCGCCGGGCACCTGATCAATATCGAGGCCCCGGCTGCATTCAACGAGCGTGTTCTGGCATTCCTTCTGGCACAATCGGAACCGGTCCGCTCGTAACGCGCTGACCTGCGCGCGCCCCATCCCGGCAACCGAATGATCACAGTTTCGGGAAACAGCAGGGGGGCTACACAGTCATTCCCCCAAACAAGGTCATCGCACCGCCCCTGCAATCTGGTCAGGGCGCGGCGGCAATCACGTACCGATATCCGGACACCAATACGCCAAAGCCTTGTGCGTAGAGTCCTGCCCGATACTCTGCCGCAACTTGTGATACTGCCGGGCACGGGCACAAACTGCCCATGCCCGGCAGCCCCCCTCACAGCTGGTATTTAAGGCGCAGGAACCATTCGACCGGGCGCGCATAGATCGCGTAAGCGATCCCCGCACCCGCCAGATCGGCATACCCTGTCACCATATATTTCTTGTTGGTGAGATTGGTCGCACCCGTACTCACCGACCAGCGGTCATCCTTGGTCGAGTAGGTGAGCGATGCGTTGACCACGCTATATCCCGACTGGTGCAACTGCGGTGTATTGGCGGCGTCCTTGTAATGGCCGCCACGATAAGCCCAATCCCCCCGGAAACTCAGCGTGCCGATATCGGTATCGAGGATATCGGCCGTAAAACCGGCTGACGCGGTCCATCGCGGCGCATTGGGCAGATGGCTGTCGACAGTAACCGGCGCGGCGACAGCCGGAACTTCGCGATACTCTGAATGGGTGTAACCAAAGCCTCCGTTGAACCGGAGCCATTTCGCCGCCACCGCTTCGATTTCGCCTTCGAAACCTTTCATCCGTGCCCGACCGGCATTCTGAACGGTGGGTGCGATAAGCACGGTCACATTGGTCTGCAGATTCTTGTAATCGGTCAGGAATGCGGCAAGGTTAAGCCGCACACGCCGGTCAAAAAATTCGCTTTTCAGGCCGACTTCATAGCTGGTGACGAATTCCGGTTTGAATGAAGGAATTTGTGTCAGCGGCGGGAAGACCCGCTGGGTAAAGCCCCCCGATTTGAAACCGCGCGAATATGTGGCGTAAACCAGCGGTCCATCATCGAAACGATAGTCCAGCGTGACCGCCGGGGTGAATTCGGTGACTTTGGTGGCGCTTTGCGTCAGCGGCAGGAAGCGATCGCCCAGTGCAAGCGGGCCGCCATCGCCATTGAAATCGACTATCCCCAGCATGGCGAGAAAGGCCGAAGCACCGGGGCTGATCGATGTAATGTACTGGTCCGCCAGAAAACGCTTCTTCTCGTGCGTCAGGCGGCCGCCCAGCGTGAGGTTGAATTGCGGCGTGATCGCATAGATCAATTGCGCGAAGGCGGCATAGCTGTCGTTGTCGACCTTGCCCCCGCTAAGAAAGCCCAGAGGCTGTCCTGTGCCCGGTTGAATAGTGTTTCGATCGGTCCCTTTTTCCTTGAGATAATACAGTCCGACAAGCCATTTCAGGGAATCGAAGGCGGTGCCGCTGAATTGCAGTTCCTGGCTGAACTGCCATTGGCTGTAAATGTTGCTGGTATTCGATGATCTGACCGGTGCACCATCGTGTTCCAGCGAAAACGAGCTGTCGAGTTCGCGATAGGCCGTGATCGACTTGATGCCGAAGGCGTCGCTATGGCGTTCGACAGTCAGGCTGAGACCGAAGACATCCAGATCGGACTTGTTCCTGTCGCCATTGAAATTGGTGTACGGCGAATTGGTAAGCCACTGGCTATTATAACACAGCGGATTGTTGACCGAACTCGGGCCAGTCAGCAGATTGGCGCATCCCGCAGCCGCACCTGCCCCAAAATTATTGTAAAGAATTGGGAAAAACCCGTACTCATTGTTCGCCAGAACCTTGATCGGCGGTTCGTTTTCGCGGGCGCGCGTGGCATCGGCCGCGAAAGTGACAGTCAGGTCTGCACTGGGCGTCCAGGCCGCGACCAGTCTGCCGGAAAGACTGTCCTTGTCGCCGGTGCGGACATCGTCGGTCAGACGCCGGCCATAGCCATCACGTTTCTGGTAACTGACTGAACCGCGCACTGCGAACGTGTCCGAAACGGGGATATTGAAGCCGCCTTTGAAATCGGTCCGTCCATAACGACCGGTGACGGCCTCAAGCCCCAGTTCCAGATCCTGCGATGGCGCCTTGGACGTGATCGCAATCGCACCGCCAATCGTGTTCTTGCCGAACAGCGTGCCCTGGGGGCCGCGCAGGATTTCGATCTGGCTGGTCTCGGCAGTATCAAGCAGTGCGCCGACCGCGCGACTGATATAGACCCCGTCGAGATAGATTCCGACGCCCGGATCGATTGTCAGACTGAAATCCGTCTGGCCGATACCGCGGATGAAGACGGTCGCCGAATTGCTGCTGCCGGAAATCGCGGAACCGCTGTCGAAACTGACATTCGGGGTAAATTTGCCCATATCCGCGATTGTGCTGACTTGCCGTTCCTCGAGCGCGGAGGCGCTAAGCGCGGTTACGGCTAGTGGCGTGTCCTGCAGGCTTTCCGTCCGTTTGCGGGCGGTCACCACAATATCTTCCAACGCCGACACGCCCCCCGCATGATCTTGCGCTGCGGCGGGGGAAGCGATCATTGCCAGCACGACAGCAGACGTGGATATTCGCCAAACTCCGTATTTCATTTTTCCCTCCAGACTTATTTGTTTCCAGCCTTGGAAATGGTGTGAAGAACAACCCCGAAGATTGGCCCCACCGGACGATTGCGCTTTGGATCGTGAAGCGGCAGACAAGGCGTCCGGCCAGTCGCCACGACTTGAAGCATTCAATCGTCCCCCCTTTTCACCAGAGCCAGAATGCCATCGCCCGCGTTTGCGTTAGAGGGCACGCGCGCAAGCGATGGGCTTAAAGTGCAATTACAGCGCGCTCCCCAGCGCACCGGGCTGCAGAATCGACGCAAAGTGCGGAACAACAACCGGAATGCAATGCGTGCGCCGCCCTGCAGCCGCGCCGTGTTGCAATCGCGCAAGCGTCAGGACAGACGCGACCGCCGCAGGCTGGCTGACGGCGCTTCGCCGAAGCGTGCCCTGTATTCCTGCGAAAATCTGCCGAGATGATGAAACCCGACGTCCGTCGCGACCTGGGCCACTGTCCGGACGCCGCGGCCGCCGATCAACAGGGCCTTGGCTTCATCCAGCCGTCGATTGCGCAAACAGCGCATCGGGGTATCGTCGCGAAAGTGCTGAAATCCATGAAGCAGGGTCCTGACCGGCACGGCAGCGGCGCGCGCGATATCGGAAAGGGTGAGGTCTTCGGCGAAACAGGCGTCGATGTACGCTTCCGCGCGTTTCACCGAAGCGGGCGCAATCATCCGGTTGGCCGCGCCGTCGGAAATCTCCTGCCCCTGCAACAGGGCACTTACGAAAAGTTCCGCATATTCGCCGCCAATTGTCTTGTCGCGCCGAAGCAGATCGAGCGTTGCCGCATCGTTCGTCATCAGATGGGCAAGGTTCGCCCATGGTCTGAGAACAGCGCGGGTCAGATCGATCCGCCTGTGCAGCGCGGGTTCGCGCGCTGTGCAGGCCCGCCGCATCGCTGAGGCATCGATGCGCACCACGAATTGTTCGCAGTCTTCGGAAAATTCGGCGCGCACCGGCTCGCCCGGCGCCAGGCAAATCCCGCTTGCACCGCCGATTTCGATATCGCCCGCGCGCGTCATGAAGCGGCCTGCCCCTTCGATGCAGAAGATCAACAGATGATAATCGTCAACATAATCGAGTTCGAGCCCCATCGCGCCAAACCGGATGGTCCCAAGTCCGAGGCCAGGCATACGCAGGAAGCTCATCCGTGCCGACACGGCTGACGCGCGCGACAACGGGCGGAGCCGATGCGGCTGCATAACCTTGGAAATCCGCGCGCGCGCATCATCGAGATCGCTTGATACGAACAATTGACTTGCAGGGTCGATCGACAGGCGTTTGGCGATTCTCATATGCGGCCCCCGTCATAGTCCTTTTGTTGCCTTATCATTTGCGAATTCTTCTTCTGCCTCAAGATCATTGAAGAATTTCTTTGCGATATTCGGATAGTCCCTGCCGTAACCGCGCAATGCGGATTGCCGGGCGTTCCCCTGATTGCGCAGCATGCCGACGTCAAATCAACCTGCAGGAACGAGCATATGACTACGGCACCAACGACGGCAGCTTCGATGAAGGTGACGTTTCCCCGGGATGACGGATCGCGTGTTCCCTATAGCGTTTTCAGCAGTCAGGAAATCTACGATCGGGAACAGGAACGGATCTACCGCGGACCAACCTGGAATTTTCTTGGCCTTGCGGATGAGACGCCAAATCCAGGTGACTTCAAAAGCACTTTCGTGGGTGACACGCCGGTTGTCCTGACGCGCGACGCGAACGGCGATCTGGCGGCCTGGGTCAATCGCTGCGCGCATCGCGGCGCGATTGTGTGCCGCATGGCGCGGGGCAACGCGATGAGCCACAATTGCGTCTACCACCAATGGAGCTACGACCCGCAAGGCCAGTTGATCGGCGTCCCGTTCCGGCGTGGGCAGAAGGGCGCGGAAGGGATGCCGCGCGATTTTAACAATGCCGACCACGGCCTGCGCCGGTTGCGCGTGCAGGAATATCGCGGCCTGGTTTTCGCAACGTTCAGCGACACCGTGGAAGACTTCGTCGACTATGTCGGCCCGGAAATGGCCAGCTATATTGATCGCGTCTTTCACAAGCCTGTCCGCTATCTCGGGTGCACCAGACAGTACTCCAATTCAAACTGGAAACTCTATCTGGAGAACGTGAAGGACCCCTATCACGCCAGCCTGCTTCATCTGTTTCACACCACGTTCAACATTTTCCGGGTGGGGATGAAGGCGCATTGCACGACCGATGGCAAGGATGGCCTGCACAGCATCATTCTGGCGATCAAGGAAGAAGCGGATACGGCCGAAGCCTATAAGCAGCAGGATATTCGTTCCTATGATGAAGGCTTCCATCTGGAGGACGAAAGCTTGCTGGCGCTCGTTCCGGAATTCGATCTGGTGGCGACCAACCATATCCAGCCGATATTCCCGCAACTGGTCATACAACAGATCCATAACACGCTGGTTGCGCGCCAGCTTCTGCCGAAAGGCCCCAATAATTTCGAGCTGATCTTTCACTTCTTCGGGTATGACGACGACACGCCCGAACTGCGCGCGCTGCGTATCAAGCAGGCCAATCTCGTTGGCCCGGCGGGCTACATTTCGATGGAAGATACCGAAGCGACCGAACTGGTTCAGCGCGGAACGGTGCGCGATGGCAGTGCCCATTCAGTGATCGAAATGGCCAAGGCCGCGCCCGATCAGAAGAACACCCTTATTACCGAACATCTCCTCCGCTCTTTCTGGAAAGGGTATCGCAAGTTGATGGATATTCCGCTGTCCGACGAGACTGAAAGCGCGGAGGTGCAGGCATGAGACAGGATCTGCTGCTCCGCCTTGAAATACAGGGCGTCATGGATCGCTATGTCGATATCATCGACAATGACCGCCTTGAGGAATGGCCCGATCTTTTCACAGAGGATTGCCTCTATGAGATCATGCCCCGTGAAAATGAGGATGCCGGACTGCCCGCGCCTGTCATGCGGTGCGAAAACCGGCGCATGTTGCGCGATCGCATCGTCTCCTTGCGCAATGCGAACATTTTTGCACCGCAGGCATACCGGCATTTCCTGTCGGGTCTGGCGATTGTCGCGCAGGATGACGACGGCCTTGATCTGACCTGCAACTATCTGGTGATCAATTCGAACCAGCAGGGGCAATCGCAGGTCTATCAGGTCGGCCGCTATCAAAGCCGGGTCGTGCGCAATGACGCGGGTTGGCGCTTCGCACGCAAGCGCTGCATTTTTGAAACGGCGCGCGTCCAGACGCTGCTCGCCCTGCCGATCTGACGGAGGGACCTATGACACAGTGGCATGACGTGGGGCCAGACGGCCTGGTCGCGGAGGGAGAGGTTGTCGCGGTCATCGCCGGTGGCAAGCCGATCGCGCTGTTCCTGCACGAAGGGGTTCATTTCGCGATCCACGATTTGTGCACACACGGCAACACGCCGTTGTCGGATGGCTGGGTGGAGGATGGCTGCATCGAGTGCCCGTTGCATCAGGGCAAGTTCTGCATCAGGACGGGGGAAGCCTTGACCACGCCCGTGACGGAACCGGTGGCGACCTTTGCCACCCGTGTTATCGATGGCCGCGTGGAAATTGAGGTCTAGGGAGCATACCGCCGCGGCAACGGGACAACCGGCGCACAGGTGAAGCTCAGGGGCGGCATAGCGGATAACCCGCAAGGCCGCCCCCGCGCAGGCAACGCCATTCCATCATATCCAATGCGGAACACATGGCACAGCGGCTTGTTGCGCGATCAGAAGCTCATATCGAAACCCAGCCGCACAGTGCGCGGCTGCAGCGGGGTTATCTGGTTGCGATCGCGCAGCAGGAACGGGGAACCAACCGCAAACCGATTGCCCCGCCCGTTGAGAAGATTGGTCAGCGTCAGGCTGATGCCGCGCCGGGCATTGCCCACTCTGACTTCCAGACCGGTATCGGCATAATTGCCCTGTAACTGCCCGAGGATCGGCCCGACCCCCAGTGTCGACTTGCCCACATAACGCAGATACCCCCGCGCGCGCAGATCGGCGGTATCGGACAGGGCGGTCGTATAGGAAACGCCAAAGCGCCCGCTGATATCGGCAATATTGGGCAGTTGCCGGAAATCCGATGCGGTAAAGGGAACATCAGCTTCGGGCCGACCTTCGATTATGGCCGTAGTGGCCCGGCTGATCGACAAGGCGAGTTCCGAAGGATCGGATACCTTGCTATCATTAAAGTAGATCGCCGCATCCAGTTCCAGCCCCGCCACCGGGCGCCAACGCGATGCGATACCAAGCGAAAGCACCCGCCCGTCCCCGACATTGAGCGTCGTTGGAAAGCCGAAGCCATCGATCATGTCCGCCTGGATGTTGCGCCATTTCGTCCATGATGCACTGGCTTCCACCTCGAGCCGCGCATCGCGATACCGCGCGCCGCCTTCGAATGTCGAAACTCTGTCACCCTTGTAACGCTGGATAAATTCCCGCCGCACGGAGATCCCGCCCGGACGGAAACCCTGCTGATAACGCGCGAACAAGGTCAATTCATCGGTGGGACGATAGGCAATTGCAGCGGAGGGGAGAAAACGCGTTTCCTTTCGCGCCTTGCTGGCCTCGGGAAATTTGCTGTACGCGTAAAGCGGCAGGACATCCTCGGAATCGCCGGTCAGACTGGAATATGTCAGTCGCCCGCCCAGCGTGACGGTGAACCGGGGAAACAGTTCAACCGTGCCTTCGCCATAAAGCGTCGCTTCACGCACCTTGTTGCGGACCCCGGTCAGGGGCGCGCCGATCACCGCCCCTTCCATGTCGCGATTGACCCGCGCCTCGTTGCTCAGCAGGCTCAAGCCAATCAGCCAGCCCTTCCCGTCCTTGCTCATCCGCGCAAGCCGGGTTTCCGCCGTCAGCATTTCCACGCGATTTTTCTGCGTATAGCGTGCGATCGATGCGTTGAACGCCGGGGCCATGGCCGGATCGTTCGGTTGCGCCAGTTCCGCGCCTTCGAACTGTTCAAACACATATTGCCGCGTGTAGCCGAGCGAGGTCGTCAGTTCGAGCGATCCCCAACGCTTGCGCAGGATCAGATCGGCCAGCCAGAAATCATTGCGATAGGGTTGCGCGATCGTGCTTTCCCGTTTCAGCCCACCACTCTCACGCTCGGCATATTGGCTGTCATCGCCATCGATCCGCTGGCCCACGGCGCTGAGATCGACAGTCCAGTCATTCCCCGGATCGAAACGCAGGGCGACCCGGCCACCCAGCGTGCGGACATCGTTCACATCGCGCAGGCCGCGCCCCGTATCGTCGATATAGCCCCCTTCGATCGCGCCGAAGGCCAGCGCGCGCAAGCCCAGCTTTCCTTCCACCAGCGGCAGATTGAAAATGGCACCCCCGTCAACGCCCGGTTGCCCGTCCTGCACCGCTTGCGCGCCGCCCCATGCCGCGCCGCCCACCTGATCCAGATCGGGTTCACGCGGCACCACGCGCACCACGCCGCCCAGCGAACCGGCACCGTATAACGTACCCTGCGGCCCTTCCAGAACCTCCACACTGCGCACATCGTAAAGCCGCAAGCTGGGATCGGGCGCGCTGTAGGTTATCCGGCTGTTCCCCCAATATTGCCCCACAGTGGCCTGTGTCGGCCCCACGAAACTGGAATCCGCAATGCCGCGAATGAACAGCTTGTTTCGCCCGGGCCCCAGATGCGTGGTCACCACACTGGCAAGACGCGCTTCGATCGCGGCGGACCCACGCGCCCCATCTGCCGGGGACAATTCGCTGCCATCGATGATCTGGATGCCGCCGGGATAGGCACCCAGCGGGATATCCCGCTTTGTCGCGGTGACGACGATTTCACGCGGCGGCGGCAGGACAGCCGCAGGCAAGTGCGCGCGAACCGGTGCCGGGCGCGCGGCGGCAGGCCTTGTCGGCCCGAAAGCCACTTTTGGCGCCGGCTCGATGCGATAACTGGCCGTGGCGACCTGGCGTGCGCGCAGATCGGTCTTGCGCAGCAATTGGGCCAGCGCGCGCTGCACGGTCATGCGGCCTTTGACCGCCCCGCCTTTCAGCGCGCCATAGGCCGGATCGGAAAATCCGATGCTGATGCCGGCTTGTTCGGCCAAAGCGCGCGCAGCGGAATCGAGCCGCCCAGCCGCGACATGCACCTCCACAGCTTCATCCCGCGCATAGGCGGGTGCAGCGATCAGTGCGGCGGCAACCGGCAGAAAACTAAGGGCGCGAACCATTGGCAGGTATCATCTTCCATGCGGAACCATCGGGTGCGAACCGCACCCCCAAAAGAGGCCCAATCCGGGCGAATACCTGCTGGGGCGTTCCGGCCACTGTGAGCGTACCTGTGAAGCGGAGCTTTTCAATACCCGCTTCCGGCCGAACTTGCAGGCCCGTGTTTCGCTCCAGATCGCGGGCCACGACATCCAGCGGGATATTGTCGTACTGTAACACGCCAGACTGCCAACTGCCGACCGTTTCCGTACTCGCCTTGCGCAAGACCGGTTCGGCATCCTTTGTCGAACGATGCAGGGCATCACCCGCATCCAGCCGGATTTCCCGCGCGCCCGGTTCATAAATGACCGCGCCATGCGCCACCGCCACATCGACCAGACCATGCTCGCTCTGGACATTGAAAATCGTGCCGGCATCGACCAGCCGAGTGGTACCCGCCATCACCACGAAGGGATCGCTGTCATCGTGGCGCACTTCAAACAAGGCCTCGCCTTGCGCCAGTTCCACAAGGCGCGGATTGGTTTCATCCAGACGGAGCGTCGTCCCGCCATTGAGGATCACACGCGAACCGTCGGCCAGTTGCAGGGTGCGCCGCTCCCCCGGTTGAGTCATGATGGTATTGCTGTCCATCCGTTCGACCACAGCCCAGGCGCCCAGCGCCGCCACAATCGCCGCCGCCATGCCTGCGCCGAGAAACCAGCGCCGGCTGCGCGCCGGTGGCGTGAAGGCAACGACATTGTCCGTATCGGCATGGTCCCCGGCATGCCTGCCTTCATGGGCGGCAAACGGTATCGTGGCCAGGGCATCGCCCGCCCATGCATCGAGATCGAGCGCCTCCTCATAGGCGGACAGGTGCGCGGCATCCTGTTCCAGCCAATCGGCCATACGATCCCAGCCGTCGAAGGACGGATCACGGGTTGCGATTACCCACCGGCGAGCTTCCTCCCGGATATTGGCCCCTTGGTCTTGCATATTCATAGCATCACAATGACGAAGTCCTTCGCTCTACTCCGCATCCAGTCTCACCTTCAATTCGGCCAAGGCACGGTAAGCCTTCTGTAAATCTTTCTCGACAGAACTGAGGCTGATCCCCAGCTCCGCCGCGATGGCGGCCTGCCCGACACCATCCAGACGATACCGGCGAAATACCCGGTCTACCCGGAAGCCAAGCCCTGACAGAACCTGATCGACCGCGCGCAAACGCTCGCGCGCGATCAGCGCGCGTTCGCCCTGCGGCAATTCTTCCGCTGTCGGCCCCGCCTCGTACCAGTCATGCTGGCGCCGTTCGCGGCTGACCTGTGATCGCCGCCGATCACGCATCAGGTTTTCAGCGGCGCGAAACAGATAGGAGACAGGCTCGGTCACCGGTTGCGATGGCACGGTATGGATACGCTGCCACAGATCCTGAAGCACGTCCTCGGCTTCGTCCCCCGCCCCGCGCGCGACCAGAAAACGAAGCAGCCGATGGCGCTCGTTCAGCAACACGCGCTGCAAGCCCTGAATCTGCTTGTCCTGTTCCATAATCATAGCCAAGCACTATGCGTCCGGATTGCCAAGGGCAGCGGGGCAATCCCATGCCCACCCGCCTCGAACCGGCTCAAGATGCCGGGGGCTGTACAACAAAAATCCTGCCTTTCGCACAGGCATCACAAACCCTTCCCCATGCTCGATCCCTGTTCATGGCGCGCACGCGCATAATCGGACAGATGCGGTTCCGATGGAACCCATGCACCCCCCACCGCCGCGAATTCGCGGACGCGCAACGCAGCACGCGGAAACGTCTGCCCCAGCCAATCCAGTGGATCGGTTGCACGGCCATGCACACGCACCTCGAAATGCAGGTGGCTACCCGTCGCACGCCCGCTCGCCCCCATCAATCCGATGGTATCGCCGGTATTGACCAGCATCCCGCCACGCACGCCAAGACGCGAAAGATGCGCATAACGCGTGCGCAAACCATTGCCGTGATCGATTTCCACCATGGCGCCATAGCCACCTGACCGGCCGGCGAAGCTTACGACACCGCCCGCGGACGCCTGCACCGGCGACCCCATGGGGCCGGGAATATCGATGCCCGCGTGCAGGGCGCGTCGGCCCAGTATCGGATGCATACGATATCCGAAACGCGATGAAAGATGGGGCAATGCAGTGCGTTGCGCGCGTCGCTGCGGGATAGCCCGCACGGCCATTGGCATTGGCATTGGCATCACCGCCTGCGTTAGCTCAGGCATCGCCTGCATCCGGCTGCGCGATGCCGCATCATATCCGTCAGACAAGGGTTGCGCCCCAGCCTGCCCCACAGAGGCGAGCGCCGGAACAAGGCCCGCAAACGCCGCCAGAAGAGATTTCACCAAGCCATGCATCATAGCTTTGACGGAGTGGAATCCACGATCCCGCAACAGGGAACGAGAAAATATTTTCCGGCGGTTTTCATACGGAAACCCGCGGAATGCTGCGTCTTTCCCATGCCCAAGGCATTGCGCACAGGAGGATGCAACGATGAATTCTACAGAACGCCGGATGCTCGACATGCTGAAAAGGGGCCGCGATCGTTTTGGGATCGTTGCCGTGAAAGCCGAATTCGAAGCCGAGGGAACCCGGCCAGACGAACTGCTTCGCCTGACGGAACTGGTCTATCGCGCCGATCTCAAGCTCGCGCTCAAGATCGGTGGCTGCGAGGCCGTATCCGATCTGGTCGCATCCCGCCTCTACGGCGCGGATTACATTATCGGCCCCATGGTGGAGACGCCTTACGCGCTCCGCAAATTCATTGAGGCCAAGGAGAAGACTTTCGGCGCAAACGAAGAGAACACCGAATTCCTGTTCAATCTCGAAACCGAAACCACGCTGGCCAATCTCGAGGCCATGTTGCCGCTGGCAAGGGGCAATGTCGATGGCATCGTCTTCGGCCGGGTCGATTTCACCCTGTCGCGCGGGCTGCCGCGCCAGGCGATCAACGAACGCCAGATCACCGACGCAGTGCTGACCGTGGCGCAGGCCTGCGCCGCTTCTCATCTCGAACTGGTGGTCGGTGGTTCGGTCGCGCTTGAAGCAGCATCGGTTCTGCGTGAAGTGCGTCAAGTCCGGCTCGATCGCTTCGAAACGCGCAAAGTGGTGTTCGACGGTGCCGCAGCCGAAACGATCGGCTTCGAAGCCGGGATCGCCAATGCCGTGGCATTCGAACTCGCCTGGCTCGAAAACAAGCGCGAATACTACAACACGATTGCGAACGAGGACCTCTCGCGCATCCACATGATGCAGGAACGGCAGCGCGCCGCGCGTCCGCAGGTTCTGAGCCTGTCTGCCTGACCCATGGCATTGCGCGATCACGTGTCCGCGATCATGCGCGGCGTCGCCACGACCGTGGTGACACCGCGCTTTCGCGCGCTATCCACGCAGGACATCGCGGAGAAGAGCCCCGGCGAAGTGGTCACCATCGTCGACCGGGAAGCCGAAGCTTGGCTGTATGACGGCCTCAGCGCGCTGGGTATCGGTGCGCGGATTGTCGGAGAGGAAGCCGCCGCACAGGATCCGCATCTCCTGCAGGATATCGACAAGGGCCTTGTCTGGCTGATCGACCCGCTGGACGGCACCGCCAATTTCGCCGCAGGCAGGGTACCGTTCGGCATGATGGTCGCTCTGGTCGAAGATGGCATCCCGCTCGAAGGCTGGATTCTCGATCCGCTGAGCGGGCGGATGTGCCATGCACGGCGCGGCCACGGCGCCACCTGTGACAGTCGGCCAATCAGGGTCAATGGCACGGGCGAATGGCCCCCGCAGGCGGCCCTTGGAACGCAGTTCCTGACCGCGTCCCAACGTGATCGCGTACACACTGCGGCGGAGCGCGCGCTCAATCTGGTGCCGATCCCGCGCTGCGCCGCCGAAAGCTATGCCCGGCTCACGCTGGGGAAAGACGATGTGGCCTTGTTCCAGCGCATCCTGCCGTGGGATCATGCCGCCGGCGTGGTCTTGCTGACCGAGGCGGGCGGGTACGCCACGCACTGGGATGGAACGCCATTTCGCATCGGCGGCACGGGGGCCGGCATCCTGGCCGCCGCCAGCGAACCCTTGTGGCATTGCGCCGCCAAGGCCCTGCTGACGCCCGAAATCGGGCTTACCCAGATGGAAAATAGCCTGTCATGAATGCCTTGCGCCAAATATTCCTATGCGGGGGAGCGGTACTGCTCGCTATCGCGCCCGGCCCCCTTCAGGCACAACTTGCCAGCCCTGTGGGTGGCGACATGCGCCAGGGCGCGGTTGCCAATGATGCCGCTGCATCGACGCAGGTGGCCATTCCGGCAACGCCATCGCTCACGTTCGAACCCACGGTTATCACCCAATCGCCACAGGCCGCCAATGGCGACCCCGCCGCAGAGGCGAAGCCGCCCTCCACCGTGCTCTCTCCCCATTCGCTCCCCCCGCAGAGCGAATTCGAAACCTATGTCTCGAACGTCGCGGGCAAACCCTTACGGCGTTTCGGTTCCGAACTGCTGCTGCCGGGCGCACGCGATTTCACAGTTCCGGCCACCACATCGGTGCCACTCGACTATCGCATCAATCCGGGGGACGAACTGATGCTCGGCCTGTCGGGATCGGTGCAGTCTTCGGATCTGCGCCTGACCGTGGATCGCGAGGGCCGCATTTTCGTGCCGCGCATCGGCGCGGTCATGGTGGGCGGGGTCCGCTATGGCGATCTGCACGATGTGATCGCGCGCGAAGTGTCCCGCCAGTACCGCGGCTTCAATGTGGACGTCAGTGTCGCCCGGCTGCACGGGATCACGATCTATGTCACCGGCTTTGCCGAAACGCCCGGCGCCTATACCGTCAGCAGCCTTTCAACGCTGGTCAATGCGGTGCTGGCTGCAGGCGGACCATCGGCAGGCGGGAGCTTCCGGTCGATCCAGTTGCGCCGCAACGGCAAGCTCATTTCCGATTTCGATCTCTACGATCTGCTGCTCAAAGGCGATCGCAGCGGCGATATCGCACTCCAGAACGGGGATGTCCTCTATGTCGCGCCCGCCGGAGAACAGGTCGCGGTGCTGGGCAGCGTCAATCGCGAAGCGATTTTCGAGGCAGGCCCGGGGGAAACGCTGAACGACGCCATCCTCTATGCCGGCGGCATCAGCACAGTGGCCGACAACAGCCGCCTGATGTTGCTCGATTCCCTGGGCGAAACCGATGGCGGCTGGCAGGAAATCAGCGCCGACAACGCCCGACAGCGCAAGATACGCCGAGGCGACGTCATCCGCGTCCTGACCAACATCGCGATTGCCCATCCGCAGCAGAAGCAATCGGTGCTGGTAACCATCAGCGGCGAGGTCGCCCGGCCCGGTCGCTATTACTTCCGGCCCGGCACCCCCTTGTCCGAAGTGGTGGCGCAGGCGGGCGGCATGACGGCCGAGGCGTTTCCTTATGCCAGCGTCATCACCCGGGAAAGCGTCAAACAGCAACAGCAGCTGAGCTATGACCGCGCGATCAAGGACGCGGAATTTCTGCTGACGGCGCAGCCCGTCACCTCGGTCCGCCGGGCCGAACTGGTGCGATCGGAAAACCTCACGCTTGTCCGCTCGATCGTGGATCAGCTGCGCGCGCGCAAACCCGATGGCCGCCTGATCTTTGACCTTCCGGTCACGGCCACCACCCTGCCCGGCGATCTGATTCTGGAAAACAACGACACGATCTATGTCCCGCCGCGCCCCGTCACTGTCGGCGTGTTCGGGGCGGTGCCAAGCCCGGCATCGTTTGCCTATCGCGAAGGCCGGACCATTCGTGAATTCGTGGAAGCGGCGGGCGGCGTTCAGGGTCTGGGCGACAAGAGCGAGATTTTCGTCGTCCGGGCCAATGGCACCGTTCTGGCACGCGGCGGAAAGGCGCTGGGCCAGAAGGCCCTGCCCGGCGACCTGATCTACGTTCCCATCGATGCCAATCGGGGCGAATTCTGGGCGCGTCTGCGCGATATCACCGGCACCCTGTTCGGCGGACTGGTCGGCGCAGCGTCGGTCAAGGCGCTGGTCGAATGAACCCGCCCCTATCCTTACGCCAACGTGCGGTGCGTGGATGGAACGATCGCCGCCAGCGACGTATCCTCTATGTAGTACTGGCGGCACTATTGGCTGTTCTCTGCGCGTTTCCGCAACCTTATGTGGCGCGCGCCAAGATCGTGCCGCAGGACAGCAGCAACATTGGCCTCAATTCGACCATGACGGCGCTGGGCGGACAGTTTCAGGGCTTCGCTGCCTTGCTGGGCGGCGCCCGCCAGCCGATCGACCTCTACCTCGCCATTGGCCGCAGCACGGAAGTTGCCGACGATGTCATCCGGCGTCTCGAACTGGTTGGCCCGGATGGCTACGCCTCGACCGCGAAGGCCCGCCTTGCGCTGGACCGCCAGGTGGATGTCCATTCGCTCACTGGCGGGATTCTCGAAGTGGAGGTCCGCACCCATGATCCCGTCAGGGCGCGGGCGCTGACAGCGGCTTTCGCCCAATCGATCAGCCACCGTATCGTCGCGCTCGACGAGGATCGCATCAGGCGCAAGCAGGACGTGGTCATGAACCGCTTCAAGGAAGCCTCTGCGCGCGTGGTTGCCGCAGAAGCCGCGCTGGATGATTTCCGCCGCCGCAACCGGCTGGCCGAACCGGCCACGGAACTGGGCTCGGCGCTTTCGCTGCGCACCGGGCTGGAGGCGCAATTGCAGGCCAAACAGGTCGAACTGCAGATGCTGGAACGCGTTCAGGGGCCGGAAAATCCGCAGCTTCAGGCGGTTCAGTCGGCGATTGCCTCGCTGCGTGCCCAGATCGCCCGCACCGCGACCCCGCAGACCGGCGCCGCTGGCCCCACCGTTGCCGGTTTGTCCGGGCTGTCGAACGAATACCTCGCGCTCTATCGCGACTATCGTTTCGCGCAGGCCCTGTACGAGGTCTATGCGCGCTCTTCGGAAGAAGTGGCGGTGGAAGCGATCGCGGGGGAAACCGCCACCGATGTGCAGGCCATCGAAGCCGCGCATGTCGATGCCGACCGCAAGTTCAACATTCCGGCCGTGGCGTTGCTGGCCCTTGTGGCACTGATCGCGCTGTTCACCGAACTCTACGCACCGGCCACCGGCATCGATCTGCGCATCGGCCGCACACCGCATCGGCGGGGGAACGACGCGTGACCGGCCCCGAACTGTCGCCCGAACTGTCTATCGTCATTCCCTGCTATAACGAGGAAGACAATGTGCGGGCGATCTGCGCTGCGGTGACGGCCGAGGCCGAACGGCACGCCGCATCGCACGAGATCATCCTGATCGACAACCGGTCGACCGATCGGACACGGGTGCTGATCCGCGAATTGTGCGCCAGCGACCGGCGCATCCGGGCGATCTTCAACACCCGCAACTTCGGCCAGATGCGTTCGCCCACGCACGGAATCTATCAGGCATCGGGCGCGGCGGTAATCGGGATGTGCGCGGATTTTCAGGATCCGCCCGAATTGATCGGCCCGTTCATGCAGCGGTGGCGCGAAGGCGCACCGGTTGTCCTGGCACAGCGCCGCAGCGAGAAGACCGCCCTGCCGCTGGCGCTGGTCCGTGACGGCGGTTATGCCTTTCTCCATCGTTTTGGCGATTATCCGGTCCTGCCGGATGTGACCGGTTTCGGCCTTTATGACCGCATGGTCGTCGACAGTCTGGCCCGCTGGAACGAACCCGAACCGTTCTTTCGCGGGATGCTGGTCGAAAGCGGATACCATATCGCGTTGATCCCGTTCGACCGCCCGCAACGCGCCGCCGGCACGAGCAAGAACAACCTCAACGCACTGTTTGATTTCGCGCTGTCAGGGCTGGCCGCATCGGGCAAACGCCTGCTGCGGCTGCCTGTTCTGATGGCGGTATACGCCGGACTGATCGCATTGCTGCTGCTGTTCGCCGCCATGGCCGCGGTGTTTCTCGACGGTCCGGTTTGGGCCTTGCTGGGTCTGGCACTGGGGGGCGGCATGTTTGCCGTGATCCTGCTCATTCTCGGACTCATGGGTGAACAGTTGCGCATCCTCACAGAACGCAGCCGGGGCCAGCCACTGGTCATCGAACAGGAACGGATCAACTTTCCCGATGTGGCCCGGCCATGACACCGGCCGCGCGTTTCTTCCGTCTCCTGCCGGAAATGACGCTGGCTTTTGCGGTGCTGGCGAGCGCGGTCTGCACGGTCCTGTTCTTCCGCCTGACCGGCTATCTGCCGCAGCCCTTTGTGTTCGATACCAACGACACTTTCATGGATTGGTTCAACACCGCCTACTGGGCCAACAATCAGGGCATCTACGATGTCTGGCGCAGCATCTATCCACCCTTGTCGTTTGCTTTCCTCGATATGTTCAGCCTGCAGGGCTGCTATCTCCAGTCACCCTTCCATGCGCGCGATTGCGACTGGCTGGCGCGCGCAACTATCATGGGCTGTTACGTTCTGAACGTGGTTCTGGCGTGGCGATGCTTTCACCGCATGGATCAGCATACCGCCACCATGCGCGGGCTGGCCTTCGGATTGGGGTTGCCGCTGCTGTTCACGCTTGAACGGGGCAACCTGATCCTTGTCGCCCTGCCCTTTTTCATGATCGCGCATGGCCCCCTGATCCGTTCCGGACCGTGGCGCTGGCTCTCTGCCGCCGTGACGATCAACTTCAAGCCCTATCTCGTCATGCCGGTGCTGGCACTGGCGGTGCAGCGCGACTGGCGCAGGCTGGAACTGGCCGGGATCGCCACCATTGCCCTGTACCTTGTCACGCTGGCTCTGGTGGGGGCGGCGGTCCGATGGAACTGGCATCCAACACCGCGCACTGGGTGGTATTTCAGGGCGCGCAAGTATGGAATGAAATCAATTATTCCACCAGCTACGCCCCGTTTCTTGCGCTCCGCACGGCGCAGATTCCGCTGCTGCAATTCGTGCCGTCGCGGCTTGTCGAGACGATCGAATGGCTGGTGCCGCTGGCGATCCGCTGCACACAGGCGATTGCGCTGGCAGCCCTCGCCGCAAGCGGCCTGCAACCCAAGGCCGTATCGGCGGCACGCCTGTCCGCGATTATGCTGGGGGCCTATCTCGTGACGCAATCCCCCGGCGGGTACACGCAGGTCTTCCTGATTTTTCTCATCTTTCTGGAACCTTGGGACCGTCCCGGCCCAATCGTGGCCATCGTCTGCGGCTACCTCCTGTGCATCGTCGGCGATATTCCGCTGGCGCAGATACTCCAGCTCACCACGACAAGCTGGTTAAGCGAACGCACCGTCAATCCCGCCTTCGGCCTTACCCTGGGGCATTTTGTGCGCCCCGGACTGATCGTGCTGATCGTGTGGATGTTGTCGTGCGACACCCTTGTCCGGGCGATCCGCGCGCACCGGCTCCGTGCCCCCCTGCCGCGCCTGACCCCCGCATGATTTCGGCAGACGATTATGCCGCCATGGATGTGGCGCTGGCGCCGTTGTGGCCGCACCTTGCCGGTGCACGCCTGTTTATCACCGGGGGCACCGGCTTCATCGGACGCTGGATGTTCGAGGCCCTTGCCCGTGCGCCCATTAATCCGGACGTGGTTCTGCTGACGCGCAACCCCGCAGCCTTTGCCGCAAAAGCCCCGCATCTGGCGCGGCGATTTACGCTGCTGCAAGGCGATATTACGACATTCTCCGCGCCCCCGGGGCGTTTCACCCATGTGATCCATGGCGCGACCGATGCCAGTGCCGATCTGAACGCCCGCGATCCGCTGCGGATGTTCGACACGATTGTCGAGGGGACGCGCAAGGTTCTCGATCTTGCGGTCGAACGGCAGGCCACGCGCGTTCTGTTCATGAGTTCCGGCGCGATCTACGGCGCCCAGCCCGCAGATATCCCGCACATTCCCGAACCATGGCACGGCGCACCCGATCCGCGCGATCCGAAATCGGCCTATGGCGCGGGCAAGCGCGCGGCAGAAACGCTCTGCGCGATCTATGGCAAACAATGCGCACTGGACGTGGTCACCACCCGCATCTTCGCCTTGCTTGGCCCCCTGTTGCCCCTCGACATCCATTTCGCTGCCGGCAACTTCATTGCCGATGCCATGGCCGGCCGCCGCATCCGCATCGACAGCACCGGTACGGCGGTCCGTTCCTACCTCTATGCCACGGACATGGCCGTCTGGATGTGGACCGCCCTGCTCACCGGAGAAACCGGCGCGGCCTACAATCTGGGCTCGGAAGAAGCCACTTCCATTGCCGATCTCGCCCGGCTGACCGCGCAGGTTCTGGGCGGGCCGGGTGTCGACATTCTCGGGCGACCCGATGCGGGATGGAATCCCGGCCGTTATGTCCCCTCAACCGCGCTGATCCGGTCCTCGCTCGGCGTCAGTCAGACAGTCGCGCTGGAGGAAGCAATCCGGCGCACTGCCCTTTCCCACGGATGGACCCCATGACCATGATAAAACTCGCCGACTGGATCGCGCAGACGCTGGCACAGAACGGCATTCGCGATGTCTTCATGCTGACCGGTGGCGGGGCGATGCACCTCAATCATGCGCTTGGCACGCACCCGGCGCTGAAAACCACGTTCACGCACCATGAACAGGCGCTCGCCATGGCGGCGGAAGCCTATTACCGGCTGACCAACCGGCTCGCGGTAGTCAACGTCACCTCCGGGCCCGGTGGCACCAATGCGATCACCGGCGTCTATGGGGCATGGGTCGATTCCATCGGTATGCTCGTCATTTCCGGGCAGGTAAAAACGGAAACCACCGTGCGCCACACCGGGCTGCCGCTGCGCCAGTATGGCGATCAGGAACTCGATATCGAGGAACTGGTCCGCCCGATCACGAAATACGCGGCCATGGTCACCGATCCGCGCACGATACGCTATCATCTGGAAAAGGCCCTGTATCTCGCCCGCACCGGCCGGCCCGGCCCGGTGTGGCTGGACATTCCCCTCGATGTGCAGGCCGCCAAAATCGATCCCGACGACCTGCTTCCCGGTTTCGATCCGGCGGAATGCAACGAACCGTGGCGAGAGACCGATTGCCACGCCATGGCAACGGATGTGCTGGACAGGATTGCCCGGGCGAAACGTCCGGTTGTCTTCGCGGGCGGCGGGGTGCGCCTGTCGGGCGCATACGACGCTTTTCTTGGCCTGATCGACAAACTCGGCGTGCCCGTCGTCACCGGGTGGAACGCGCACGACGTGCTGTGGAACGATCACCCGTTATGGTGCGGGCGCCCCGGCACAGTCGGCGACCGCGGGGGCAACATGGTGACGCAAAGCGCCGACCTGCTGCTCGTGCTCGGCAGTCGGCTGAATATCCGGCAGGTCAGCTATAACTGGTCCAGTTTCGCGCGCGAAGCGTTCAAGATCTGGGTGGATATCGATCCTGTCGAACTGCGCAAACCCAATGTCACGCCCGATCTGCCGATTGTGGCCGATCTCAAAGAGTTCATCCCTGCCCTCCTCTCCGTCGACTATGCGGGCCCTTGCGACGATCATCGCGAATGGCTGGAATGGTCGCGCGAACGCAATCGCCGGTTTCCAGCCGTCCTGCCCGAATACCGCGATCACGGCCCCTCGGTGCATCCCTATGTCGCGATGGACGCGCTATTTGCGCAATTGGGGGAAGACGATGTGATCGTCACCGGCAATGGCAGTGCCTGCGTGGTCAGCTTCCAGGCGGCGCAGATAAAGCGCGGGCAACGCTTGTGGACCAATTCCGGCTGCGCGACGATGGGATACGATCTGCCTGCCGCCATCGGCGTTCACGCGGCCACCGACGGCAAGCGCAGGGTCATCGCAATCGCAGGCGATGGCAGCATCATGATGAACCTGCAGGAAATGCAGACGATCGCGGGCTATGGCATGCCGATCAAGGTCGTGCTGATCAACAACAGCGGCTACGTTTCGATCTTCCAGACGCACCGCACCTTTTTCAACGGCGTGGAAGTCGGCGGCGGCCCCAAAAGCAATGTCAGCTTCCCCGATTTCCGGCGCGTGACGGAAGCGTTCGGGTTTACCTACCTGCGGGCCGCATCGCATGCGGAACTGCCCGGCGCGATCGCTGCCATGCTGGCAACCGATGGCCCCGTGCTGTGCGAACTGATCGTGGACGAACATGTCGCCTTCGCGCCGAAACTGGGCGCAAAACAGCATGCCGACGGACGCATTACGTCCCCCGCACTGGAGGATCTGTCGCCATTCCTGCCGCGCGAAGTGCTGCAGCAGAACATGCGCATCGCGCTGCTGGACGAAGAATGAGCGGTTTCGCTGGCAAGCAGGAACGACCGCTCCGCTTTCTCGTCGCAGGCGGGATCAACACTGTGCTGGGCCTGTCGTTCTATCCCGTGCTGCTGTGGGCCGTACCCCTGATGCGCGCGCATTACATGGTCGCATTGGGGATCGCGCAAGTGGTTTGCCTGTGCTTTGCCTTCACCCTCCACAAGTTCGCGGTGTTTCGGACGCGCGGCCATATCGTGCGCGAGTTTGCGCACTTCGCGAGCTTCTACCTGTTCAACTATGCGGTGAACTGGGCCGCGCTGCCACTACTGGTCGAAGGTGCCGCGATCCCGCCCGCGATCGCGCAAACCGGCTTCACGCTCGCGCTGATCGTCGGCAGCTATTTCTGGCACAGCCGCGTAACCTTCAGGCCGCGCGGCTGATGCCTGCCGCAAAACGTGCAGCATAGTCCGCGATCTGCCGCTGCGTCACGGCCCGCGCATCGCCGCCCGAACCCACCGCCTTGTGCCATGCCACAATCCAGGCAAGCGCCTGATCGAGCGTCAATACTGGCTGCCAGCCCAGCGCGGCACGCGCTTTTGCACAATCGAGCCGGAGCAAGCCTGCCTCGTGCGGACGCGGGCCGGTATCGGCCATGGCCGCCGCCGCATTGCCCCCCAGGCCGCGCGCAACCGTGCAACAATCCACGACACGGCGCGCGCATCGTCGTCCGCCGGGCCGAAGTTCCATGCATCGGCAAACACGCGTTCGCCCGCGATCAGCCGTTCGGCAATCATCAGATAGCCGCCCAGCGCCTCCAGCACATGCTGCCACGGCCGCACCGCATCCGGCGCCCGGATCAGTGGCGCGTCGCCTGCTTCGAAGGCGCGAATGAGATCGGGGATCAGGCGATCCGCCGCCCAGTCCCCACCACCTATGACATTGCCCGCCCGCACTGTGGCCAGCAGCGGCCCATCGGCGAAGAACGACTTGCGCCACGCGGATGCGACCAGCTCCGCACAGCCCTTGCTGCTGCTGTAGGGATCATGCCCGCCCATCGGATCGCTTTCGCGATAGGGCCAGACCCATTCCCGGTTTTCATAACATTTGTCGCTGGTGACGCATACGATCGCTTTCACGCCGGGCACATTCCGCGCCGCTTCCAGCAGATGCACCGTCCCCATGACATTGGTTGCGTAAGTTTCGACAGGGTCCGCATAGGACTGGCGGACAAGCGGTTGCGCCGCGAGATGGAAGATCACATCGGGCGCCGCCCGTTGCACAGCGGCCAGCAAGGCATCGGCATCGCGCACATCGCCTTCGGTGTGATCGATCAAATCGCCCAGATTTGCCGCCGCGAACAGGCTCGGCCGGGTCGGTGGCGCCAGGGCATAGCCGCTGACCCTGGCCCCCATCGCGTGCAGCCACAGACTCAACCAGCTCCCCTTGAAGCCCGTGTGCCCGGTGATCAGCACCCGGCGGCCCGCCCATGGCGCGCTCACCAGCATTTCCACGGAGCCGCGCCCGTGCTCCACAATTCCTCGAGATAGTTCCTGTCGCGCAGCGTATCCATCGGCTGCCAGAAGCCCTTGTGGCGATAGCCGACCAGTTCACCCCCGCGCGCCAGTCGTTCGAGCGGCCCACTTTCCCAAACCGTGTCCGGGCCATCGACAAGATCGAGCACCGAAGGGTCCGCCACGAAGAAGCCGCCGTTGATCATGCCGCCGTCGCCAGCCGGCTTTTCCCGAAAGTCGATCACGCGTTCGCGTTCGAATTCCAGCGCGCCAAAGCGCCCCGGCGGGGCAACGGCGGTGATGGTGGCGCGATGGCCGTGCGCTTTGTGGAAAGCCACCAGTGCGCCGATATCGATATCGGCCACGCCATCGCCATACGTAAAACAGAAGGGTTCAGCCGGATCGAGATAGGGTTTGATCGCGCCCAACCTGCCCCCGGTCATGGTTTCCGATCCGGTTTCGACCAGTGTGATCCGCCACGGTTCGCTGCGGGCGTAATGCACTTCCATGCCATTGCCGTTGCGCAGATCGATCGTCACATCCGAAGTGTGGAGGAAGTAGTTCGCGAAGAACTCCTTGATCAGGTAGCCCTTGTAACCAAGGCAGATGACAAAGTCGTTCAGCCCGGCGGCGGAATAGATCTTCATGATGTGCCAGAGGATCGGCATGCCGCCGATTTCGACCATCGGCTTGGGCCGCACGGCGGTCTCTTCGCCAAGCCGCGTGCCAAGGCCGCCAGCCAGAATTACGGTTCGCATCATCGCTCCACGTCTTGCATTCGAAACGATGACGGACCCATGCCCCCAACCCCGTAACAGAGACCGGATGCGCTGGATTGCACCCGGCCTCCTGATACTGATACTGGCCCTTGCCACCGGCTTGCGGCTGCGCGGTGTCGATTTCGGATTGCCCGCACTGAACGACCCGGACGAACCTTTGTTCATGATGACGGCGTTCGACATGCTGCGGAACCGGAGCCTCAATCCGGGGTGGTTCGGGCATCCCGGCACGGTCACGCTCTATTGCCTGGCCCTGATCTGTCTTGCTGTCGGGGTGTTCGGTGCGCTGACCGGGCGCTTCAGCGGGGCGGACCAATTTGCCAGCGCCGTCTATGCCGATCCCGCGATTGTGTTCCTGCCTGCCCGTCTGTTTATTGTCCTGTGCGGGGTGATCTGCGTCTATCTCACTTATCGTATTGGCAAACGCTTGGGGGGCGAAAGGGTCGGTCTGATGGCCGCCGCGCTTCTCGCGATCAACAGCATTCATATCGAATATTCGCAGATCATCCGCACCGATATGCAGGCCTCGGTCTTCATCCTGCTCTGCATTCTTGCCGCGTTGGGCATTCTGGAGAACGGACGCGAGCGGCACTACCTGCTCGCCGGGTTATGGGTCGGTCTTGCCGCCGCAACGAAATGGCCCGCCGCACTGGTCGCCATCGCGCCACTCTGCGCGGGTCTGGCCCGGATGCGGCAGGGCAAGCACGAAGGCGATCTCCTGATCCTGTCCTTGCTTACCGCCCCGGTGGCGCTGTTTTGCGCCTCCCCCTATCTCGTGCTCGATTATCCGGCCGTCCTGCGCGATCTGGCGGGCGAGGCACGCCCGATCCATCCGGGGGCAACCGGCGGTGGGTTTCTGGCCAATCTGGCATGGTATCTATCGCAGCCACTTGCACGATCGTTCGGTTATGCCGGTCTCGCCGCAGCCGCGCTCGGACTGGCCATCGCCGCACGCCGCGACCGGCGCTGGCGGCTAGTTATCGTGCCGTTTGTTCTGCTGTTCCTTGCAACGCTGTCGCTCCAGCAGCTCGTCTGGACCCGCTGGATCGTGCCGATCCTGCCCCTTCTTGCGCTGGGCGGGGCCTATGCCCTGTGTGCCGCCGCAGAGGGGCTGCGATCCCGCGGCTTCCGCCATGCGGCGATCGCGGGATGGGCTGCCACGGCGTTTGTGATGCTGCCCATGCTGCATGCCAGCGTCATGCGCGGGACGGAAAGAATGCACGACACCCGGCAGGCCGCATCCGCATGGATCACCGCGCACGTCCCCACAGCAACCACCCTGCTGGTCGAGGATGCCGCCATCGACTTGCTCGGCAAGGGCCACCGCCTGCTTTTCCCGCTGGGTTCCGCCGGATGCATCAATGCCCGTCAGGCACTCGCCAGCCAGATGGAATATCAGGAGGTAGCCGACAAACGTGCGTCCAGCCCGCTTGTCGATCTCGGCCATGTGGCGCGCGACAAGATTGAAACCTGCCGGGCCTCTTACGCGATACTCAGCCATTATGATCGTTATCGCGCGGCCCCCGATGCCTTTCCCGATGCACTTGCCCGGTACCATGACCTGCTGACGGATGCCCGGCTCGAAGCGCGCTTTACCCCGCATCCGGGATCAAGCAGCGGCCCGACAACCTATGTGTTCCGGCTGGCCGAAAGAGGCTGTCAGACCAACAACGATGCCCCTCGGCAATGCTAGTGATCAGCCATTGTGTACCGCCATCGGCCACAAAAAAGGGCGGCATAGAGCCGCCCCTTTCCGTCTCTATACCCTGCCTCAGAATTCGAACTTCACATCCACGCCATAAGTACGCGGTTCGGCGAAGATGACCCCGGCAAAACCGAGTGAGCCGAAATCGATCCCCGAGTAGAGATACTTCTTGTCGGTGATGTTCTTGCCCCACAGCGACACCGTGGCGCGCGTCGGCCCCAGATCGATATCGGACAGGGCCAGCCGCGCATCGAAACGCCCCGCTCCGCCATCCGACATCCCCTGATTGAACGGGTTCAGCCGATCGAGCGGGTGGAAATAGATCCGGCTGCGATAGGTCCAGTCCAGCCGCGCCAGGAGCGTACCGACGTTTTCAATCGGCGTTTCATACTGAATGCCCGCATTGGCCGTGGTGCTGGCCGAATAGCCAAAGTGCGCTTCCTTGGCGACGTTGACCAGTTCGTTCGTCTTGCTGTCGCGGATCATGAAGGTCTTGTATTTGCGATCCACGTAACCGACCGAGGCATTGAGTGTCAGCCCTGCAACCGGTTGTGCCAGAATTTCCGCCTCAACCCCCGTGTAGGTCGCCTTGCCTGCGTTCACGGTGATGCTGGAGGCGCCGCCGCTACCAGCCATAAACTGGCTGACCTGCAAATCCTTGTAGCGCGCGTGGAATGCCGTCAGGTTGAACCTGACCCGGCGATCCAGCAATTCGGTTTTCAGGCCCGCTTCATAGGAAATGATCTTTTCGGGATCGAAGCTGCCGCCGACCGAACGCGGATTGAACCCGCCCGACTTGTAACCCGTCGTCGCCCGCAAGTATCCGAGGATATCGTCGGTGAACTTGTAGTCGGCGCTCACTGCCCAGTTCACCTGGCTGAACTTGGCCCGCTCGTCACGAATGATGCTGGCAGCCTGATCCAGATGCTTGCGGTCTTCGGTATAGCGCAAACCGCCAGTCAGGCTCAGCTTGTCCGTTGGGCGGAAAGTGACCTGGCCAAACACGGCGCGCGATTCAGACGTGTGCCGATAATTGAGCTGAGCGGGGATCGAAATGCCCACCTGGTTGGAAATCACGCCATTACCCAGATCAACCGGGGCGGGCGCTGGCAGAACGAGAGTAAGCTGTTGCGGATTGTTCTCGTGCGCTTTTTCCTTGAAGTAGAAAGCACCGAGAACGAAGTCGATCTTGTCACCCACTTTGCCCAGCAGGTTGAGTTCCTGCGAGAACTGTTTCTGCCCACGATCCGTGTACGCGGTGAACAGATTGACCGTATTCACACCCAGCGGCTTATACGCAAAATAAGGTGGCTTCGCCAGATACAGCGGGCTGATCGTGAATCCTTTCAACCCGGAATTCCCGTCAAGATCCGTCGCGGAAACCGTGTTGTCCCATTTGCGCAACCCCGTCAGCGAACGCAGCGTCAGGCTGTCGGACAGGTCGGCCTCGATCGTCAGCGTATGACCGCGAACCTTGTCATGCATCGGTCCCTGATCAAGCCGCAGCGTACGTTGCCGTTCCCGCGAAATCTGCAGTGGATTGCCGCCCAGAGCCGCCGAATGCGACAGGTACTGGAGAATATCCGGCCGCAGGAACGCCAGCTGGAACGGGATCGCCGTGCTCTTCGTATCGTTATAATCGAAGGCATAGTCGACCCGGATCGGGCCGCCGTTATCGAACCGTGCGGCAATGCGGAACGCATCGGTATTATAGGCGCCGGGATCGCGCTTGCCCGGCTGGTTCAGATCGTTGGCATAGCCATCACGCTGTTTGTGCAGGTACGACAGTTTGAACTTCAGACCGGAATTGCCGATCTCGCCCGTATCCACGCTGGTGCGGGACTGGAAGTAATCGAACCGGCCATAGCTGAACGTTTGCGTGGCTTTGAAGCTGTCGGCGGGCTTTGCCGTGATGAAGTTGACCGCACCGCCCGTGGTATTGCGGCCATAGAGCGTACCCTGCGGGCCACGCAGAACCTCCACCCGTTCCAGATCGACGAGATCGAACACCGAACCGGCGGTGCGCCCGATCACCACGCCATCGACATAGATACCGACAGGCGAATCCGCCGTCAGAACAGGATCGGTTTCCCCAATGCCGCGAATATGGATGGCAATATTGGTGGTGGACGAAGGGGATAGCGTGGTGGTGAGGTTCGGGGCTGCCGCGCTGATATTGCTGATGTCCGTGATACCGCGCGCCTCGATCGTTTCTGCTGTCAGCGCGCTGACCGCAAGCGGCGTATCCTGAAGGTTTTCACTGCGCTTCTGCGCGGTAACGACAATTTCCTGAAGCCCCGCGCTTTGTGGTGCGGCGTCCTGTGCCAAGGCCACGCTGCCCCACATAAGTGCCGCGGCCGACACCCCGGCCATCACAGAATAATCCCGGTAGTTCCTCACTGTGTTCTCTCCCATGTTCTTTCATTCTTCTTCAAGAGACATCCAGACATGGCCAGAATCCAGCCAACAATCATTTTTGATTTCACGGATGCCACTTGCCGAACCGATATTAACGGCGCTCATTCCGTTGTCATTTCTCATATCAAATCACTTTACGAAAATGGCCATTATTTCATGTTGATACTTCAATACAATGCTGGGCATTCTCCTTCCTTTCGCACGCAGATGGCTTTCACCATCCCGCCCGACACGTTTTCCGCGCACCAATGCAAACCGCGCACCCACGTCAGCGAAAGCGGTGGCGCACATAAGTTGAAGGCGGAGTCATAATGACCCCGCCTTCCGCTTTGCAGAAAAGACGATTCAGTTTTTCGTCGAAGTCTTCGGTGTGCGCAGGCCCCAGGCGGCTATCCCGAATAGGCCAGAGGCGAATGAGATGAGCGTAAGTGGCGGCATGCCGCCGGGCCAGGTCGAAGGGTCGAACCATGTCGCGATGGCGGGCAAGGCCGCGTGGACCCCGGCCGCCAGAGCGACCAGCGCCAAGGCACCGTGCCGCAGCGGGAACGTCCATTGGCTTGACCGGCGCGCACCAAGTTCCATCACGGCCATGACCGCCGCGCCAAGCGTCAACGAAAGCCCTGCCGTAAACGTCAGTTTCCCCGCGTCGAACAGACGTGCGTAGTAGCCGGGGTTCAACAGCGCGAAGGATAGCAGGCTGTGCGTCAACGCCAGCGCGCCCGCAGTTGCCATCAGCAGCGATGTCGGCCTGTTCGCCTGCCGCCACCGAAACACCCTTGCGACGATCATCAGCAAGGAGGCGACGGCAAGCGCCTTGTTGAGGGTATAGGCTGGCCAATCGACCCAGGGCACCCCTTTGAACACATTGTAGCGCAGCGTTGCATAACCCGTGGCCGCGAGGAAAAGCGCGGCAATCAGCCCCGCTTCACTCCGCACGTCGGCACCATTTGCCGGCTCATGACGAGCCGGCAAGCGGGGTTCGGCGGACGCATCGCGATGGAGCAGGTCGGGGACCGTGCTCACTGAGTTATCCCGCCCAGGGCCTTCACGGTCTCTGCCGGAACGGGCCTGGGCGTGGCCCGTGCATCGCTGGTCGAGACCGAATGGGCAAAAACAAGATCACCACTGTAGCCATCACGAAATTCGAAAATGACCTGCGGTTCGGGATAGGCCTGCCAGCGATCCTTGCCGCCCTGTTCGGGGATGTTGAAGGCGTTGTTGACGCGGATGATCGTGTAGATCGGCCAGCCCTTGCCCCGCGCCTGACCTCCGTTGCCACCGCTGTCGTTGCGATACTGGTTGCTGGCCCAGAGGACGTTCACCAGCCGGTCGCCCGACTTGTACCACCCGGCCGGCGGTGAGCCCCCGGCATCGCCGATACGGTGGTTGCTACTGGTGTGGGGGCCGCTGGCGACATCGTAAACGCCCGGCGCAATCCGCGCGACGAACGACTTGTGCAGATCGCCCGTCAGGAAAAATACGGGTTTGCCGAGCGCTTCGGCAACCTTCAGCAGTTCCTCGCGTTCGTGGAGCTGCGCCGTCCAGCCGTCGTCCTTCGATGCGCCACCCGAACCGGCACCATACCAGGCACCGTTATCATGCGGGACGGCCAGGTTGACCGAGGAGACGATGAAGATGAAGTCCGCATCGCTCTTGCGCAGTTCATCGATCAGCCACGCTTTCTGCGTCGCACCGAGCATGGAGGTTTTCGGGTTCGCCAGATTGGCCTTGTCATGCAGCGTCCGGTTCGAACGCGTATCGAGCAGGAAAAAGTCGGAGTTCGAAACGCGGAACTTCGAAAACAGGTTACTGCCGATCGAATAGCGCACATCTTCGGTCACGTTGAACGACGGTTCGATTTCCACGCGGTGGCGATCGATCACGCGGGCTATGCGATAGACACCGGTATTGCCGAAACCCCACAGCACGTGCAGGTTCGAATACTTCTTCGGATCGAGCTTCGTGAAATCCGCCTGCGGATCGGTGAGCACATTCGTGCCGGCCTGAATTTTCGCGGTGCCGAATACCGAAGGTTGCTGATTGCCGATGTCGGGATTGCTCCATCCGACATAGTCGCGCCAAGCGGCAACGGCCGGATCGCGGAAAACGGCCCGTTCCACGTCATGCTGCAGATCATCCCGGTTGAGATCCTGCTGCCACGGCTTGCCCCGCGCGTCGATCCGGAAGCCGGTTTCGCCGGAACCTGTCACGTCATTGAGGATTTCGTGATCGTCGAGCGTCACAAACAGCGGCACCTCACGGTAGAAATCCGCCAAGGCCTGCGACCCTTCAAGGTAGATCTTGTAGTTGTTCCAAACGCCAGCAATGCCTTTGGCATTGTTCGCTATCTTCGGCAGTTTGGTAATACCGTTGGCCGCGGCCCATTCCTGCTCGGTCTGTTCACGACCCTTTTCATAGAGCCAGTCGCCATTCTGAATCTGGAAGTGAATGCGATCTTTCAGTTCGGCCAGCATGCGCGTGTAGGTGGGTGGCAGTGGCCGGTTGCTCTGGTTGTTGCCCGTGCCGATCTCGAAGGCAAAGTTGAACAGGCCTTTCGGATTGACCTTCGCGTCGACATAGTCGGCCGCTGCGGGCAGTGTCAGGAAGCTGTTGATTTTGCCATCGACGCGGGTGTCGGCCAGTTTTCCATTCAATTCCAGCGCATAGTAGTATTTGGTGCCCGGCTTGAGGCCCGTCAGTTGCGCCCAGCCGGTCGCATCGTGATCCCAGTTCGTTGTCACTGGCGCAGAACGCTGCGGGTTCGCAAGATCGGGGGATGTCGAATAGACCACGCGGAAGGTCGCCGGTGCGCGCGTCCGCGCCCAGACACGGATGGATGTCGTGCTGACATTACCAAGTTGGGGCCCATGGGTGAAGCCGTCGAGCTTCTCCACGGCGGGCGCTACCGCTGTGGTTTGTGCCACGCCTGCCTGCGGCGCCAGCGTGAAAGCGAATAGGGCAAGCGCACCGATACGGCGCTTCATCGTAAATCTCGTCATAAGGATATTGGCCTTGTGGAAGTCCGCTCCTGCCAGGCCAGAAGATGCACGCTGCGGCCGCCTGTAACAGCGTCACCGGCAGGAATGCCGTCATCCTCGGGCACATGACCGGGCGATCATGCAAATGGTAGCCGCAAACCGACACGCGCCCCAATCGGCACATGAACCGGTCGACAACGTGATCGAATGGAACGGTCCAGTGGTCTGGCGCCGCAAATTGGCCCTGAAACCTGGCGGTGTCGCCCCGGAATCATGCGATAAGCCATGATTACGCGGGACCGGAATACTCGGAATCCGCGGGCCAGATCTTAAAAAACGCGCGGCATCTATGGCCATCGATACCGCGCCCAACAAAGTCTACTTATTTGATTGAAATCACTGTCGTCAGCAAAGTTTTGTTTGCACACCCCAAAGCCGGGCTTGTTCCGGCACTATCTGGAAAACAGTGCGCATCAGGCTGACAACGCGAACGTGGCGCCAGACAATACCGTTCCAGCCTACCCCCCGCACCGATACGGACCCCGGCGATCATTTCTACTTTCTGGAACAGTTGGGGTGATTTTATCTGTCTGGCTGGCACAATTAGTCCATTCTAAACCTCTCCTCACCCCCGATCCTAGCGGGGCCGCAAAATTCCAGAGGAGAGCCAGCCATGTCGATCAAAGCCACACCGACCCCTGCCAAATCCTTGCTGGAGCCGGGCAACCACGCGCTGGTACTCATCGATTTCCAGTCGCAAATGGCCTTCGCCACCAAATCGATCGCCCCCGAATTGCTGCGCAACAACGCGGCGTTGCTGGCCAACAGCGCTGCGGGCTTCGATGTCCCGACCATTCTGACGACCGTCGCCGAAAAGAGCTTCTCCGGCCCGATGTTCAGCGAAATCACCGATGCCTTCCCCGGTCAGCCAATGCTTGACCGCACCAGCATGAACACATGGGAAGACCCGGCAGTGATTGCGGAAGTAAACCGCATCGGCAAGGATCGCCTCGTCTTTGCGGGCCTGTGGACGTCGGTGTGCATTGTCGCTCCGGTGCTGTCTGCGCTCGATCAGGGCTACGAAGTCTATGTGATCACCGACGCCAGCGGCGATATCTCGGAAGAAGCGCATGACCGTGCGGTCGAACGCATGGTGCAAGCTGGCGCCATACCGATGACTGCCCTGCAGTATCTCCTCGAACTGCAGCGCGACTGGGCACGGGCCGCGACCTACGACCTGACCACCGGCATCGCCCGGAAATGGGGCGGCGCCTATGGTTTGGGCATTACTTACGCCCGGACGATGTTCGACGCATCGGAAGGCGGTCACTGATCCCCTTCAGGCAAGGGGATAGCCCGGCTCACCGCTTGCGTGCTTCCGGCTGATCTTCCCGCAGCGGACCGGAGGAATTTCTCATGGGATTTACCGCCAACCGACAGCACCGGAGCTTTTCACGAGGATGGGCGTTCGAGAAGGACAGGCCCAACGGGAGGACGGATCGATGAAAATCTATCTTATTGCATTGGGTGCCGGGCTACTGGCAGGCTTTGTCTATAGCCTGCTCGGCGTCCGATCCCCTGCCCCGCCGGTTGTCGCGCTCATCGGCCTGGCCGGGATTTTGCTGGGCGAACAGATCGTCCCCATCGCCAAAAGACTGTCCGACCGTGCCGAACTGGCCCGTTATGTTCGCGACAATTGCGCGCCGCAGATCCTGGGCACCCCCACCCCTCCTGCGGAGCATGATTCATGAACCCAATCACCCGCCGCGAGGCGCTTGCGGGCGCTGCCACGACTGCCCTCCTCACTGCAACGGAAAGCTTTGCCATGTCCCAGTCCGATCTGATCATCGTCAATGCCAAGGTGACCACGCTCGACCGCGCCAATCCGCAGGCCGAAGCTGTTGCGATCCGCAACGGCACGTTCCTCCATGTCGGCACCGAACAGGATGTCCGCGATGCCGTCAGCCCCGGTGCGACTGTGATCGACGCCAAAGGGCGCCGTCTGATCCCCGGCCTGATCGACAGCCACATCCATGTCATTCGTGGCGGGCTCAACTATAATATGGAACTGCGCTGGGACGGCGTGCCAAGCCTTGCCGATGCCATGGCCATGCTCAAAAAGCAGGTCGCGAACACCCCCCCGCCGCAATGGGTGCGGGTGGTCGGTGGCTTTGCCGAGCATCAGTTCGTCGAGAAAAGGCTGCCGACGCTTGACGAAATCAATGCCGTCGCACCGGACACGCCCGTGTTCATCCTCCATCTTTATGATCGCGCCCTGCTCAACGCCGCGGCGCTGCGGGTCGTGGGCTATACCAAGGACACCCCAAACCCGCCGGGTGGTGAAATCGTTCGCGATGCAGCGGGCAATCCCACCGGGCTCCTGCTTGCCCAGCCCAATGCCACGATCCTCTACGCCACGCTCGCCAAGGGGCCGAAGCTGCCCGAAGAGTATCAGGTCAATTCGACGAAGCATTTCATGCGCGAACTGAATTCGCTGGGTGTGACCAGCGTGATCGATGCGGGCGGCGGCTATCAGAACTATCCTGATGACTATGCGATCATTGAAAAATTGCATCAGGATGGCGAACTGACCCTGCGCATCGCCTACAATCTCTTCACCCAGAAACCGAAGGAAGAGCTGAAGGATTTTGCCACCTGGTCCACGCAAGTGAAGCCCGGTGATGGCGACGACACCTATCGTCATAACGGTGCGGGCGAAATGCTGGTCTATTCCGCCGCCGATTTCGAAGATTTCCGCGTCGAACGGCCCGACATGCCGCCCACCATGGAAAGCGATCTCGAACCCGTGGTGCGCCTGCTTGCCGAGCGTCGCTGGCCATGGCGGCTTCATGCCACCTATGATCAAACGATCAGCCGCGCGCTCGACGTGTTCGAGAAGGTGAACCGGGACATCCCCCTGCAAGGCCTCAACTGGTTCTTCGACCACGCCGAAACCATCAGCGAACGCAACATCGACCGCATCGCCGCGCTGGGCGGCGGCATCGCGGTGCAACACCGCATGATGTATCAAGGCGAATATTTCATCGAACGCTATGGCGCCCGGGCCGCCGAAGCAGCCCCACCGATCAAGCGCATGATGGCGGCCGGCCTGCCGGTCGGCGCGGGCACCGATGCGACACGCGTCGCAAGCTATAACCCCTGGGTGTCGCTCTCGTGGCTCGTCACCAGCAAGACGCTCGGAGGCACGACGCTCTATCCGGTGCGCAACCGCCTCGACCGTGAAATGGCGCTGCGGTTGTGGACGGAAAAAAACACATGGTTTTCGAACGAAGTGGGCAAGAAAGGCCAGATCAAGACGGGCCAGCTCGCGGATCTCGCATTGCTGTCCGACGATTATTTCAGCGTCGCGGAAAGCGAGATCGTCCATTTGCGCGCTGTGCTCACCATCCTTGGTGGCAAAGTCGTACATGGCGAGGGCGATTACGGCCCCATCGCCCCCGCGCTGCCTCGGGCCATGCCCGAATGGTCGCCAGTGGCAACGTTCGGGGGTTATTATCGTCGGCCCGAAGGGGACGCACAGAAGATGGCCTCGGCTTGCGGCTGCGCCTCATCCTGCGCGGTGCATGGTCACGATCATGCCGCTGCGCTGGGGCAGGCATTGCCCGTTGCCGATGTCCAGAGTTTCTGGGGCGCCTTCGGCTGCGGTTGCTGGGCAGTCTGAGCCTTGGCCTCTCCCAAGCGCCCGTCCGGGCAAATCGCGCACCCCGGTGACGCGCATGTGTGAAACCTGTATGTGCCGCAAACATGCGGCAGGGATCGATGGCTTGCAATACAAGGTGATAAGGCAGGAGCGCGGACAATGACCACGACACCCGCTTCCGCTGCGGAACAACCGCTGGCCAGCCCGATGTTCCGCGCCTTGTGGATTGCGACCATCGTATCCAACGTCGGCACCTGGATGCACGATGTCGGCGCGGGCTGGCTGATGACGTCGCTGTCACCCGATCCGTTGATGGTTGCGCTGGTGCAGGCAGCGACCACCTTTCCAATGTTCGCACTGGCGCTGCCCGCAGGTGCGCTCGCCGACATCATCGACCGCCGCCGCCTGCTGATCGGTGCGCAACTGTTCGGACTGGTCGGGGCCGCCGGGCTCGCCGGCATTACACTTGCGGGTTTCACGACCGCGTGGATTCTGCTCGTCTTCACGGCCCTGATTGCTGTCGGCGCGGCCTTTTCGGCCCCGGCATTTCAGGCGATCGTCCCCGAACTGGTGCCAACCAAGGCGTTGCAGCAGGCGGTTGCGCTCAACTCGCTGGGGGTCAACATTGCCCGCGCCATCGGCCCCGCACTGGGCGGTGTGATCATTGCCGCATCGGGCCCGGCCGCAGTCTTCGCGGTCAACGCCCTGTCGGTTATCGGCGTTATCATCGTGCTTGTCCGCTGGCGCCGCACGATCCCCGAACGCAGCCTGCCCGCCGAACATATGATCGGCGCCATGCGCGCAGGCCTGCGTTATGCCATGCGTGCCCCCGAACTCCAGATCGTGCTGGTCCGTTCCGTGGGCTTCTTTCTGTTCGCCAGCGGCCTGTGGGCGCTCCTGCCGATCATTGCACGGCGCGATCTCGGTCTGGGTCCGGCGGGCTATGGCGGGTTGCTGACTTTCATGGGCCTGGGCGCGATTGCCGGGGCGATGCTGATGCCCAGGCTGCGCGGCCGGATAAGCGTCAACATGATTGCGCTGGCGGCTTCTGTGATGCTGGCAGGGGCAATGGCGACGCTGGCGACAGTCACCAATTTCTGGTCGGCCTCTGCGGCGCTCTTCGGTGCGGGCCTCGCGTGGATTGCCATGATGGCGACGCTCAATGGCGGCGCACAGGCAACATCGCCCGGCTGGGTCAAGGCGCGCGCGCTCGCCATCTACCTCCTGATATTCCAGGGATCGATGGCGGGGGGCTCGGCACTCTGGGGCACGGTCGCCTCGCGGATCGGCGTGCCATCAACCCTGGGTATAGCGGCAGGACTGCTCGCAGCGGTCGCACTGATCCTCGCATGGCGCGCTCCCTTCGACCGCACCAGCACGCTCGATCTGGCCCCTTCGGCGCATTGGCCGGCACCGCTGGTGGACGGTGGGGTGGAACATGACAGCGGGCCGGTGCTGGTTACCATCGAATATACTATCGCCCCCGAGAAAGTCGCCGATTTCTTCGACGCGATGCAGGACATGCAGCGTATTCGCCGCCGTGACGGGGCAATCCATTGGGGCGTGTATGAAGACACCGCACACCCCGGAACTGTGATCGAGACTTTCACCGTCGAAAGCTGGCTTGAACATCTGCGCCAACATGATCGCGTGACCAACGCCGACCGCGTCTATCAGGATGCGCTGGCCGAATTCCACATAAAGGAAACCCCGCCAAAGGTCCGTCATTTCGTCACCCGCTCATGACGGCGCACATCCATGTCCCGCATGGGAAGCGCGGCAAAACCTGCCCGCAGGGTCTACAGTTCGGGCAACCCGGTGGCCTCGGCATCATGGCGCCCCAGTTCAACGAACTGTTCGAGAAGCCATGAGGCCGCAGGGCCGGGCGGTGTGTCCCGCCGCCATACGCCCGCAAAGCGATAGATGCCGCCGGGATAATCGGGCATAGCGAGCTGGACCAGCGTGCCTGCGGCCAGATCGGACTGGATCAGTGGCAGTGGCATATTGCCCCAGCCGACCCCTTCACGCAGCAAGGCATGCTTGGCGCCCAGATCCGCAAGGCGCCATGTCGTGGGGCTCATCACCGAATAGTCCTGTCCTTCGGTGAAGCGCGATCGATCGGTCAGCACGAGCTGGGTATAATCGCGCCCCGCAACCGGCGGAATGCGTTCCATCCGGCCCAATGGATGATCGGGCGCGGCAACAGGCACCATCACAATGGCACCGGCGGCCACGCATTCGACACCTTCGACCCCGGCTGCAAGCGGACCCGAAATGCCGACAATCGCCTTGCGATCGAGAACCATCTCGGTAATCGCCCCCAATGCTTCGACATGCAGGTGCAGCTGGACGGTCGGGAACTTCTTGGCAAAAGCGCGCAACACCCTGCCCAGCCGGTCAGCAGGCAGCATCACATCAACCGCCAGATCGATCTCGGCTTCGAGACCGTCAAGCAGACCTTTGACCTTGGCGCGCAGCCGGTCGATGCCGAGCGATATCCCGCGCGCTTCTGCCAGTAGCGCACGGCCTGCCGCGGTAACCTGCGGCTTGCGCGTTCCTTCACGCTCGAACAGCGTCAGTCCGAGCTGCGCTTCGAGGTTGGAGATACCATAGCTGATAACCGACACCGCGCGATTAAGCCGGCGCCCCGCCGCTGCAAAGCTGCCTGTGTCCACGATTGCGAGAAAGATACGCAATTGATCGAGCGTTGGCGTGCCGGGGTTGTTCACTTTTCAACTTCCTCGAAGAAACTGATAAATATTATCCCACTAATCAAGAGGATGGGCAATCACTAACTAGGTTCTCGACCGGTCACCGATTCACGGGGGCCACTGGAGACAGACCATGATCGAACTTCGTCCTTTCGACAGCCTCGGCGGCGCCAATCACGGCTGGCTCGACGCCAAGCATCATTTTTCCTTTGCGGACTATCACGATCCCGCGCGCACCAACTGGGGCAATCTGCGTGTCTGGAACGACGATACGATCGCGCCACAAACCGGCTTTCCGCCGCACCCGCACCGCGACATGGAAATCATCACGTATGTTCGTGAAGGCGCGATCACGCACGAGGACAGCCTCGGCAACAAGGGCCGCACCGAAGCCGGTGATGTGCAGGTGATGAGCGCCGGGACGGGCATTCGCCATTCGGAATACAATCTCGAAGATGTGACGACAAAGATTTTCCAGATCTGGATCATTCCGACCCGCGATGCCGCAGCCCCGCAATGGGGTGCCAAGCCTTTCCCGAAAGGGGAACGTTCGGGCAAGTTCGTCACTTTGGCGTCAGGCTTTGCAAACGACAGCGATGCCCTGCCGATCCGCACTGATGCGCGCGTCCTCGGCGCTTCGCTGAAAGCGGGGGAAACGGCCGAATACCCGCTGGGCGATGGTCGTCGCGCCTATCTCGTCCCGGCGACGGGTGCGGTGCAAATCGACGATATCGCCGTCAACGCCCGCGACGGTGCGGCAATCCGCGATGTGGACATGGTGCGCGTCACGGCGCTGAAAGACAGCGAAATCATCCTTGTCGACACCGTTTGAAATGACGGAAATGCGGGGCCCGGGCCTATACCCCTGACCCCGCATTCCCCCTCAAGGCCAGCATGTGCGGTTGCCTCGGGGCAATCGGCAACAGCACATGCCTTTGGCATCCCTCTAGAATTCGATGGTCATATCCAGACCATAGGTTCGCGGCTGACGGAAGAAGCCGACGATAACGGACCCCACGTCCGCCGCAAATTCCAGGTTCTTCTTGTCCGTTATATTGCGCACGAAGAACGAAACCTGCGCCTTGGCCCCGCCCAGATCGATGTCACTCAACGATGCCCTCGCGTTCACCTGCCAGAACGCATCGAGAGTCACGAGATCGTTGAGCGCTGCGCTGGCATAGGCCTCCTTTGCCGTGAGCCGGGTCGTACTGCGGTAGGTCCCGTCCAGTCTGAAGGAAGCCGTCCCGACATTCTCGATCGGCACGCTCAACTGGCCGAACACCTGGCTGGTCCAGCGCGGCCGGCTGGTCGGGATAAGGCTGTCGGCCACGTCTTTCCTGACGCCGCCCACAACCTGTATGTATTCCTTGTACTTGAAATCCGTGAAGGCAAGGTTGCCGCCGAACGTCAGATAGGATGTGGGTGCGGCCGTGACTTCGAGTTCAAGGCCCTTGATGTTGGCCTTGCCGGCATTTTCAATAAAGGTGACGCCCTTCTCGAACAGGGTGACCTGCAGGTTTTTGTACTGTGAAACATAGGCGGCCGCGTTAACCCGCAGTCGCTTGTCCAGAAGGTCGGCCTTGATCCCGACTTCGTAAGAGGTCAGCTCTTCCGGCTCGAACGGAATGGCGCTGCGGATACCCCCCGCGATATAGCCGGTGGAAACCTTGCCATAGGCCATGACATTGTCGGTTGGGCGATAGGTGACGGTGGCCAGCCAGTCGGTGTGCTTGAACTTCCGTTTGACGGCAAGGCCAGCGGGAAATGCCGAAGTTACGTCGCGGTAATAGCGGGAATCCTTGGTAATGCGTGCGCCAGCCGTGACATCGAGCCGATCCGTGATGTGCAGCGTCCCCTGCATGAAGGCCGCGATCGACCGGTTGCGCGCCACCGTTGCCATATAGGGCACGGCACGCGGCGCAGGATCAAAGTTGGGGATGGCGGTGAAGGAAAACTGGTTGAACAGCGAAGGAATACCATCGGCATTTTCCACGAAATAGAAGGCACCTGCGACGATATCCAGCAGACGGGTCTTGGCCGTGATCTGGAATTCGTTGGTGAACTGCCGTTGTTTTTGCGGCGATCCGCCGACTGTCGCGAGAATTTTGTATGGTTGCCCGCTGCCGGACGGATCGCGCAAGGCATTGCCGCCGCCGATATCATTGCCGCCAACATCTTCGTCAAAGCCGCGCCAGGCCGCAATATTCTTGATCTCGACCGTGTCCGACAAGGCCAGGCTTGCGGTAAGACTGTGGCCGAACACTTCCAGCGTGTTCACGGACATCATATCGTTGGCCAGTGCACCAAGACGTTTGGTGCTGACCAGATTCATGCCGCCAAGCGCGGGCTGGGCCGCATAGATCGCTTTGGCCGCTGCGCCGCCCGAACCTTCGCTGAAAGCCAGAACCTGGACGCCGGGTTGCGTTGCCTTGCGGTCGGTATAATCGAAACGATAATCGAGCTTCAGCGGGCCGCCGTTATCGAACCGCACCGCCGCTTCAACCGCATCGACATTCTGCATCCCGAGTGTCTTTGCCGATACGATCTTGCCGACATGGCCGTTCGAACGCCGGGTAAAATCCCATGCGACACCGGGGGTCAGATTGCGCACCGAACCGCGCTCTTCATCGTGCAAATAGGTCAGCGATGCGGACAGGCCCTGCCATTCGGGCGTATCAATGCGCGCGCGCAGGCGGCGGCCCGCATAATTACTGATCGATACATCCAGCTTGGCCGCCAATTCGCCACGCGGCCCCTTGGTGAGGATATTGATCGCGCCGCCCGTGGAATTGCGGCCGAACAGCGTCCCCTGCGGCCCGCGAAGCACTTCGATACGTTCGATCTCGGCAAGATCGAACAACGAACCATTGGCCCGGCCGAGATAGACATTGTTGATATACATGGTGATGCCCGCATCGACCGTCAGCCCGGTGGAACCGGTTGTAATGCCGCGCATCTGCATCGCTGGCAGATTGGCGCTGCCCGACTGCCCGTTGACAATCAGCCCGGGGGCAAGTGCCGACAGATCGCGCACATTCGTGACCCGCGCATCTTCAAGCGCCTGCTTGGACAGGGCGGTCACCGCGACCGGCACGACCTGCAAATTTTCGGCCTGCTTTTGCGCGGTGACAATTATTTCCTCAAGGCGCCCCGAACTGGCGCGCCCATCCCCTGCCTCCTGCGCATAAGCCAGACCAGGCACCATCGCAGGCCCACATGCCGTGCCCACGAGCAGAGCGATACGCATGACACGATTTACCATTTTCACACCCGGATCTCCCCAATTTTTTGTCGTTTGCTACTGTTTTGAATACGATCGACCTTGCCCGCCGCCGCTCATTGTCCTGGCTGCAGAAATTTCGTCTTCAGATCGGAAATGACCCGGTCATCGAGCCCGAGCCCCTGCTTCAAATAGTTGTCGAAAGTGCCGAAAACGCGCGTGACTTCGTCAAAGGCGGCGTCGAGATAGGCCGCATCGACGCGTTCCAGCGGAACGAACGCCGTTCCTTGCCCGTGAGCGCCAGCCTCAATTTCGTGTTCCCGGTAACGGTTGCTCAGCAGATAGTCCGCATAGACCGTTTCGCGCGGTACCCCCAGAAGCGTGAGCAGCACTGCCGCGCCCCAGCCGGTGCGATCCTTGCCCGCCGTACAATGGAACAGGACCGCTCCATCCCCATCGGCGGCCAGCGTATGAAACAGCCGGGCATAGGCCTGCCGTGCGGCAGCCGATGACACCATGGCCCGGTTCAACTGAACAATCGCATCATATTCACGCCCGCTGGCGATCAACGAACCGACATCGACTTGTGGGTCTGAAGCGTCTGCAAAGACATCTGCGACCACATAACCGGCTCCACCCGGAAGCACGTCAGGCGCGACTGTCCGCTCCTGCACATGCCGCAAATCGATGACGGTTCGGATACCCAGGCGATCGAGCGCCTGCCGATCGGCACGCGTAAGCCCCGCCAGGGCATTGGAACGATAGATTGCCCCCATGCGCACCCAGTCGCCTGCCGCAGTGCGATACCCCCCGGCATCGCGCAAGTTGGACAAGCGACGGCTCGAAATATCGCGTTCCGCCAGCACAAGGGCAGGCCCGCAGTCGGGCGTCAGGCGGAAGAACGGGCGCTGCCCGGCATGCCGAACGGGAATAACAACTCTGCCTGAGGCTGCCCCATGCCAGCCCGCCTTGTCCCGTTCTGTCAACGTGCGGCCTGCCAGCGACACGACCACCTGCGTGGTACCGATGGCCTGCCAACTGACGACATAGCCCTTTGCCGTATGCTGGACATCAGCCGTAACGAAGGAGGCGCCCAGCCTCCCAATCCCGTCGGTTACCGGGCACATTTCCGCAGCGATCGCCCGTCCATCAGAAAAGAGGCCGTTCGCCGATACCGTCCAGCCCGCCACGAGGCATGCAGCAGCGCAGCGCATACCCTTGGCCTCAAACGTCATGACCTGCCACCAGCAACCTCACCATCTGCCCCGCACCATATTAGGTACACTCGACATATATAAGGTATATTTGACATATTAAGAGTCAATATGAAAAATTCATCACCACATAAGGCGCGTAAATTCCCGATTTATCGGTATATTTTATGGATAAATTTGAACATCTTCAAAAAGGAAAACGGCAGTTTTTATTATAGGTACATATGAAATATCATGCGGCGTTGAGCGACAACGAGTCTCGCTGGCGGTCATGGATGGCGAGAATGGAGATGCAGCCTCAGCCACAAGATCGCGCGCATGATTGCCACCGCCGGTTCCGGGAGAACCCGCGGGATACCCAAAGGCCAGACCACCCGGCGCGATACCTTTATCCACCCCATTCCCGACGCGGACAGGTGATCGTCATGGCAGAGCCATCATGATCAGTGAGCGCACAGCCCCCGACTATCGCCAACATGCGGCATGCCGATTGGGCGCACACTGCACATCATGCGGCGATATGGAATTCCGCCACCGCAGCCACGCCCAGACGCTCCCGTATTGTCGGCACACGCAGACGCAGAAACGCCGCCGCCCGCTCCGGATCGCGGCTGGCCTCAGCCAGGAACCCCGCCCCAAGGAGCCAGATGGAGAAAAGATGCCGCCTGAAATCATCCGGGTGGAGATGAAGACTGGCTGGCGGATTGCGCCAGAAATGCCCGCCTCTCATCATGCGGATAGACCAGGCGTGAAACTGAAACTCCGGCTCTGTCGCCCCCGCGCTCAGGGCCTGAAAGGACAACAGATGCGCCCGCACACCCGCGATATCCGCCAGCGCGACAGACAGCGTCGGCTCTTCCTCGTTTGCCAGTGTACGCCCCGGCCACGCCTGCCGGCTGTGTATCAGGCGATAGGCACCGTAAAAGATCTGGGCGCTCGTCGGGATATGATAGGACACCACGGATACCGATGTCTTGGCCTTGGCCGCCAAGGCACGATAGGTCATGGCGGTCAGCCCGCCTTCCGCAAACAGGGCAACGGCTGCCGCATAGAGCGGCTTCGGCATATTCGACGGACGTCCCGGGCGGCTTGGCGCAGGCGGCTTCTCCTGCGCCAGAATGGGCGCCAGTTCCGCATTTTCGCGACCGAACCAGAACGGCACCTCGGCCAGATCATCTGCGACCAAACCGCGTTTATAGGCGACGGCCTTTTCCATCACCTCCTGATTGACCAACGCGATATTCGGCATCTTCGCACAGCCAAGGGATAAAAGTTCCAGCCCAAGGGACACTTCTGCCAGAAAGCGCCTGTCATAATGCGCGCCCGCAAGCCTGCGCACCGCCAGCAACCGCGAGGCAACCCAACCGCGCGCTGCCGCGCGCCCACTGCCGTGCCTCGCCAGATGGGCAGCGGCCGTAAGCTCCCCCACCGTTTGTCCGTAGAACACCCCCAGACGGTGCCCCAGTGCGGCGCCCAGACGTGCCGCTACGTGATCGTCATGACGCCTGACAGCAGACTGCACGCCATCCTCATCCGGCATCTCCAACGATGCCGCCGCGCGCAGCAGGATCTGTTCGCACGCCTGATTCAGCAGGTCGCCAAGCGAGGCGAAATGGTGCTGTACCGTCGGCAGGGTCACACCCGCCGCCTCCGCCGCAGCACGCAGGGACAGGCCGCGAATGCCGGAAACCTCAAGAATGCGCACCGCCGCCTGCAGGACCCGTTCGCGCCCACCAATGGCTTCCCCACCCGATCCATCCCGCTTGTCAGCAGCAACCGATCTGCCGCGAACTGTTTTGCCGGATTTTCTGGTTTCGGTTTGCGCAGACATAGAGGCTTCGTAACGCTTTCCCGACTGCCAACGCAACATCAGGCCTTCCCCGTCCGGGGATTGCGGTGCGCAGCACAGGGCATGATCCCCACCCTGACGGAACCTGCGACGACGTGGGCAAGCAAGATCGCGTCAAAGCGATATATTGAAAAACCTCTGCAAGCGTGTCATCTTCCGACTCACGTTAATATAATTACAGAGTCGCATTCACTCCACTCGGGGGAGACAGGTAATGGCGGCGACTGTGCAGACTTTTTCCAGAGATCGACTTCCCTCTGATTTCGGATCGGAAGGCAGAATCCGGTTTATCAAGGATTTTACCTGGGGCTGGAAAGCAAAAGACCGGACAAACGTCGAACCCGGCACAATCATATTACCGCAAACTTCCGGATTTTTTTGTCTTATTGACGATCCACGCCACAATGGCTCCGGACTTCGCAAGTATCCGGGTTCCGATATGACACAATTCTCCATCGTTCATGGTGATGGAACCGTGACATACGGCAATAAAGGCGCGCGCCTGTATTGGGCCAATGTCACCATCCCTCCGGGCGGAAAACTGCAGTTTCATTATATTTTCCTGCGCGGCGAATGGAACAATCCGCACAACGCCTTCGCGCAGTTCCTTGCGGTCGCAAACGACGGCAGGGTCATCACAAAACGCAAGATCGCGCAAACCTGCGATCCTGGCCCATCGGAAAGCGGCACGTATTATCGCTGGCGCGCGTTCGGACCCGTAGAATTCGCCCAGGGCTTTTCCGGCGCACTGCAATGGGTCGTGAGCAATGGCCAGCGCTGCAACAACGGCGACGCGCACGTCGATGCCGACACCGATCTCTATCCATCGGCGCTGGCACTGGATTTTATTTCAATCATCGCCTGACACAAGGAGGGGCACATGGTGGAGGACAAACCGCATGGTGCAGGTGTCCGGCGACCATTCCGGCTGCATCGGCTCGCAATCGCTGCCGCCGGTCTGGCGTTCGCCCCGTTGACGCCCGCCGCCGCAGAATCCGTACGCGCCGAAACCACAGAGAATACCGCCAACGGGACGCAGCCTTCTGCCGCCGGGGGCCGCGTGGTCTATGCCGATGTCGTCGCGATCAACCAGCCGCTCGTTTACAACCGCTTTGGGTCCACCAATCCCTGGGGCATGATCTATGCCCTGCGCGATCATGTTGAAGGCTGCACCCGCGCGCCCGGGCGCCCGGGCGGGGTCGAAGATGCCAGCAAATGCCGTCCGGGCAGCGCCATGCTCAAACCCGACATCCGCCCGCGGCCGCTGGTCCTGCGGATCAATGAAGGCGACCGGCTGGTCGTGCGGTTCCAGAATCTGCTGATGCCCATGCCATCGCGCACCCGCCCGCTTACGCCCGATGCGGTGGGTGGTGTGACAATCCCCCCAGCCCTCGTCACCCCGCAAAAACTGGTGGAAGCGGTCGAACCGGGCGAACCACCCGAACAGGAAACGGTTGATCCCCGCACCATTCCCGATCCCCCGAACGATCCCACCACCCGCCTTGCCAGCATCGCCATTGTCGGGCTGCGCACAGCAAATGGTGCGGATGGCACCGCAACCGGGTTGATCGGCATCGCGCCCGGGGCCACCACCGAATATACCTGGTTTGGCGACAAGCGCGGCAGTTACTTCTTTTCCAGCCTTTCCGCCGTTCAGGGCGGCGAAGGCGATGGCGGATCGCTGACGCACGGGTTGTTCGGCATGGTGGTTGTCGAACCGGCAGGGGCACAGGTCTATCGCAGCCAGATTTCCGCAGAAGACATGGCCTGCCTGCGCAATGAGGCGGGCAAGGGTGACGGCTGCGAAAACAGCGCGGCGGCAGGTCCTGTCAACTACCACGCCGCACGCAACGGCAAACCCGTTGCCGCCATGCTCCTGAGCCAGAGCGACGGCAGCTTTCGCATTATCCATTCCGATCTGACGGCGATTGTTGCACCAGCCGTGCCCGCCGGTGCCGCCCCTTGCGCGCACAAGGCATCGGCCACCGACAATGACAGGGGCCGGATGGACAGTTGGCGGCGGCCTGCGCATTGCCCCTACCGCGAATTTTCGATCATCTTTCATGATGAACTGAAAACGGTTCACGCCCCGGCCTATGCCATTCTCAACGGCCCGACGCTCGATCCCGGCAACCCGCGCGATACCTGGGACAAGGCGCAGGCACGGCACAAACAGATTGTTGGCGCGCGCGATGGCTTTGCCATCAATTACGGCGCCAGCGGCATGGGCACGGCCCTGATTTCCAACCGTGCGGGTGTCGGCCCGGCGCGCAATTGCGTGGATTGCGCCTACGAAGAGTTCTTCCTGCAAAGCTGGGCGAACGGCGATCCGGCCCTGTTACCACAATATGCCGACGATCCCAGCAACGTCTATCACAGCTATCTCGGCGATCCGGTGGAGTTTCACAACGTCCACGCCGGCCCGAAGGAAACCCACGTGTTCCATCTGCACGCCCATCAGTGGCTGTCGCAGGAAGGAAACAGCGCGGCCAATTATCTCGACAGCCAGACAATCGGGCCATTCCAGAGCTTCACCTATCAGATCGAATACGGGGGCAGCGGCAACCGCAATCTCGGCCCCGGCGATTCCATTTTCCATTGCCATCTCTACCCCCATTTCGCGCAAGGCATGTGGGGCCTGTGGCGCACGCACGACGTGTTCGAGGATGGCACCCGGCTGCTGCCCGATGGCGGCGGACTGAATGCGGTACCCGGCACCACCCTGACCGAATGGCAGGGCCCGGGGACCGATCCGCTCACCGGGCAGACACCGAAAATGGTGCATGCCAACGGTATGGTGACCGGCGGAACCCCAATCCCGGCGCTTGTCCCCCTGCCCGGCATGGCGCTGGCCCCGCAACCCACTTACGCCGCGAACGGTATGCCCGGTTATCCCTTCTATATTCCGGGCAAGCCGGGCTTTCGTGCGCCGCAACCGCCGCTCGACATGGCGCAAGATGGGGGGCTGCCGCGCCACATCACCGGTGCCGGTGTCCGCACGGCCTTTGGCGAAAAGCTGGGCAACCCGGCCACGGCCACGCGCCTGCTTAACAAGGGGCTGGAAAATGGCGATCTGACCTTCGAAATCGAACAGGTTGCGCTCACCATTCTGCCGCAAACGGGCACCGCGCTGGAACGCGCGGCCATGGCTTTCCATGCACAGGCCAGCACTGCCAACGGGTTTCGCCTGAATGGCCGTCCGGCCGCAGCCGGATCGCCCTATGGCAATCCCTGTCCAGCCAAGGCACCACACGTGCAGTACAATGCCTCCGCGATTGAAACCAACCTGCTGGTCAACCGCTACGGCTGGCACGATCCGCAGGCGCGCATCAATGTTCTGGACGGCGATCTGCCGAAATTCCAATGGGCTGCACAACGCAGTACCCGCACACCGCAAGCGGCCGATCCCTTCTTTTTCCGGGTGCATTCGGGCGATTGCGTCACTTTCCGCCACACCAACCGAACGTCCAGCAAAACCGGGCGCGATCCGTTTCAGGTGGCCGCCCCGACCGACATTATCGGCCAGCATATCCATCTGGTGAAATTCGATGTCACATCGTCCGACGGTTCCGCCAATGGCTTCAATTACGAGGACGGTACGCTGGCATCGGGTATTATTGCGGAACTGATCCATGCGTCGTCCGTGCCCGGCGGATCGGTCACCGGGGAAGACGGCAACCCGGCCGTCTTGACGCTGCCTGTCGATCCCGAGGCGCGCTATCAGGCGACCTACCAGAGATGGTGGGCCGACCCACGCCTTGATGCTGCAGGCAAGGACCAGACGCTGGGCACGGTGTTCACGCACGACCATTTCGCGCCCTCCAATATCCAGCAGCACGGATTCTATAACGCGCTGATTGTCGAGCCGAAGAAATCCCGCTGGCGGCATCCCGATGGCACGCCCATGCCCAAGCTGGGGCCCGACGGATCGGGGGGGGCGGTGGGGACGCAAGCGATCATCGCCACGCCATCATCGTCGGGCGCAGCCGCCTATCTGCGCGGCAACCGCCGGGAATTCGTGCTGGCCGTGGCCGATTTCGCGCTGCTCTATGACGGCAGCGGCCCCAACAGCGCCTATGCCATCGACGATTATCCGACTGCGGATGGCGATCGTGTGACCTTTGCCGCCAATGGCCGCCCCATCGCCCCGCCGCAGCGGCCGGAAGCGATTTCCGTCGATCATCACGATCCGTTTCTGTTCAACTACAAACTGGAACCCATGCCGGTGCGTATGGGCGATTACAGCCAACGCTGGCACCAGTACACCGGGCAGAAGGGCGATGCGGCTTACGCCTTCTCGAGCTTCGTACACCGGCAGACCGACGCATCACTCGCCCCCGTACTATCGGCAGCATTGCCAAAATGCCCCGGCACCGGGCGGCGCACTGATCTCGACGCGATCGACCAGCGCTGCAATCACACCGATGGCGATCCCTCCACCGAAATTTTCGAAGCCTACGTCGGCGATAAGGCGATTGTGCGGCTGATACAGGGCGCACAGGAAGTGCAACACGTTTTCGAGGTCAACGGCCTGTCATGGCGCCGCCAACCGGGCGATCCGGCCAGCCCGCGCGTGGCATCGCAGGAAATCGGCATCTCCGAACACTTTGAAATGGATCTGGATATGCCGCTCTCCTCGCGCACGTTCCACGCAGTCGAACCGGTGGACTTCCGTTATGGCGCAGGAACGGTCGACGCCACCTGGAACGGTGCCTGGGGCCTGATCCGCACCTATCCCGATCGCAAGCGCGCGCTCGACCCGGGCCGTGGCGATTTCTGGCAGAACCGTACCCTTGCAGCCCATGACGCGGCGGCAGGCCCAGCGGCACGCCCGGCAGTGCGCCCGCGCGTGGCCTGCCGCCTGGCCGATATCGACGGCAAGCGCGCCACAGACTGCGACAGAAACGGTGCCTATGCCGCGGAAGACGGCGGTTCGGTGCGCACGCCCCTGGGCACCTATTCCGTGCTGCGAGGCGAAATGCTGCCCGATTTCACCAAGGCATCAGGCATGAAGCAGTTCCACATACGCAAGTTCTGCATCGCGGTGAAACAGGGCGAAATCGTCTACAACCGCCGCGAACGGATCAGTGATCCACAAGGTCTGCGATACGAGGCGGTGACCGACGACACGATGACCGGTGTGGAAAGCGGCCATGTGTTCACCCCGGCCGATGTAGCCAACGAAGTCGCGCTGCAACAGATCGTACAAACGATGCGTTGTGAAACCCCGCATCCCGCCACACGCACCAGCCCGCTGGTCCTGCGTATGAACGCGGGTGATTTCGCCATTGTGGATCTGCGCAACGATCTGCCTTCCGCAACGGTATCTTATTCGCAAACCGGCAATTCGGTGCTGCCGCCGATCGTCCCCTCATCCAGCCAAACCTCCCCAAGCGGCAAGGATATTTCCGATCGCACCGCGGCGGACCGGCTTGATCCGAGCAGCCGTGTGTCCATCGTGCCCCAACTGGTCACACATAACCTGCGCAATTCCGCCGGTATGGCCGTGGGCGCCAATGAAACGGGCGACGAAACGTCCGGTGAGGTGCTTCATACCGGCTATGCCAGCGCCGATCCGGCGGGGCGTCATGCGCGGCAGCAGATATGGTTTGCCGGTACCTTTGCCACCTTACGCAAGAAATCGGCACCATCCGGCTTCCGCGCGTTCACCCCGTTTGCCACCGATCGCGGCATGGTCGCCGCACTTGCCTCGCTTGCCGATCCTGTGAAACATCCCGGCATGGGGCTGGTCGGGGCGCTGGTTATCGAACCGGCCGGTGCCACGTGGCAGATCGATCCCGGCGATCCCACACTGGCGCGGGTCACATTGGCTGACGGACGCAGCCACCGCGAAGCCGTGCTGGTCTACCAGGATGGCCTCAACCTCAAGACTGAAACGGCGCGCCACCGGGAGCCCGGCGGCCCGCTGACGCCCGAAGAGCGTGCGGGCACGGCCACCATTCCGGATTGCCATATCTGCGACGATACCTACGACAGCGGGGATATTGCGGTGAATTACCGGACCGAACCGTTCTGGGCCCGGCTCAACCAGAGCTGGCGCAGCGACAAGGTCAATCCGGAAACCGGCCAGCCGATGCTGGTGGACCTCAATGCCGTGTCCATACCGCGCGATATCTGGTTCAACCCGGTCGGCGGGGCGGGGTCAGGCGCAAAGATCGAAACACCCGTTATCCCGGTGATCGACGGTGAAACGCTGGTCATCCATGCCGTCCATCCCGGCGGGCGGGCACGCCAGCGGGCACTGGTCACCAATGGCCACCGGTATCTTGATCATTCCCTGCCCAAGTTCGGATCGCCTGCATCGGCGCTGCTCGCCCCGCGCAAGGCAACCAGCGCCGTGATCGACCGGGTGGAACACGGGTGCTGGCTATGGCGCGATGGCCCGGCCCAGTTCGTCGGCGGGGGCGCATGGGGCATGATCGTGGCACAGACGCAAGGCGTGAATGGTTCCGTCGATCAGGTTTGCCCTGCGCATGACTGAAACCCGTACGTTTGCACACCGCTGGACATTGCTGCTTACCATGGCTCTGGCTGTGCCGCACCCCGCAGTCGGCGAGGAACAGGCAGCGGCAGGCCGCTTCATCACCGTGTCTGTGGTGGGCACCGACACCACGCGGAAAAGCGGCATCCCCCAGCCGGACAAGGCCGCACGCATCACGGTCAGCCTGCGCGATCCGGCCAGCGGCTTTGCCATGGGCGGGGTGGGCGTGGCCGCATGGATCGTCCCCGATGACGGGCAAAGCTGCGAAGACTGGTACGCCCGCGTCGGGCGGGTGGGCGAACTGCCCGCCAATGTCATCCCGCTGCTGGGTTTCGACATCGTACAGGCGACACAGGACCATCGGCTGGCGCTGGTCGATCCGCTGCTGGACCTTGCCAGCGCCAATATCCGTTCGGTGACGACGCTCCCCGCCCCGATCAAGGCGTGGAGCGTGGCCGCCGACGGGCAAACGCTGGCCATTATCGATGCAGCGACAGGCGCATTCTCGCTGATCGAACCGGCTTCGGGAAGCGTCCACCCTGTCGCCTTGCCTGCGCCGGTCCATGCATTGGCAAGTGATGACAAGGGCTTCTGGGCAGGGTTGGACAATGGGCAGGTGCTGGCGATCAGCCCCGATGGGACTCTCGCCCCCGTTCTGCCGCTTGGGCAATCGCCTGTCATGATTATCCCCGCCCCTCTGGCAGAACCCGTGGCGCTGTCTGCCGATGGCCACGCACGCCGGTTAGGTTCTGCCGAGGGGCCTGCCATAACCTTCCCCGGCCCGGTTCGCGGCGGGGCAATTGCGCCGCTGGCTAACAGCCTGTTCGCCTTGTCGGAAGACGGGCAGCACCTTTATGTTACGGACCTCGATAATCCCGAGACCTCCGCCCGCATCGCCCTGGGCTTTCCTGCGGACCGGATCGCGGCCAATCCGTCAGGCCGATGGATTGCCCTGGCAGACAAAGCGGGCGCAACCATCGCTATCCTCGACACGCAAACCATGCGGGTGCGCTGGACCATCGCCATGCCCGATCCGGTGGTGGAAATGACGTTCAGCGATGCCTTTCTCTATTTGATGCATCGCCATCAGGGCGGCGTTACCCGGGTGATCTTTGATCCTGACGGATCGGCCCCGGGCCTCGCCGCCATTGCCGCCGGGGTTGCTTCGGATGAACCCCAGACGGCCGGGCCTCTGCCCCGGCTGGTGCGCATTCCCGCTGGGGGTGTGCTGGTGGCCAGCAACCGGGAACGGCGCGCCTATATCGTATCGGAAAGCGGCGCACAGGCGGCCATGGCCATGGTTCCTCTGCGCGCCGGGCTGACCGCCGGAGTGGTCATCCGCCAGCGGGGCATGCTGCCCGGTGCCACACGCGGGACCTATACCGGGCGGTTTACCGCGCCCGCCGCCGGATCGTACAAAGCGATTATCCGCACGGATGCGCCCGAAATGCTGCAATGCCAGAACTTCACTGTCGGTAGCCCCTCACCACGGCAAATCGCCACTGCAAAGCCTGCGCAACCTGCATCGGGCGCGATGTCCGCCACAGTCGAAGGCAATGCCATCCGCATCCGGCTCTCCGGTGGTGTGGTCAGCGCATCGCGCGCCATGCTGATGCACCCGGGTGGCGGATGGCGGCAATTTCTCACCCCTGACAAGACCGGAACGGACGTGATCCTGCCCATGCCTCAGCCATTGCCCCCGCCCGGCCCCTATCAGCTTTACGTCGAAGTCACGCGCGCTGACGGGGCAAGCGAAACGCTGAATACCACCCTTGACTGGAAAGGCCCCCAATCATGACCCCCCCGCACCCGGGCGGCCTTACCCGACGCAGCGTTGTGACAGGCGCGCTGGCCGCCGCGTTCATATCAGGCGTCAGCCCATCCAGCGCCATGGCCGCCAATGCGCCTGCAGCCCGTTTCCCGGTGCGGCTGCGCGACATGATGGTCACCGATGCGCGTTCGCGCACCCGCTTCATGCTGCTGCGCGATCTGGTGCGGGATCGGGTGGCCGTGATCAGTTTCATGTTCACCGGATGCTCCACAATATGCCCGATGCAGGGCAACCTCCTGTCCGGCGCGCAAAAGCGATTGGCCCGCGAGATGGGTGAAACCGTAATCTTCGCCTCCGTCTCGATCTCGCCGCTGACCGATACGCCCGAAGCGCTGGTCCAGTTTGCCAACACCTATGCCGCAGGGCCCGGATGGCATTTCCTGCGCGCTGGCGTGCCCGAAACCCAGCGCTTTCAGGAAGGGTTCGACGGCCTCGTGCCCCGGATCGAAGATCACCCGCCGATGATAGCCATCGGCCGCACCAGCAATGCAAGCTGGAGCAGGCTGTACGGTACCCCTTCCCCCGCACAGATTGCCACAGAAGTGCGCCGATGGCTTGCCCGCGCCTGACTTTTCCCCTTCGCCTGCTGTGTGTGGCGCTGCCACTCCTGTTCGCCGCCCAGGCCGATGCAGCAGGCGATGATCCCGCCATTGCCATCGGGCGCGATATCTATGAACGGGCACTTGGGCATGACCCAATCGCCGTGAGATTCGCTGGCGGAGACTGGATGCCCGCCGCACCGGGGCATGCCTGCCGATCCTGCCACGGCGATTCCGGTGAAGGGGGAAGCGAAGGGACGATCGTTGCCCCCGCACTGCCTCCGCTTGCCGCCAAGGCCGGTGATCGCTGGTCCGTCTGGCTGGATAACGCCCTGCGCCGCCACAAGGGGCTGAATGGACAGCCCCTGAATGCCGGAATGCCGGAATACCAGCTTTCGCCATCGGACAAGGCCAGTCTGGGGGCTTATCTGCGTGCCTTGCCGCAAGTGGACGTGCCCGGCGTCAGCGCAGACACCGTCACCATTGGGGTCACATCCCGGAATGCCGGCCTCAGTCCCGCAGGGCTCAGAATGCTCTTTGCGGAACTCGACAAGCTGGCAGTTTCCATCAACGGACAGGGCGGGATATTCGGGCGTCGCATACGTTTTTCCGAACAATCCGGGGCTATTGATGCCTTGCTCAATCTGGTGTGGAGCCGCGACGGCACGACATCGGAGCCCACATTGACCATACAGCCTCTTGAAAACAACGTGACCGGAGGCCCCATTTGCGGCGCTCTCGATCCTGCCCAGGCGGACCGCACGCGCACCCTGATCAGTTGGAGCGAGAAACAGGGAATGCCAGCCGCCATAGCCGGTGAGAGCGGTGAGATTGCGGGAAAAGCGATTGTCATCCCGCACGACTACACGATCACATCAGAGCAAATGTCTGGAGCAAGCGTGGTCTATGTCCCGGCGGAGATCGCCAAACGCTGGCCCCCGGCCATGCAAGCCGGCCATGTGCGGATCTTCGCACCGGGCGACCTCGCGAAACGAACCGCGTTGGCGGCGACCTTGATCGATGAAAATGCCGCCAACCCACGCGATGCTCTGGTCGCAGGCATCTATCTGGAAGGCGTCACCCTCATTGTCGATGCACTGAAAGACACGGGTCGGCGTATTCGCCGAATGGGTTTTTGCGATACATTGCGCAATCTGTCGCGCGCCCGGCAATCGATCTCGATCATTACCGAAAACGACGTCCTCGTCACTCCAGTGGAGTGAGGACAAGAGGTATCACGCCCCGGGGCAGCGAGGCAGCCCCAGACTTACCCCTTTCAATTGAAAGGCATAGCGAATCGCAATTCGCTGCAGACCCTGCCAATGCCAAGGCACCAGGGATCGTCATTATTGTTCGCGACATGATGGGAAAATTTCCAATACTTGTAATAATGCGAATTTTATCGTCCAATTCTCGGCAACATCATGGACGACAGGTGTGTCGAAAGAAAATTTCAGACCGCCTCGAATTTGAAGGACAAAATATCGATATATTTAAGATACATAAGAACACTTCATATACACCAACCTCAACAGAAGGCTTATGAGCGCCAGCGCGATGAGGGGCGGTCCGTGCCAAAAAAGCGGCCATCAGAGTGTCGCGATTACTCCAGATCCCCTTATCGTACTGGAATAGAATAGTAATTTGTGTTTATTTGATCATCTTACGAGCTTACCATTCGTCATGACGGGTCCGCGCGGTTGTTGTTTAGCTGATTGGGGACGTCAATTCATGGATGCACTGCATTCGAGCACCACTGGGGGGCCGACCAAAGGGGCTGATGGGGATGATTTCAGTAATCTTCCGCTCACGGTATTGCTTGATCAGTCGATCGTGGCAGTCGAACGGATTCTGACCTGCTGGTCATTACTGGACGCACGCCCACGTTTGATTATCAAACGGAATCGCAATCTCGTAGCCTGCTGCCAAAGCACGCAAGCCATAATTGCGGCGGGCGATTTCCTCCGGTTGGAGCGTGGACGGGTCACTACGGCTCATGAGAAGGATTTCGCGAGGTTCGCGACTGCGGCGGCGGCACCGACGCATGAAACGATCACCGTGCTCTTGCGACATGGTCGCGACGATGCGCACATGATCGTTCGCGCAATCGCCATCAATGATGATCTGGTTTGCCTGTCGTTACAGAATGCCAGTGGGGAACACGCCATCAGATTGCCCGATCTGAAGATCGCATTCCGTTTGACGCAGAGCGAGGCCCGCATCGTGCAAGATCTTTGCAACGGCCTCTCCCCCCAGCAGATCGCCGTTCGAAACAGTATTTCCATACATACTGTCCGCGCCCACCTGCGGCGATGTTATGACAAGCTGAATATCACCAATCGCGAACAACTCTGGCACCGTTTAAGCGCCTATCAGATGTAAAACGCCAACCCACCCCGGCTTCTGGCACCCTTCCTCCGAATCACCTCCAACACGCACCAACATGCGCGCATCTGCGCCTGCGCATCGGCACGCCCTGCACAATTGCAGTAGTTAAAAAAGACTAGGCCATGTCGATTATTACAAATTGACTAGTGTCAGTTGGGGATGTGCACGATTTCGAATCGTATTAATCCTGCATTCACAGCCAAAATCGGTCGCACAATGCAAAGTCTCTGATCTTTGCAAATAAACGTTGAAGTAATGGTGCTTCAGCGAGCGGTGGACCGATGTCTGCCATCGGGAACGGGGGTCTCCAATGTTCCGGTTGAGCGTGTCGAAGGCAATGCCAGGCAAAGGGTTCTGTGCAAACGTCGCAGCGGTTGCTCTGGTGATGTCAGTTGCAACCCCCGCAATGGCAGGTGAAGGCGATTCCGATGTTCCGCCGGGCAGCTTCATCTATCAGCGTGATGTAGGGCCCCGCGCCGCCGAAGACCCTGGTGTACCGGGCAAGCCCTCCTACGTCGTTCTCGGCGGCAAGGACGTTATTTTCAGCGCACTGGGGCTTCAGCCTCTGAGCGATGCCGAACAGGCGCAAGTCACTGCGGCGCTGGATCCCCGCAAAAACATCGTTTCTGACACCGTTGGGGCCGGTCTCGATATTCTCACATCCGATCGCGCAGGCACGCAGGCTTCGCTGAACGGCGAACACGGTGGCTATGTCGGAGATACGATCAGCGGCGCAATGAGTGTGGTCCCTGCCGCGATGGGCGCCTTGCGGACTGCCCTTGGAGTAGACCGGTGATCCGCCCCCGTATCACGCTTTCGGGCGCCATGATCTGCGTGGCGTGGAGCGTTATCGGTGCGCCGCAGCTTCATGCGCAGAGCACTGCCACGGCTGTGCAGGACGAAGTGGTCGTGACGGGGGCGCCTGAAGAGCCAGCCCCGGCCACCACGCCCGTTGCTGCAGCAACGGCAGGCACGGCTGACGCGGTCCCCGCCATTGCGGGGGTCAGCGGGAGGCTTGCCGTCAATCTTGCAAGCGGAATCGGCAATCAACAGATCAACGGCGCCGTTATCGCAATGGGCGAAACCGCGCTTGCCAGCGGCGTGGCCGCGCAGATGATGCTGGGCACCGACGACAGCGACCGGGCCACGCGGATCGCGCTGGAAGGTGATGCCTTCTCCCGCGTGTCCGGCATGGCCAGTATCAATATAACGGCAGGTGCCCACAACCAGTCGGCAAACCTGGCCGTTCTTTCCCTTGGCAATCAAGAGGCGCTTTCGGATCAACTGCTTTCGCAGTCGCGCGCCTCGATCGAACCGAGCGGGTCCACTGGGGGCACCGGGGACCGGAATGACACCATCGAGATTGGTGGAAACACATTCCGGGACAACAGCGGACTCATCCAGGTCAACCTGATCGGCGGCGAGAGGAATTCCTCCGCCAACGTCTTCGTGCTGAGCGTGCTCGACGAAGAAATCCCTTGATGATGTGTAGGAAGGAGATGGACGATGAAATATCTGCTTTTGAGTGCAGTCGCGGCTTCGGCAATGCTTGCCGCAAGCCCCGCATACGCCAATCGTGATCGAGACCATGGTTCCGATATTGATGTCAATTATGAGAACAATATCAAAACCAGCATCGTTACCGATGTAGCCTATTACAAAGACGTCGCACTGGAAGGCACGGTCAGCCTCGAAGGGACGATCTCGGTCGACAGTTCAGCTGTTGCCGTGACGGACGTCAAGCAACTGTCCGGGCTCAACAACGTAACCTATCGCGAAGAAAATGAGCTGAATGGCGAAAATGGCTATGTCAGCGATATTTTCGGACCGGGATGGAGCGAAGCCGGCAACGATCCCAACGACAACCTGACCAATGGGGTTCTCGAAGGGGCGATCCGTGTCGGCTATTTCGCGCCGATCATCAATACAGTCGATGCATTCGATGTGAGCGGCGCCGGCAATATCGGGGTCAACCTGTCCGCCGGTTACTACAACATGCAGATGAATTCTGCGACGCTGGCTTCCTCCAGTGTCCAGGACCCGGACGCCTCGGGTGGCTGGTCAGAAGCATCGACCACGTCGCTGCAAATGCTGGTGGGGACCTATCAGTATGGGGCAGAAACCGACGTTCTGCCGGAAGATGATCCGACAGATGGCGGCGGCGGCAACAACTTCCGCGATCGTAATACGGTCATGGGAGGCGCGGTATCGGGCGATGGCAACATCGGCATCAACGCGGCGGCTGGCAGCTTTAACCAGCAGGCCAACCTGCTGACTCTGGCTGTCGCAACCGATGCGGCGCTGGCCGAAGCCAATTCCGGCTTGCTGCAAATCGCCGTGTTTAATGGCGTCGAACAGCAGGACAGCATCAACACCGTCGGCACGCTGACCATTGCGGATGCGTCGGGCAACATCGGCGTCAACATGGCGGCCGGTGTCGGCAACCAGCAGTTGAATTCGCTGACGATCGCAACCTCGCTGGCCAGCGGTGGTGGTGACGGCAACGGAGGAGGCGGCGGCGACGGCAGCTGACCTGATGCCTTTGGGAAGGGGATGACGTCGCTCCCTTTGTCCTCCCCTTCCCAAACTTTCCCTTCGAAGAACGATGCAACAAGCAGGTGCGGAAATGTCCGAGCAGGCGCGATACAGGCAGATCAGAGGCGCGGGGTCACCCGTGCTTGCCCTGATCATGCTCGCCCTGTCGGGCTGTGTAACGGCACCCGATCAGCCCGCACCGATATGGCTGAGCCAGACATCCGAAGGTGCGCCGATTATCGAAAAGCAGGTGACCAGCTGGAAAGCGCTCAAGTTCAAAGATATTGTCAGGCAGCGCACTGATTTCAGCTGTGGGGCTGCCGTCCTCGCCACGATGTTCAACAAGGCGTTCGGATACGAGACCACGGAACAGCAAGTTCTCGTCAACATGCTGAAGATCGCCGATCCCGACGTCGTGCGGGAAAAAGGCTTCTCGTTGCTGGATATGAAGAACTACGTCCGCAACGTCGGCCTGGATGCAGAAGGATATCGGCTCAATTACGACGCGCTCGCCAAACTGCAGGCACCATCGATCGCGCTGATCAATATTCGCGGCTACAAACATTTCGTGATCGTGCGGAAAGTCTTTCCCGATCACGTCGCCGTGGGTGATCCGGCGCTGGGTAACCGGCTGATGACACGCCGCGATTTCGAAGCGGCGTGGAATGGCGTTGCCTTCATCATGATGGGGCCAAGTTACAACCCCGCCAATGTACTGCTCGATCCGCCGGAACCCCTGTCCGCCAAGCGGCTGCTGGAACTCCACGCGGTCCTGCCGGGCGCGGAGACCGCCGAATTCGGCTTCGGTCCCGCCTATCAGTTCAGATTTTAGGAGGCCCACCATGTTCAGAAACACTTCTGGCCAGACATCGGGCAAGACGATGCGAAGGCATGCGGCAAGTGTTCTGCTGCTGTCTGCCAGTGCACCGCTGCTGATGGCGGCCTTACCCTACGAACGGGTTCTCATCGACGATGATGTGCCGGTTGTCGGCACACGCCTGGGCACAGGCGGCATCGCGCAAACCCCCGTCATACCTACCTGGCGCCCCGCCATGGACAGGCTTGGAACACGCCTCGCCGATGTCGAACTGAGCGAGATGCGGGGCAAGTATATCACCCCCGATGCCGTGTCGTTCTTTGGCATTTCGATGCTGACGAGCTGGCAGGACCAGAACGGCGTGACGACTGTGGCCCGGCTGGCCTTCAACGTCGAATTCACGCAGCCGCCGGGCAGTTCGCAGCCCGTCCCGCAAGTCCTGGTCAACTGGGTTCGCGAAGGCGATCCGGGAATGGACGTGCGCGGCGTTTCCGATGGCTATGTCGCGCTGACATCCAGCCCGGATCAGGTACTGCCGGTCGGCGCGCTCGATACTCTCAACGGGGCAGGTCAGGTCAATGTGATTGCCGGCGCCGACAATGCGGTTGGCAACACCATGCGGATCGCGATCGTTCCGCGCAGCGCGGTGACCGATATGGGAACGTCGGGCATGTCTCCGCTGTCCGCAACGCAAAACCACACGTTTGACGATGGCGATCAGTTGCAGTTCCGCGTGGCAGACAACCAGATCGGCCTGATCATGACCGGCGGTCATGGCACGGACAGCACGATGCAGATGGTAGGTGGGGATCTTGGGCAGATGCTGCAGCAAACCATCCTCAACAGCGACCAGAACCACGTTCTGAACAGCGCCTCGATCGTGTTCGGTGTGAACACGTCCGTGCGCAATCTCGATCAGATCAATGCGGATGGCGCATTGTCAGCCATGAAGGGGTTTGGCTTTTGATATGGGGTAAAACGCTAGTCATCCGGGGGATGGCAATCGTCGGAATTGCAGCCATGGCCACAGGTTCTCCGATGGTCAGCGCGCAGCAGGCACCCGTCCATCAATTCGCGGTGGAAGGTGCGGGGCGTGTCAGTTGCAAGCAGTTCACGGCTTTATACAAGGATCAGAAATCTACAGATTATCAGCATGTCATGGGGTTCGTGGAAGGGTACCTGACTGCGGCCAATCGGTACGAACCGAATACCTTTGACCTGACCCCATGGCATAACGCCGTCGCATTGGGGCTCATCCTCGAAAAGCACTGCGGTGCCCATCCCGACGAAACGCTGGTCAGCACATTGCAGCGCATGGTCACCAGCTTCCGCCCGATCCGGGTGGCGAGTTTTTCGAAGTTGGTGGAAGTGGGCGACGACAAGAAGCGCACGATTGTTTACGACGCGGTGCTCAAACGCTCGCAGGCGGCGCTCCGAAACAAGGGACTCTATCAGGGTCCAGAGGACGGAATCTACACGCCCACGCTGCGCGAGGCATTCAAAAAATTCCAGCAACAGAAAAGCCTGCCTGCATCCGGACTGCCGGACCCGGCAACGCTGTGGACCTTGTTGAACCCCTGACGGGGCAAATGGCAATCGCGCCGTAACGGCGCAGGAGGGAGAAGGACCATGACCGGACTCAGGATCACCAGATCGACCGCTGCAATCCCGCTATGCGTTGCCATGTTCACCTTGTTAAGCGAACCCGTGGCGGCGCAGGACGCAACCAGCCCGGTGGACGGAACCGGCAAGAACGTCGCGACCGAAGTGTCGCAACTGCGGGCCAAAGTCACCGAACTGGAACAACAGCGGGCCGAAGCCATCGAACGCGTGGACGATTTGCTGGCGCGTGTGGAAATGCTCGAAATGCGCCTGGAAGCCGTACCGATTACCGAAGGGGAAGCACTGGCCATGCGGGGCCGATATTCGGCACCCACAACCCGCGCCGTCCCGGCTGATCCGGCCTTTTCCTACTGGCAAGGGGAAACCCCGCAGCAGGGGCTGCAAGGATCCAGTGGCGCTCCGGGCCGCGAGGAGACAGATGATCGCAAAGCGCCTGCCCCGACCGAAGCCGTGGTGGAAGTGGCGCAGCAACGGCAAGGCCGGTTCGGCGATCGTGTCGGGCTGGAACTGGGCCTCGATTACAGCCATTTCGATAACGCCCGGATCAATCTGAACGGGTTTCTCGCGCTGGATGCGATTTTCCTCGGCACCATCAGCATCGATCAGGTCACGGCCGATATTTTCTCGGTCACGCCAGCCCTGCGCGTGGGGGTGACGGACCGTCTGATCGTCAGCGCGGAAATGCCCTATCTCTACCGGATATCCAATTTCCGCTCGGGCGGTGCGGGCGGCAATGCCAGCGGACTGGTGGAGAAGACAGTACGTTATGACGGCTTTGGCGATATGACGGCGGGGGCCAGCTATCGCCTGTTCCGCGAAACCGCAGGCAGGCCGGATCTGGTGATCAATGCCCGGGTCAAGGCACCCACTGGCAAACATCCGTTCGGTGTCGAACTGATCGAAGTCGAAGGCAGCCAGGGCAACCTGTCCGTCCCGAGCCGCCTATCTACCGGATCGGGCGTCTGGGGCATGTCGATCGGCCTGTCCGCCCTCAAGACGATCGATCCGCTGGTCGTATTCGGCAGCCTGACCTATTTCCGGAATTTCCAGAAAGGCTTCAAGGATATTGACGAAGCTGAGGGCATGCAGCCCGGACGCGTCGATATCGGCGACGCATTTCAGGTGGGCGCGGGTGTGGCCTTTGCCCTGAACGAGAAATCCAGCATCAGCCTGTCCTATAATCAGAGGCTGGTGCAGCGGACCCGCATTCGCCGGGTGGGCGAGGACTGGCGCAATATTATCGGCAGCCAGGCCAATGTCGGCTTTGTGAACATCGGCGCGACCTTCTCTCTCGGCCGCCACCTGTCGTTGATCTCGACCGTGGGTGTCGGCCTGACCGAAGATAGCCCCGACCTGGCTGTCAGCGTGCGCTTGCCTTATCGCTTCTAGGCCGTGGAGAGACGCGACCCTCCCCAAAAAAAAGCTCATAGATGAATTATTGCATCGCTGTTTCGTTTATGTAAGAATTTGCTTGCACTTCAGGCGCAGCGATCGCGAGGGCACAAAGGGGAGGAAGGCGCATATGGCCCTGACCACCACCCACGGGCAAATCTGCACGGCAACCGTACGCGTGCACGTATACAATTATCAGTACGACGGGGATGGCCCCTATGTGCGGCAATCTCCCGCCGATGTCCTAGCCCTGTTTGCCGCGCCTCCGAAAAATGCGATGGGCAGTTATCGCCGCGCAATGGAAACATCAGCCAGAGTCCCGCTCGGCCAAATGATGATTGTGCCCGCCCACACCGCCATTCAGGCAACCGGAGATTTCGGCGAACAGCGGCTTGCGACATGCACGATGCGGAGGCTCCTGCCAGACGATTTCGACATCGACGACATCACACGGCAACGCGCCTGTGGCGATCTTCGCGAACCCAATATCCTGGCAGGAATGCAGCGACTGATCAGCGAGGCCCTGCAGCCCGGCTTCGCGTCCGACGTGCTCATCGATGGCCTGACCCGAACGCTTCAGGCTGATCTGGCGCGGCATTTTTCGGGCAGCGCATCTACGCTGCATTCCAAAATGGAGGCAGTGCATAGTGCGCTTGCCCCATGGCAATTGCGCAAGATTGAAAGTTTCACCAGCGAAGCGCAAGGATCACCCGTGCGCGTGGCGGCATTGGCCAACGAAGTCGGTCTCAGCCCCGGCCACCTGATGCGGGCCTTTCGCCAGAGCACGGGGCAGACGGTCCATGAATTTGTCGAACAGGTCCGCGTGGCCCGCGCCCGCGCCCTGCTTCTGGATACCGACAAGCCCATAAAACAGATTGCCGATCTCCTCGGCTTTTCCTCACCCAGCAGCTTCACGCTCGCATTTCGCCGCGCGACCGGGGAAAGCCCCGCCCGGCTCAGACGCAAGAGATCGGATGGTTTCGGAGAACCGGAGCAATAACCTGCGCGCTGCATCGCTGCCCGATCACACCGGAATGTGCGTTTCGGAACACGATGTTCGATTCCGAATAAACACGTCCATCCCATCATGCCTGCGTCAGTGTTAGCCAGACCTCCTGACTGACCAATGACGCATGCCCGAAATGCATGCCTGCGCACGCACCGCGGCCAAAGGCAATAAACAGGAACGGGGCATGCCCATTCGAGGGAGGGTGCAATGCTTACAGGCAAACACATATGGGCGAGTTTACTGATCAGTCCCGCCATTTTCGTCTTTTCTTCCCCAAGCCATGCGCAAAACGCGGAAGACAGCACGGGAAAGTTGCAGGACATTGTCGTCACCGCACGCCGCACGTCCGAACTGCTGCAAAATACGCCGGTTTCTGTAACAGCTGTGCAAGGGCAGACGCTCGACAGGCTCAACATCATGGACGTTCAGGCCGTCCCGCAGCTGGTCCCCAATATCACCTTGTCGAAAGTGACCGCCAGCCCATCCACTGCGGCGATTTTCATTCGCGGGATAGGGAACACCGAATCGTCGCTCGTTTCGGAACAGGGAGTCGGGATCTATCTGAACGGGATCTATATCGCCCGATCGGCGACAGCCATTTTCGATCTGATCGACGTTGATCGGATCGAGGTGATGCGCGGCCCGCAAGGCACGCTGTTCGGGCGCAATTCCGTCGGTGGCGCGATCCAGCTGGTATCGAAGGTTCCTTCTCAGGACATGCACGGAGAAGTGAAAGTCGGTTACGGCACGAATAACGACTGGTTTTCGCGCGCGCGCCTGGAAACGGGGGAATTCGGGCCATTCCGGGCGGCCATCACTTATATGCATCACCAACGGGATGGTTACGTCAACAACCACCTTACCAAAAAATCGCGCGACCCCGGCTTCCTGAACAGCGATTCCCTGTTCGCATCGCTGCACGGCGACTTCGGCAAGCTGACCGCTGATTACAGTTTCGATTACGACAATCGCCGGGGACAGGGATCGCTGGCTCAGATTGTCGCATCAACGGCAGATTTTTATAACTACTTCAGCCAATCAGAAGCATTGGGCGGTGCCCCGTTCCTGTTCGGTCCGGGGCGGCGCAGCGAAGGGCTGCAGGAAGGCGATATTGACCGGAAAGGCCGCTATCGCACGGATACCCGCGCGACCATACAGGGGCATGCGCTGACTTTGGCTCTGGAAGTCAGCCCTGCCCTGACGCTCAAATCCATCACCGGTTATCGACGCTTCCGGCAGGATCAGGTTGTCAATGTGTCGGGCAATGCGCTGCTGAAGGGGATCGTGTACGATCCCGTTACCGATACGGCATCCATCCAGCCGGTCACGCCCTACAACAACACCGCCGAAGGCCATCACCGCCAGTTCAGTCAGGAACTGCAGGCGCTGGGCCAGATCGGCGACCTTAGCTACGTTCTGGGAGCATACTACTTTCACGAGAAGGCACGCGAAGCGTTATACCAGAAGCTGACGTTCGTACTGCCCGGTGGCGGCGCGGGCGTGAACCTGAACCCGGTTCAGGCCTATGGCGGCACCACGCGCTCCACCGCCGCTTTCGGACAAGTCAGCTGGAAGCCTTCGGCGCTCGACGAACGGCTCGAAGTGACAGGCGGACTACGCTACACGTCGGACAGGAAAACCATCCTGCTCACAGGCGACGTGCCGGATCTCACCGGGCGCAAATCTTTCCACAATCTGTCCTGGCTGGTGTCCGCATCCTACAAGTTCACCCCCGATGTTCTGGGCTATGTCCGGGTATCGACCGGGTATCGCGCCGGTGGCCTCAGCCCACGGACAAGCTTTCTCAACCCGTTCAAGCCCGAACGCGCGACCGCCTACGAAGTGGGCCTCAAGACGGAACTGTTCGATCGCAGACTCCGCCTGAACCTGGCCGGGTTCCTGACGCAGTATCGCCAGTTGCAAATCAATCAGTTCAAGGCCGATGCCGGTGGGGCGACCACGCTCACCGTCAATGCCGGGAACGTCAATTACAGCGGGTTCGAGGCGGAATTTACGGCCATCCCGGTGAACCGTCTGACACTGGATGGTTCGATCGGTTACACCCACGCCCATTTCAAGACGTTCTATTACCGTGATCCGCTCAGCAATGACCTGATCAACGTGGCCGATGAAGCGCGCATGCAGCAGGCCGCCAAAGTGAACGCACATATCGGCGCCCAGTACGTTGCTCCGCTCCCGTTTGGGCAACTGCTGGCCCGGGTCGATTTCAGCTATCGCGGCAAAGTCTATTACGGATCGCTGGACCGGGCCGCGCAGTTCAACCACGCTGTCAAATCGCCGCCGGACTACAACCTCAGGGCGCGTCTCGCGGTCACGGACATCGCGGTCGGCAGCGCCAAGCTGGAAGTGGGCGTGTGGGGTGACAATCTGACCAACGACAAGAATGTCGAATATGGTGTCGACTTCGGTTCGCTGGGGTTTGGCCTCGTCACTTACAAGCGCCCACGCTCCATCGGAATCGATACACGGATCGGGTTCTGATACTATTCCCAGCCCCCTGTTGCTGCATCAGGATTGGATACACATGAAAGCTGTGAAGTATCTGGATGGTTCGGTTCAGGTGGTCGATGTTCCCATACCGGAAGGGCCCGGTGTGCGAGTGCGGATCAGATCGGCGGGGATATGCGGTTCCGATCTGGCCATGCTCGACAGCGGGTTCGAGATGGCAGGCATACCCGGTCACGAAATGGCGGGTGTACTGGCAGATGGCACCCCCGTTGCCATCGAACCTGTCGCACCATGCGGGGTATGCGAATTCTGCCGGGCAGGCGACTACCAGGTTTGCCGTTCGGGGACGGAACGAATTTTCGGCGTGGGTCGCAACGGCGGCATGGCAGAGGAAATCGTTGTCCCGGAACGCTGCCTCGTCAGGCTTCCTTCAAAGGTGCAGGTGGACAACGCCAGCCTGATCGAACCGCTGGCCGTGGCGATCCACGGACTACGCCGTGCCGGGGCGCGGCCGACAGACCGCGTGGTGGTAGTGGGCGCCGGTGCAATCGGGCTCTGTGCGGTGGCCGCTGCTGCCGCGATCGGCTGCACTGTGGCGCTGGCCGCGCGACACGATCATCAAAAGGCCGCAGGGGCCCGGCTGGGGGGCGGCGAACCGCACGGGGAATACGATATCGCGATCGATTGCGCGGGGGGAACCTCGGGGATTGCCGATGCCTGTGACTGGCTGCGTCCCAATGGCAAATTGCTGCTGCTGTCCGCATCGTGGGAGGAGATCCGCCTGCCCGGGCTGGTGGTCGCCGCCAAGGAACCGGAAATCGTTGGTTCGACCATGTACGGGATGAGCGGTGTGGTTCGCGATATCGACAACGCCGCGGTCCTGCTCGGTCTCAATCCCGCCATCGCCAGCACGATCATCACCCACCGCTTCCCCCTTGTCGCTGCGGCCGAAGCCTTTGCCATGGCGCGTGATCGCAGCGCGGGAGCGATCAAGGTCATACTGGAGCCCTGACATGGTCGAATATTGCCTGGAGACCGTGAACTGGTCTCCTTATCTGGGTTTCGATCAACCTGATTTGCCAGCCATGGTCAGCGCAGCATCTGCCGCGGGCTACAAATGGATCTCGTTCGATCTGCCAAGCCTGACGCATCACACCACGCACAAAGGTTCGCTGTCCCGCCTGCGGGCGCAGATGGACGAAAACGATGTGCGCATGCTCGCCCTGCATTCGCTCGCGATCAGTGACGACGGGCGGCGCACGAAGGAACTGGCACAAGAAGCCATTGCCGTGGGTCGAACCATGGGGGCGCTCTTTCTCCACGCCGGTGTCGTGACCACGCCCGACACCCGGATTGTCGATATCACCCGCGAAGTCGAGGCAATGTGCCATGAAGGCGGCATGGAACTCGCGATCGAGTTTCTTCCGTTCCTGCCCCTGTCATCGATCGCACAGACCCGGGAACTGCTCGATGCAGCCGGGCTGACCGGGCGTAATTTCGTGGTCGACAGTTGGCATTTCTTCAATGGCCCCGACGACCAGGACAAGGATGGCTGGGCGGCGCTTGCCAGCATCCCCGCATCGCGCATCGCCTATGTCCAGTTTGCCGACCATGGCCCCTTGCAAAGCGACGATCTTCTGTTCGAAACCACGCAAAACCGGGTGATCCCCGGAACCGGCAGTTTCGATCTGCAACGGTTTGCCCAAACCCTGCGCGCGGGCGGCTTTGACGGCGTTGTCGGCCCCGAAATCCTGTCCAGCCGGGTTCGGCAAATGCCCATCGAACAGGTTGCCCAACAACTTATCGCAGCCACCATGCCGTTTTGGAGCGAATGATCAGGCCATGGATATCACAGCACACAGTTTCATGGATGCGGACATTCAGGAAAACCCGTTTGCCTATTACGATGCGCTGCTGCGGGATGCGCCAGTCTATTACATGCCGGAAATCGGCGCCTACGTTGTCAGCAAGTACAAGGACATCCAGTTCGCTGTCATGCACCCGGAAATCTGGTCGATCGACATGCGCAGCCTGCCGCGCGCCAACATGTTCCGATACCAGTCATCGCAGGATCTGCTCGCCGCCGAAGGTTTCCCGCGCGACACCCGGCTGACCACCGATCCGCCAGCGCACAACACCTACCGTTCGGCGCTGCGTGAGGCATTTTCCCCGCGTCGGGTCCGCGCCCAAAGGGCATTTGTGCAGAGCGCGGTCGATGATCTGATCGCAACCATGCGCGGCAAAACCGCATGCGATTTCCTGCGCGAATTCTGCTGGTGGTTGCCGATGCGGGTGATCACGCACTTGCTGGGCGTGCCGTTCGAGGATGCGGCCCGGATCAAACACTGGTCGGATGTCTGGGTCGAACCTCTGACATATGGCCTGTCGGAAGAACGCGAACTCGTGGTCGCGCGCGAGGAGATCGCGCTCCAGCGCTACCTTATCGGCCATCTTGAATATAAACGTCTGCATCCGGGTGAGGATGTACTGACCGACATGCTTAACGCCTCCATGCCCGATGGATCGCCCCTCCCGTTGCGCGAAATCGTCGGTCTTGCCGAACATCTCATCGTCGGCGGCCATGAAACCGCCACCAGTGCCCTTGCCGCAGGTATGGCCATTCTCGCGCAAAGGCCGGATATCGTCGCCGAACTGCGCGCGGAACCGGACCTTGTTGAAGGGTTCGTCGAAGAGGTCCTGCGCACGGAATCCCCCAGTCAGGGGTTCTTCCGGCTCGCAGTACAGGATTACGAACTGCGCGGTGTAACCATACCTGCAGGCGCCATGGTCCACCTGCGATTTGCCGCTGCCAATCGCGATCCCGAACAGTTTGACAATCCACACCAGTTCGACATCCGGCGAAAGAATGTGAAGACGCATCTGGCGTTCAGCCAGGGCGTCCATCACTGCATTGGGTCTCCTTATGCGCGGCTGGAACTGTACACCGCGTTTCGCTCACTCATCGATGCGTTTGACGATTTCCACCTGACCCCGGGCAGCGAACCGCTGTCGCATGTCCCGGGCTTGTCGTTGCGCACCTTAACCGGGGTCCCTCTCAGCTATCGCGAACGACAGCCATAAGGAAAAGGCACCATGCAGATCAGTGAACCGCGCGCCACGCTGACAATCGATGCCATTCAGGCCATGCTCAACGCCGCCACGGCCCGAGCGCGGGAACTGTCTGCCAAACTGCACATCGTGATTGTCGATCATGCCGGGAATCTCGCGGGATTTATCAGCTTTCCCGGAACCCCGCGCATCGCTGAAACGACCGCGCGCCGCAAGGCGTTGACGGCAGTCCACATGGGCCAGACGACCGAAGCCTGGGAGAATTATTTAAAATCCATCCCGGCCTCGGAACTGAAAATCATCGATACCATGCCCGACTATATTGCCGCGATCGGCGGGTATCCGATCATCGAAAATGGTCTGGTGCTCGGTGCCATCGGCGTATCCGGCGTCAGTCAGGAAGTCGATGGCGATGTGGCGGAGGCGGCGCTCCGTGCGCTGCATGGGTGATGGCAGCGATAATGGCAGGATCGCCCTTCTCCGCCCTCGATATGCAGGGGAAAGTCGCCCTTGTGACCGGCGCAGGCCGTGGCATCGGGCAGGCGACCGCGATGTTGCTCGCACGGCGCGGCGCGGCGGTCATGGTGGCGGACATCGATGGCACCGCCGCGCAGGCAACGGCACAGGCGATTTCGGCAAACCATGGCAGGGCCGCCCATCTTGCCATCGATATGACTGATGAAGATCAGGTCGCGGACATGATCGATCAGACCGTTCGAATGTTGGGTGGGCTGCACGCCGCGTTCAACAATGCGGGGATTGCCCGTGTGGGCCCGCTGCTCGCCCAGGCCCCTCTGTCGGATTGGCAACAGACCATCGATGTCAATCTCAAGGGCGTGTTTCTCTGTCTGAAATACCAGACCCGGCACATGGCCGAATCCGGCGGCGGGGCTATCGTCAATGCCTCCTCCTGCGCGGCCCTGCTCGGCCAGCAACGCACGGCGGCCTATTGCGCTTCCAAGGCTGGGGTAATCGGCCTCACGCGCGCGGCCATGGCGGAATATGGCCCCAGGCGCATACGGGTAAATGCCATCGCACCCGGTTCGATCGATACGCCGATGTTGCGGCAATCGGTCGGCGACGATGATGGCATTATCGCGGCACTGGGCAAGGATTATCCGCTGGGCCGGATCGGGCATGTGGACGATGTTGCCGAAACCGCCGCGTGGTTGCTGTCCGATGCCGCATCATTTGTCACGGGCATATGCCTTGCGGTCGATGGGGGCTACACATCATCCGGCCCATGGGCGCATAATCCCGACGACGCGCCAGCCTGATCGCACAAAGGAGTACGCTATGCGCCGCGATATTCCCCAAGGATGGCGTATCCTCGAAATCAGCGCGCGTGACGATTACTACGAATACTGGAACGATATTCGTCGGCAATCGCCGGTGCATGATGCCGGGGACGGTCTCTTTGTCGTGAGCGGATGGGAACCGGCCCATGCAGGATTGCGCCATCCGGAGCTTTACGCCGGCAGCGGGGTGGCCGCCGCCTTCGGCTTTGACAGCGCCGTGGAGGCCGTGGTGCGCAACTGGCTGATGTCGCTGAATGGGGATGACCATCGGCGGGCCCGGGCACTGGTGGCGCGCGTCTTCACACTGCGCGCCGTAGCCGCGCTGGAGCATAAAATCCGCGCGATCACGCGCGATATCATGCGAGAATTCGTCCAGCAGGCGCAGCAGGCTCCCGCCAATTTCTCGCGCATCGCGGCGACACGGCTACCCTGCGAAATGATCCGGACGATGTTCGCCATCGATCCCGCCGAATGGACCGCGCAGGTCGAACCCCTGTTTCTGGGTGCAGCGGGGTCGCAGGATCATGCCTTCGCCGCAGTCAGCGGTCTGACCACGTATTTCCATCAGACCATCGGCAATCCCGGCACCTGTGATCCTGACGGGATAATCGCCCTGCTGCGGGCCGCAGGCAGCGATGGCGACAGGTTGAGCGAAGCGGAAGTGATTGCAAACTGTGTGCTGATCGTGACCGCCGCGGTCGATACCACGGCAGGCCTGATCGCCAACGCGCTGGTGCGATTGATCGAGCATCCTGAGATTCTGGCGCGTGTCCGGGCAAACCCCGCGCTAATCCCGGCGGTCATCGAAGAAACGCTGCGGCACTGCCCCTCTGCGCCATCCTCGTCCCGCCATGCCGCCACGACTGTGGAACTCGGTGGTGTCACCATTCCTCAAGGCAGCGATATCTTCTTTTCGATCAGCGCGGCGAACCGTGATCCGGAAAGGTTTGCCCACCCCGACCGTTTCGACATCGACCGCCAGGAAACCGGCGCCCTGACTTTTGGTGGCGGGGCGCATTTCTGTCTGGGCGCGGGTCTCGCCCGCCTTGAGGCGCGAGTGGCGCTGGAAGAGATTCTGGCGATCACCAACACCATCACACTGGCGGAACCGGTGCAATGGCGGACGGACAACCCCGTTGTGCGCGCACCGGCGAACCTGATGATCACCTGTTCATGACCGATCCGGTTCCAACGCAATAACGCGTTGCCAGCCGCAGACCGGGGGGCGAACACCGCAGGTTGCGCAGCCTGGCAACTGGCCCCCCTGCACCGTTCGCGCCGTCCTTCCGCGGCCTCGCGGTTACCTCTTGCGGAAATTGGTCTTCAGGGATTTCAGCGCATAGAACACGAAGCTCGGATGATATTGCATGTCCTGCTCGGGCACGGAAATGTCATACCTGTCAAAGGCGCTGGCAAAAAACGTCGCCAGTTCCAGTCTTGAAAGCATGTGGCCGATACAATGGTGCAACCCCGGCCCGAATGCCATGGATTCGCGATTGTCCCTGTCCGCACGAATTTCGAGGGGGGCGTCGAATACCCTCTCGTCAACGTTGGCGCCAAAATTCATGATCCAGAGAAGATCGCCCTTCTCGATTTGCTGGTCATGCCAAGTGAAACTTTCGGCCGCGAGACGGGTCATCGCTTTCACCGTGCCGGGATAACGAAGCAGTTCGGTCACCACAGGATAGGCCGCTTCGGGATCGCCCCGCACCAGATCCTGAAGATCGGGGCGGCGGCAAAGCTGGACGATCTGCGTCGTCAGCGTGTGCGCGGTGCTTTCCGCCCCGGCCACGATAATCGCGTGGAAGGATGCCAGCAATTCGTCCTGGCTCAGACGGGCCTTCCCATCGCGGGCCTGCACCAACAGAGAAATCAGGTCGTTACCCGGATTCTTCTCTCGATCGGCGATGAGATCGCTGAAGATCGCGTTCATGGTCTTCAGCGTTTCGTCGAGCTTGTACACCAGCGCAGGCGTGACCCGCGCCGCCGCCGTTGTGGCGGTAAAATCGGATACGAGCCCGAACAGGGTATTCCGTTCGGATTCCGGGATACCCAGAAGATGTTGGATGACCAGGGGGGGCAGCATCGCCGAAATGCGTTCGCCAAAATCAATTTCGCCACCATCGCCGACATCATCCAGCAGACGATCGACAATCGACTGGATCAACGGCCCGAGCGAGCGCACGATTGCCGGCGTAAAGGCCTTCATCATCAAGGTCCGCACCCGCATGTGATCGCGGCCATCGAGGCGATTTACGGTCAGCGGGATATATTTGCTGACCGCAGAGACTTTGTCGCGATCCTCCTGCGGAATGTCGCGCAGAATCTGTTCCAGACCGCGCGCGGATGACAGGCGCTTGTCTGCATAGGCTGCTTTCACATCGGCGTGCCGCGTGATGATCCAGCCCCGGTTCCGCTCGCTCCAGAAGACGGGATTGTCCTGCTGGAGCGCCATGAGCGCTGGCCAGGGATTGGCCAGAAATGCCGGATCGGCGAAATCGATGTCGAGATCGGCTGTGTCGCCAGTGATCAATTGAGTCATGGAAAGTAATGTCCTTCGCAGCGTTCAGGCTACCAGCCCGCCGTCGACAACAAGCTCCGCACCCGTCACATATGTCGCCATATCGGACAGAAGAAATGCGGCCGCGTGCGCAATTTCAATGGGCTCAGCCAATCGCTGCATCGGGATTGATGCTTTGGCCCGGGCGAACTGTTCCGCATCCGCATCGATCGATCCTGCGATCATCGGGGTCATCACCAGTCCAGGCAGAATGGTGTTAACCCGCACACCACACGGTGCGAGATCGCGCGCGGCAACACGGCTTATGCCGCGCACCGCCCATTTCGTGCTGACATAAACGATATCCTTGCTGATCGCGGGCGGCATCCCGGTGGCAGAAGCGATATTGACGATCGCCCCCTTTGCCTGGCTGCGCATGTATTCGCCAATGATCTGGACGCCCAGCAGGATACCCAACTGGTTTACCGATACGGTCCGATTGAAATCGGCCGCGTCAGGATCGGATCGCAAGGTTGTATTGCCTTTGACACCTGCGGCAGCAACCAGCCCATCGATAGTGCCAAACGCCGCCTTGCCCGCATCCAGCAGGCGCGCCCACGATGCCGGATCGCGGGTATCGTGCTGCACGAACAGACCACCGGCATCCGCCGCGATTTGCCTACCTTCCTGATCCTGAATGTCCGCAACGATGACCTTGGCCCCGTGCGATGCAAGCAACTGGCAAGTGGCCGCCCCGATGCCGCTTGCTCCACCCGTAACAATGACCGCGCGGTCAGACAGCAATTGCGATGGGATTTGAACCACGGGGCGTGCCTCTCGTTTTTCGTTTTCTCTTGAAACGGATGCAGCCGCCCCCAATAGGGGAGCGGCTGCCCTCCATCACACCATCAGAAGGTGTATGCGGCTTCTACACCGAATACCCGGCCCTTTTGAATAGTCTGGAAGTAGCCGCCCGTCGGAATGATGGCGAGCGAGGCATTGGCCCCCATCCCCCGGTCATCGAGCAGATTGCGCCCATAAACGCTGAGTTTCAGGTTCGGCGCGGCAGCCGGGGAAAAGCCTATCCCGGCCGACAGCAAATCCACTGACGGCAGGAAGGTGGTGTTGCTGTCCGTAAAGGGCGAACCGCCGCGATGATCGATATTGACGAACGCATTGAAAGACCCTGCACTGCCCAGTTCGGTGTCGTAGTACAGGCCTGCGCTATAGGTCCACGGCGCCAGACGCGGAATCTTGAGCGCCTTGTCGACCGCGTTGATCACGCCATCGCCATTCAGGTCTGCAATGACCTTGGTATATTTGCCATGGACATAGCCGAGCGAGCCACGGAAAATCAGGCCCTGTGCGAGCTTCAGCGAAGCCTCCGCCTCGAAGCCCTTGATCTCGATATCACCGGCATTGCCAATAAGCGTGGACACACCGTTGATTGTCACAGCAGTCTGTTCGCGCTGAACGTCAGCCACCTTGTTCCGGAATGCGGCAACATTGAGGGACAGTCGACGATCGAAGAAGCGGCCCTTGAAGCCCACTTCGAGAGAGTTGGCGGTTTCGTCGTTGAACGGCCCCGGCGGCACGCTGAGCGAGGCCACGCGCAAGTTGTATCCGCCCGCGCGAACCCCGCGGCTGTACAGGCCATAGGCCTGAACATCGTCATTGAACTCGTATTTCAGCGACAGGCGCGGCGTAAAGCTGGTGAACTTTGACCGATCGTTGAAAGTGAAGTGGGTGCACCCTTCCATGAAGGTACAGGCAGGTGAAGCGGTGAAATCGCGCGGTTCGATATTCACACGCTTGCGATCTTCCGAATAGCGTGCGCCCACGCCGAACGTCAGCTTGTCGATGATTTCGATATCGGCGTTCGCGAAGATACCCCACGATTCCTGATGCTGGATGCCGCCACCCCGGCCGACGCGATTGGCAAACAGCAACTCATCAAGCGTTTGATAATCGATCTTCTGCTTGAAGAGGAACAGGCCGGTCACGAAATCGATACGATCGGCAATCTTTACCGAATACCGCAGTTCGTTGCTCAGCTGATGCTGCTTGATGTAGCTTCCTGCATTGAAGCTATGGGCAGCCGAACCATCGTTGTCGCTGGTGACCATGACCTTGTAATCGCGATAGCCGAAGACATTGGTCAACCGGCCATTGCCGGGGCCGACATCGAGATTGGCTTCCACGACAAGCGAATTGTACACGAGATCGGATTCGCCGGGCATATTCGATTTGGTACCGAATTTCGGCGCCTTGACCGTGCCGCCCGGGTTGCTGTTCACACTGCCGTCGCCATGGGCTTCACCGTGTTCACCGATAATCACGAATTCCACACCCGGCGCCGGAGTCAGCGAAAACGTGGGGCGCAGGAACCACGAACGCGCCTTGCCATCGTTGCGGTCGAGCGTGACGTTCTTGAAATAGCCGCCATCCCGTTCGTAGTAACCGGCCAGACGCACTGCCAGAACATCCTTGGCCAACGGGGCTTCGACAGCGCCGCTGATGGTGATGTCCGTTCCCGTGCCGCGCAAACCGCTTTCGACGGAAACTTTCGCATTTGCCCCGAAATCCCCGCTCGGACGGCGGGTGCGCAGCAGAACGGCGCCGCCGGTGACGTTACGGCCAAACAGCACACCTTGTGGACCGCGCAGAATTTCGACCGATTCGATATCGTTCATATCGATGATCGCGCCGTTGTTCGTGCCGAGATAAACGCCATTGATAACAGTCGCGACAGCAGGCTCGATGCTGGGCACCGAACTGTTCACGCCAAGACCGCGAATGGCGAAGTTCGCCGTGCCCTTGATCGAACCCACGTCATCCAGCTGTACGTTCGGCGCAGAATACGAGAGACTCTCCACACTGCGGAACTGCATTGCATCAAGCTGTTCGCCGCTGAACGCGGTGACCGAAGAGGCGACGTCCTGCACACGTTCGCCACCAGCCTTCTTGGTTGCGGTCACGACGATATCTTCCATCAGGACATTCTGCTGTGTCCGATCGGTATCCTGCGCATGGGCCGGGGCTGCGACGCCCATCAGGGCAAAGACAGACGTGCCGAACAGAACGATATTCTTATTTTTCACCAGGTATCCTCCCCAAATCATCTTGTTTCATGGAAAAGCGACAACCGCTTCCTATGCCGCGCCATCCGGCACCCTGTGGCGAGACCCCGAAGTCCGGAGCACTTCCTGCGAAGCCACTTCGGATCAAAACTCACTACCCGGCGACCAGACTCCAACGACATTTGATACGTTACTGAGCTTATGATCAGTAATATATCGCTACTTTTTAAATGGTCAATAAGATTGTTGCATGCCCTCTGTCAGGCGATATGAACGGCAGGGAACGAAGCGGATAAGGAGCCAATCCATGAGTGAGAACCTCGAAAAATCAAAACGGTGGCTAGACATTCTGGCGCGTGGCGCCGGAGAGGAATGGGCAGAGGTCGCGCATCCGGACCTTTCCATGCAGGCCCCCTTCATGCCAGCAGGTCGGCATGGGCGGACCACGGGAATCATCCCAAATCGCGATCGCGTCACCGCTTTCTGGAAGTCATGGGATTCATTCCGCTTTCACTCGGTAGACATCCATGCGGCGGCCGATGACAACAATCTGGTTTTTGTCACGGCAAGTTCAGAAGCGCGCACAGCCTGGGGATCGCCTTACGAAAACAAGTACGTCATCATACTGCGCTTCGCAGACGGGAAAGTGATAGAACACCTCGAATTTCTCAATCCGCTTCCGGTTATAGAGGCGTTCGGCGATCGCCTTGCCCCAAAATCGGAATAGAAACCTGGCAACTGCATGATGGCGGGCGCAGTTACATCCCACGGCATCGCGCTGTACGAAGACAAAGGCACTGGCCAGAACTGCGTCCAGCCAGTGCCAATTCCATCCGCAATCCTGGTTAACGCCTGATCGGTGCAAACCCGCCGATCATCACTGAATCTCGGTTGTCGTCATGATTTCTTCGGAATAGCGATTACCGCCGCCCCGGACGATGGCGATATCGCCGGTGCGCCAGCGGATATCGGTACGACGGATGGCAATGCGCCATTCCCCGTCAACGCGCACCAGATCATCCTCATAATAACCGCCAAGCACACAAAACGCGCCGGAAGGATGATCATCCATGCGGTGCGTGCAGGTGAAGTTGCAACGCATCCAGGCCTTGTCGCCATCGATATCCACTTCGAAATTCGACAAAATCCAGTGGATGGAATCGATCCGGCCCAAAGTGAAGCGCGCCTGCGCAACACCGACCGCAAGACTGGCGCCCGGCGTGTTCGCCACTTCCGGACTGGCATAGTTGCGCCAATCGTTTTCTTCCGGATCGCGGATCAGGAACTGGGGATTGTCAGTGAAGCACGTGACATACCGTTCAAGGTCAAAATTCTCGAGAGAGGAGGAATATCGGATCGCGACATCGATCACTTCCTGGCGTTTTGCCACGGATTCAGGTGTGTATGCGCGTGTTTTCTGAAAGCGGGGCTGGGCAGGTTTCATGGGGCTCTCCCAATATGGTGTTGAACGTTGGCTGCCATCACCCGCAGGTGACGGGCAATGAAGGAATGGCGAAGGTTTCCGAGCCTTCGAAACAAAGCTGGACATCCTCCGGCTTCGCGAGTTGCAGGGCGCTGCCGCGCTTGAGCATTTCTTCCGCGACAACGCGCATTTCCATCCGCGCGGTGGGCGCGCCGATGCACGAATGGCGCCCTAAACCGAACGTAAGATGCCTGTTTTCCGCCCGATCCAGCCGGAACTGATGCGGCGCTTCGAACTGTTGCGGATCGAGGTTCGCCGCCTGCCAGCACATGTAGACCGTATCGCCCTTCGCGATCCGTTTGCCATGCACCTCGTGGTCTTCGGTCACATTCCGATACAGCGCGAAAAACGGCGTCCACAAACGCAGCGTTTCTTCGACCGCTACCGGCATCAGATCCGCATTCCCGTTCAGGACATTGCGCACCTGCGGTTGCGCGAAAATATTCCATAACAACGACGTGATCGTCGATGCCGCCGTCCCGCTTCCGCCAATCAGCAGGGTGGCGATAACGCGCCCCACCTCTTCGGCATCGAGCGGGCGACCATCAAAATCGTAATTGGCCAGTACCGTCATGAAATCATCGCGCGGCGTATGGCGCCGTTCTGCCACAGCGCGCAGGCCCATCGCGGCAAGACTGTCGAAATTCTTCCGATATTCGGCGGAATCGCGCATACTGCCAAGAAGCTTCTGTGTGATGTCATGCACGCCGGACAATTCCGCATCACGCTCGAAACCAAGCACATAAAATATCGCGCGCTGGGGAATTTGGTGGGCAAGATCCGCCGCCAGATCGCCGCCACCGTTCGCCACGATCGCATCGATCAGTTCCGCCGCATCCGCACGCACCCGCTCCTCAATGCGCGCAGGCACCCCGGCATTCATGCCGGCGACCAACAATTTGCGCCATTTGCTATGCTCGGGCGGATCGCTGTTGATTGCCACCGCCTGCGGGTGATCCCGTATGTCACCCTTGGGCAATGGCCGCTGCACGGACGGCGAAGAGGCATAGAGGCCAAAATTCGTCAGGCCGCGTTTCACATCCTCGAAATTACGGAAAATGTGAAACCCGCCCAATTCCTCGCTGTAAGGCACCGGGTTGGTGAGACGGTCTCGATCCAGCAGGGCCCGCGCTTCAAGAGGCGTATAATTGTACGTACTGAAGCGCGAGAAATCTGCCGTTTCGGGTGGCAGCGCGGTATCGCTTGGCATCACGTTCTGCTGTGCCCGGTTCGCATCGTGCGCATTGTCCGACACAGGATCAAACGCGCTCCAGCGGCACGATCATCTCTTCAAAGCCAAGCAGGCGCTGACCGAGAACCTCGTAAGCGAGATCGCGGTTAAAGATGATATGACGCGATCCCATGTGATAATCACGCCAGTATCGCTGCGCCGGGTTGGTGTCGGCAAACCCCGACGAACCGAGCAAATCCATCAGCCTGTCGGTGCAGTGCGACAGCAGTTCGGTGACAAGCCCGGCTTTGGCCCCTACTATCGCCCGCTCCCCGATATCGAGTTGCCGCTGCGCTTCGGCCGCATTGTCGGCAAGGCTGGTGGTTTCCTCCAGCAAGAGCTGTGCCGTCGCGATCTTGGCGGCCATTTCCCCGATCGTTGCCTGATACACCGGGGAATCGCAGCGCCGCGCATAACCCGTCACGTAGATGTAGGGCTTGTCCTTGCTGGCCAGCGCAACGTCCAAAAGACCCTGAACCGTGCCTACCAGAACCCCCAGCGCCTTGGCTCTGAGAACCGGAATACTCTGCCAATAATCAGACGGTTCGCTGCCGCCATGGGTGATTTCACCCAGCACAGACTTGTTGCAGAATTGATCGGCTCCGATCTCGATGTTGTCGGCAACCAGCGTTTCCGATCCGGTGCCCCGCATGCCCGCAACGATCCAGGTATGATCAATCTGCACATCGGCCATGCGCAGCAGTACGAGGTTAATTTCCCCGTTCGCGTCAGTCGCAGGGACAAGCGCCCAGTCCGCATGGTAGCAGGCCGACGCATAGGTCCACTTGCCCGTCACGAAGAAACGCCCGTCGCGCTCTTCCAGAGTGCCGCCGCCCACCTGTGGGCCGCAAACCTTGCCGATCGTGTCCCCGAACATCAACCGCTGCATCGGCTCGCTTGTCTTGCTTCCGATCCATGCCGTGGAATTGAGGATCGACACGACCCATGCGGTTGACGGGCAGCCTTTCGCGATTTCGGCGCAAAACAGCGCCATCGTCCGCGACGAGGCACCAAGTCCACCCCAACGGCGCGGAACCGCAAGGCTGAATGCACCCGTTTTCGTGATCGCATCGATAACTTCGGGGGCAACTTTTCCCGAAACCTCGTTTTCAGCCGCATGCCGCTCAAGCAAGGGGCGCAGCGCCCGTGCCTGATCAATCAGGTCATCATGGAGGTCATATGCAAAGCGACCATTCGCTTCTTCAGCCTGCCGCGCGAAAGCGGATGTCATGCCAGTCTCCCAATAAATCTCGAAACCGCCGCCTCGTGAATCCGTGCGCCAGTATCGTCGAATTATCAGTTACTGATCGAAAGGTCAATAATTAGCGATCATACGAAAATCAGCGTCTCGATCATCGCGATCGTTTCTTCCACTTCCGCACGTGTGAAGGGATTGCGCTCACTCAGTTTTTCGTATTCCGCAGACACCGCAAACGGCACTGCGGCCATCGCGGTAATGGCAAAGCGAAGCCGATCTGGCCGAATAAACCGCACGAATCCCTCCTTCTGCGCTTCTTCGATCAGCTCGCACCAACGCGCATGTTCTTCACCAACGAAGGTTTCGATAAGCCAATCCAGACGATCCGACGGGCGATGCGCCTCAATCGTCATGAAACGGTGGAAATCGGGCATTTCCGCGAAGGTTTCTACCAGCGCGCGAATGGCGACACGTAACCGCTCCCTCGGAGAATCGGATCGCGCCTTCAAACTTTCCGCACGCGCCTTGCCCAAGCGGCTTGCCGTGTCCAGCGCCAGTTCTTTCCACAAATTTTCTTTTGAAACAAAATGGTATAACAGGAGAGATAGGGAAACACCGGCTTGTGCAGCGATATTGCGCACCGAAGCCCCATCAAATCCTGATGTCGCAAATTCTTCCATGGCTGCGGCCAGGACCAGACTGCGCACTTCTTCAGGGCGCCGACGGCGCCGTTTTTTCTCTGCTGGCACAGCTTCGTCGGCAGCGGCCGCTGCCTCGCCGTTATGGCCTTCCTTATCGTTCATCCCCCATGCGTAGCGACGACCAGCCTTACCATCAAGACAGTATGGTATCGCAATCCGCCCCGATGTCCCCCACCAACCACCCTCGGCGCGAGAATTAAACTGACATATTGACCATTCGATCAGTTGCATTTAGGCATGCCCCGATCTGCGGCCTCGGGGCCGAGCCGAAACCCACCTTAAGTACGACCCTGTCCCATGGACAGATCCGGGAGAGTATGAATGACCGACAGTGCGCATCGTATGACGGGACGAAGCGGTCCCGATTACATCGCCCACTTTGTTATAAGAACGAATCATTTCGCCAAGACGCTTGATTGGTACAGAGAATTCTTTGACACCGTGGATGTGTATTATCAGGATGGCCTTGCCTTCCTGACATTCGACAACGAACACCATCGTATTGCCATCGGGCAACTTCCCGATCTTACCGAACTGTCGGATACAGTGGCGGGCGTCGACCATATCGCGTTCACCATTCGCGATTTCACCCGTTTCATCGAAAACTATGAGCGCCTGAAGCAGACGGATATCGTGCCGTTCTGGGCGATCAATCATGGCCCCACGACATCGCTGTATTATCGCGATCCGAATGGCGTAAAACTCGAAATCCAGACCGATAATACGTCGTATCCCGGCGGCCCTTCGGCGTTTTTCAAGTCGGATACCTTTGCCAGCAACCCAGTGGGTGTGGAATTCGATCCTGATCTTCTGGTTGAGATGTTTCGCGCTGGCGTGCCGAAAGACGACCTGATGCGCCAAGGGTCTGCGCCTTCCGCATAAAACGCCAAACCGGATCAGAAACACATAGCGGGAAGAGGAGAAACACCGGTGAAAATTGCGCGATACGAGATCGCAGGCCAGATCGAACTGGGCATCACCGATGGGCAATCGATGGCTAGCATCAGCCGGAACATTTCCGGTGCGGGTAACGACATGATCGCGCTCATTCAGCGCTGGGATGAGCTTGGCCCACAGGTGGAAACGCTGCTGGCCAATCCCGACCATGCCCTGTCGGAACTGCGACTGCTCGCCCCCATCGCCCGCCCCGGCAAAATCTGGGGTATCGGCCTCAACTACGCCGATCATGCCAGCGAAGCCGGTATTGAACTGCCCGAACACCAGACATGGTTCGTAAAGGCCAGCACATCGGCAAACGGCCCGTTCGATCCTGTCCAGCTTCCCGTGGCGTCTGCCGCGCTGGATTATGAAGCGGAACTCGTCGCTGTCATCGGACGCGGCGGCCGCCATATCCCGGCGGAAAGCGCGGGCGACGCCATTTTCGGCTATTGCGTGGGCAACGATGTCAGCGTGCGGGATTGGCAGCTGCGCACGGGGCAGTTCTCGATCGGGAAATCGTTTGACAGCCATGCCCCGTTCGGACCGTGGATTGTAACGGCTGATGAAATCGATGCCGCAACGCTTGGCATCCGCAGTTTCGTTAACGGCGAAATGCGGCAAAACTCCAATACCAGCCATTTGATCTTCAGCCCCGCCCAGCAAGTCGCCCATCTCAGTCAGGCAATGACCCTGGAGGCAGGCGATCTCCTGTTCACGGGTACGCCTGGGGGTGTTGGCGCCGCCATGACACCGCCGCGTTTTCTCGGTGAAGGCGATGTCGTGCGTGTCGAGATCGACGGCATCGGCCATATCGAAAACCGCGTGGAGAAGGAGCGGCCGGCTTGACCAGCGCGGTTCAGGAAGGAAGCCTGCTCTGGACACCGGATGCGGCGTTCATCGAACAAGCGCAACTTACCCGTTTCATGCACTGGCTGAATGACGATCGCGGGCTTGTATTCAGTAATTACGAGGATCTCTGGCGCTGGTCGGTCGACGATCTGGACGGGTTCTGGCGCGCGATCTTCGATTATTTCGCAATTGCCGCTGACGGCAACCCGGAAACGGTGGTCGCCGGGGATACCATGTTCCTAGCCCGGTGGTTTCCCGATATCCGCGCCAACTACGCGGAACATGTTCTCAGGCATGAAGCCCGGGCGGCGGCAGACGAAATCGCACTGTACCACAGCACCGAAATCCGTCCGCTCAGCACGCTGACATGGGCTGATCTGGGTGGCAAGGTGCGCGCTGTTGCCACACGCCTGCGCGCCATGGGGATCGGGCCGGGCGACATGGTCGTGTCCTATATGCCCAATGTGCCGGAAACCGCGATCGCCATGCTTGCGGTTACTGCGATCGGCGCCATCTGGTCGTCCGCCGCGCCTGAATTCGGCGCGGCCATGGTGCTGGACCGGTTCAGGCAACTGGAACCCAAACTGGCCTTTGTCTGCAACGGCTACAGCTTCAACGGACGCATTTTCGACAGGCGCACGGAAGTCGCGGAAATTATCGCGAATCTCCCCTCTCTCGAGCAGGTTATCCGGCTCGATTACGTCGATCTTGAATGGGCTCCGTGCACGCTTCCCGCAACCGGCTTTGCAGAACTCCTTGCCGCGCCCGCCGTGCCGCGCGAGGCGTTCCGCTATGAACGCGTGGCGGCGGATGCCCCGCTGTGGGTGTTGTTCTCTTCGGGCACCACCGGCCTGCCCAAGGCCATTGTCCATTCGCATATCGGCATGATTCTCGAACAGTTGAAGAACATGGGCCTGAGTTGCAATCTGGGCCCGGGCAAACGCATGTTCTTCTACACCACCACCGGCTGGATGATGTGGAATTCGGTGATTTCGGCCCTCATTACCGGCGCATCGGCCGTGCTCTATGACGGCAGCCCCACCTTTGGCGGTGTGGACATGCTCTGGAAAATGGCCGCCGCCACCGGCACCACCTCATTCGGTGCCAGCCCCACGCTGGTCAAGAACATGCACGCCGCCGGTATCCGGCCCAAAGACATCTGCGACCTTTCAAAGCTGGACATGATCCTGCTGGGGGGTGCCCCCTCGACACCCGAAACATTTCGCTGGTTTTACGATCATGTGAAGGAAGACCTTTGGGTATCCTCGCAATCGGGTGGCACCGACCTGTGCAGCGGTCTGGTCACCGGGGTGGCGATCCAGCCGGTCTATGCCGGTGAAATTCAGGCGCGGGCGCTGGGTATTGCCGCCGATGTCTGGGACGATGCAGGCAACAGCCTCGTCGATCAGGAAGGGGAGCTTGTGGTAACCCGGCCCTTCCCGTCAGCACCGCTGCGCTTCCTCGGGGATACGGATAACAGCCGTTACCATGACAGCTATTTTTCCACCTATCCCGATGTCTGGCGGCATGGTGATCTGGCGAAAATCAACACGCGCGGCGGCGTCTACATCTATGGCCGGTCCGATTCCACGCTCAACCGCTATGGCGTGCGGATCGGCACGGGCGAGATCTATCGTCCGCTCGACGATATCGCCGAAGTGGACGATGCGCTGGTCATTTGCTGCGAACTGGCGGATGGCGCCTTCTACATGCCGCTGTTCCTGACCTTGCGCCCCGATGCCGCATGGACCGAGGCACTCGAGGCGCGGATCGTTTCCGCCCTGCGCACCAAGGCCAGCCCCCGCCATGTGCCGGACGCCTTCGTCATCGCACCGGGTATCCCCTACACGCTGACCGGAAAGAAGATGGAAGTCCCCATCCGCAAGCTGATCATGGGCGTGCCTGCGGAACAAGCCGCCAGCCGTGACATCATGGCCCGGCCCGAACTGCTCGACTGGTTCGTGCAGTTCGCCGCCCGCCCCGAAATCGCAGAGCGGCGGCGGCAGAAAAATTAGACGGAGAGAGACGACGTGAACACTTTCGATACGGATGTCCTGATCGCCGGCGGGGGGCCAGTCGGAATGACTCTCGCGCTTGAACTGGCGCGGCATGGCGTCCGTTCCATCGTTGCCGAACGCAATACATCAACGACAGACCATCCCAAGATGGACCTCACCAACGGCCGGAGCATGGAACTGTTTCGCCGTCTCGGCATCGTGGACAAGCTCCGCGCGGTGGGCGTCGCACAAAGCGAACCGCTCGATATCGTGTGGGCAACGGGGCCCCTTGGCCACGTCCTGCACCGTTTCGCCTATCCCGCCCCGCAGGCCGCCGCGGAAATCACCCGGCTGAACAACGATGGCAGCGGTACGCGCGAGCCGTCGATGCGCGTTTCGCAGATCGTTCTGGAACCGGTGCTCAAGCAGGAAATCGACGCCAGTCCGGCCGTCGATGTGCGGTTTGGCTGGAAATACACAACGCTCGAACAAGATGGCGAAAGCGTGACGGCAACCCTCGTCAACAGCGAAACCGGTGAAGAGGTGCTAGTCCGTTCGCGCTATCTCGTCGGTTGCGATGGCGGCGGCAGCAAGGTCCGGCGCGATCTGGGTATCGATCTCGAAGGCCAGCACGCCATTGCCCAGGCCTTCATGGTCCATTTTCAGAGCGAGGATGTCGACACGCTGGGCCGGTTTGGGCTCGCCTATCATTTGCAGACGCTGAAAGGCACGATGATTGCGCAGAATGGCCGCGATATCTTCACATTGCACGTGGTCGGCTGTTCTCCGGATTCCGATCCCGCCGAACTGCTGCGCGATTTTGTCGGGCGTGACTTTGACTTCGACATTCTGGTCGCCAATCCCTGGACGCCGCATGTCGTCGTGGCGACCGCTTACCGGTCGGGCAGAGCATTCCTGTGCGGCGATGCCGCGCACCAGTTCGTCCCTACGGGCGGTTACGGGATGAATACCGGCATCGGCGATGCGATCGATCTGGGCTGGAAACTCGCGGCAACAATCACCGGCTGGGGCGGCGCAGCGTTGCTCGACAGCTATGACACCGAACGCCGCATAACCGCGATCCGCAATCGGGACATGGCCTTCGGCCATCTCGCAACGCGCCTTGCCATCAATGAACAGCTCGCTCTCCATGCGGCCGATGCTTCCATCGACGAGCCGGATGCCGCCGACCGGCGGATCGCACTCGGCCATGCCATTCGCGACCTCGGCAATGCAGAGAACGAGAGCTGGGGCATCGAGCATGGGTTCCGTTACGAAAATTCGGCAGTGAACGTCGATGACGGCATCGCGACCGATTTCGATCCGATGCGCTGCCAGGGGCACATTCTTTCCGGTGGCAGGTTGCCCCATGTTGTTCTTAATGACGGACGCGCCCTGTTCGATCTGCTCGGTCCGGGCTTCACGCTTGTGGCCATCGGTACGTTCGATCTGACCGGCTTTGCCGAAGCCGCAGCCGACATACCCGCTACCGTTGTGTCACTCGAACGGGAAAGCGTGCTGGAACGCTGGCCTTCACGCCTGATCCTCGTTCGGCCCGATCAGCATGTCGCCTGGCATGGCACGCAGGTGCCAGAGGATTGGCGCTCTATTATCAACATCGCAACAGGCAGGAGTGCAGCATGAGCAATCTCGAAACCGCAGCCATCACATCGGCATGCAGCAATGTCATTGCCGCCTTTGCCGCCCACGTCGACAATCGCCGCTTTGCCGAGGCTGTCGCCCTGTTCACGCCTGACGGAATCTTCGAAAGGCCGGATGCCAAGGCACATGGGCAGGGTGAAATCGCCGCGCTTTGGGCCGACCGTCCGCTCGCCTTCAAAACCCGGCACCTTTGCCATCAGACATGGTTCAGCGATGTCAGCGCGGACACCGTCCACGCGGTAACCCCCTTCACCCTCTACACGGCGCAGCACGAAGGCGATGGTTTTGCAGCGGTTCCCACCCCCGCCGCCATTGCCGAATTTCATGACGAATTGCGCCTGACGGACGGCGCATGGCGCATCGCCCATCGCCGGTCTGTGCCCGCGATGGTCGGCTGAAAGGCGATCTATCCGCCATGGGGCGGTGATCACATCCGGCAAGGCCATCCGATAGGGCGGCCTGGCCGGACGCGATATGCCGCCGAAACGGGCCATGCGCCGATGGCCCGTTTTTAACGATCAGGCCGCAAGGCCCAGTGGCTTTTCCACCAGTTCGCGGAAGGCCGTCATCAGTTGGGCGCCATCGGCGCCATCAATGGCGCGATGGTCAAAGCTGCCGGTGACCGACATCACCGTCGCAACGCCAAGCGTGCCATCCTCCATCACCCACGGGCGTTTCTCGCCCGCGCCAATGGCCAGGATCATCGCCTGTGGCGGATTGATCACCGCATCGAACTGCTTGATCCCCATCATGCCCATGTTCGACAGGCTGGCCGTGCCGCCCTGATATTCGTGCGGCTGCAACTTGCCGTCCTTCGCCTTGGCTGCAAGCTCGGCCATCTCGGTCGAAATCTGCGCCAGCCCCTTGGCCGCAACATCGGTGACAATCGGGGTGATCAGACCGCCCGGAATGCTCACCGCAACCGAGACATCCGCCCGCTTGTACTGCCGCATCACATCGCCGGCAAAGGACACGTTGCAGGCATGCACCTGCATCAGCGCCACACCCAGCGCCTTGATCAGCATGTCGTTGACCGAAAGCTTGATATGGCGCGCGGCCAGAGCCGCATTCAGTTCCCCGCGCAGCGCGAGCAAGGCATCAAGCCGCACGTCCACGGTCAGATAGATATGCGGCACCTGCTGTTTGGATTCGGTCAGGCGGCGCGCAATCACCTTGCGCATGCCGGACAGCTTCACATCCTCGAACGGAATGCCGAAATCAGGCAGGGCATCCGTCAGCGACGTGGCCACAGGTTGCCCGGTGGGGGCAGGAGCGGCGGCAACAGGCACAGCCGTGCCCGGTTTCGCATCGACCACATCCGCCTTGACGATCCTGCCATTGGGGCCGCTGCCCTGCACACCGGCCAGATCGATACCCGTCTGCTCCGCAATCCGCCGGGCCAAAGGCGATGCGACAATGCGATCGCCCTTTTCCGCAGCCTTGGGCACCGCCGCACGCGCCGGGGCGGGCCTGGCCTCTGCCGCGGGGGCAGGCGCAGGCGCCGCAACCGGTTCCGCCGCTTTGGCCGCCGGCTCGTCCGCAACCTTCGGTGCAGGTGCCTTGGGCGCAGGCGCAGCCGTTTCCCCTTCCGCACCCAGCGTCGCAATCACCGTGCCGACTTTCACGTCTTCAGTGCCTTCGGGCACCGCAATCGAAAGAATCGTCCCCTCGTCAACCGCCTCGAATTCCATCGTCGCCTTGTCGGTTTCAATCTCCGCAAGAATATCGCCCGAAACAACGGTGTCCCCTTCCTTCACCAGCCACTTGGCCAGTGTCCCTTGCTCCATCGTGGGGGAAAGCGCGGGCATCTTCACTTCAATGGTCATTGGCAACGCTCCAGAAAAAGTTCGGCAGCAGCATCCACGATGGCGTTCGCATCCAGCCGATAGGTGTGGAACAAATCAGGCAAATCGCCCGTCTGGCCAAACCGGTCGTTGCCCAATGGGCTGACTCGCATGCCCGCGACCCCGCCCAGCCACGACAGCGCGCCGGGTGCGCCATCCAGCACAGTGATCAGCCCGGCATCAGGCGCAAGGGCGGACAGCAAATGCTGCGCATGGCACGGCTCTGCCCGATCGCCGTTCCAGCGCGCCGCGCGCCGTGCCGACCACCCGCGATGCAGCAAATCGGGAGACGTCACATTCAACAGCCCGAGGCCCGGAATATCGTCGATCAGTTGCTCCCATGCTTCCAGCGCTTCCGGCGCGACAACCCCGCTGAAAACGATAGCGGCCTCGGCATTCGGTGCCGGTTTGCGCAACCAGTAGCCGCCTTTCAGCGCATCGGCTTCCCAGCCGTGATCATCCCGCGCGACCTGTGGGATCGTCCGCGTCGAAAGCCGCAGATAAACCGAACTGCCATCGGGCTTTTGCATATGTTCGAATGACCAGCGCATGATTGCGGCAAGTTCATCGGCAAAAGCCGGATCGAAATAGGTCAAATTGGGTTGCCCCATCCCGATCAGCGGCGTGTTGATCGATTGGTGCGCGCCACCTTCTGCCGCCAGCGCCAGACCGGACGGCGTGCCCACCAGCAGAAAACGGGCATCCGAATAACACCCGTAATTCAGCGCATCGAGACCACGTGCGATAAAGGGATCGTACACCGTGCCGACCGGGATCAGCCGCGTTCCGAAATGGGGCGCAGCCAGACCCAGCGATGCCAGCATGATGAAGAAGTTGTTTTCGGCAATGCCCAGTTCAATGTGCTGACCGGCGGCATGTTGTATCCACTTCTGCGCCGAGGGAATTTTGGCCTTCTGGAACACATCGGCCAGTTCCTGCCGCCTGAACAGCCCGCGCTGGTTAACGAAAGCGCCCAGATTGGTGGTCTGCGTCACGTCCGGAGCCGTCGTTACGATGCGGTCGGCCAGTTCATCGCCGGACTTCGCAAGATCGAGCAGGATACGCCCGAACGCGGCCTGGGTTGACTGTTCCGCACCATCGGGCGCAGGGAGCGGGGGAACCGGGATAGCCGGTGCGACCGGCTCGCTTTCTTTCCGTCCCAGGGGGCTGGCATCGACGAACGCCTTGAGCTGCGCGGCCAGATTATCCCCCAGCCCGGCCCATGGCTCCCATTCGTCCCCTTCCCTGATCCCCATACCGGCACGGAATTTCTCCATCTGGGCAGGGTTCATCATGCCCGAGTGATTGTCCTTATGACCGGCCAGCGGCAGACCGTAACCTTTAACGGTGTAAGCGATGAACAGGGTGGGCCGGTTATCATCGATGCTGTCGAAGGCATCAATCAAGGTTTCGATGCAATGGCCGCCAAGATTGGTCATGAGGGCCGCAAGCGCATCATCGTCAAACGATGCGAGCAGCGCGTTCACATCACGATCCTTGCCGATGTCAGCCATCAGCCGTTCGCGCCAGGCCGCCCCTCCCTGATAGGTCAGGGCGGCAAATTCGGCGTTCGGGCAATTGTCGATCCACTCTTCGATGACCTTGCCGCCCGGCCGTTTGAACGCTTCCTGTTGCAGCTTGCCGTATTTCAGCGTGACGACGCGCCAGCCGCAGGTTTCGAAAATGTCATCGAAACGCCGGAACATTCTGTCTGCGGTCGTGCTGTCGAGCGATTGCCGGTTGTAATCGACAATCCACCAGCAGTTGCGCAGATCGTGTTTGTAGCCTTCGATCAGGCACTCGTAGATATTGCCTTCATCCAGTTCGGCATCGCCCATCAGGGCAATCATGCGCCCGGCCTGGTCTTCCGGCACCTGTCCGTGGGCAATCAGATAATCCTGCACCAGACTGGTGAAGGCCGTCACAGCCACGCCAAGGCCGACAGAGCCGGTCGAGAAATCGACCGGGATGGCATCCTTGGTGCGGCTCGGATAGCTTTGCACACCGCCCAGGCCGCGAAAACGCTGCATGCGATCAAGCGTCTGGTTTCCGAGAAGGTAATGAATCGCGTGGAGCACCGGCCCGGCGTGCGGCTTGACCGAAACCTTGTCTTGCGGACGCAACGCATGAAAATAAAGCGCCACCATGATCGCCGTCATCGACGCGCAGCTCGCCTGATGCCCGCCCACTTTCAGCCCATCCCGCTTGGGCCGGATATGGTTGGCGTTGTGGATCATCCACGAGGAAAGCCACAACAGCCGGTTGTGCAGCTGGTTCAGGGCCTCAACGGTGTTCTGGCGATCAGTTGGCAGGGAAGGTACCACAGGCAATCCTCAAAATGTTTGAGGGCCAATTAGCAGCGGCAGCCATGGCATGTCCCTGCGGAGTTTGCGGTAATCACACCCACAAACAGCATAAATTTGTTTTTATGAGACAAGAATTGGCATATATTGCCAATTATGACTTTAGATAAGATAGATTGTCGAATTCTGAATGAACTCCAGTCTGATGGCCGGATGACCAATCAGGAATTGTCGGAAAAAGTTGGCCTGTCGCCCAGCCCTTGCCTTCGCCGGTTGAAACAACTCGAAAGCAGCGGGATCATCACCCGCTACGTGGCGCTGGTGAATCCGGACCTTGTCGGCCTCCCGGTGACGGCGTTTGTCCGGATACGCCTCGATCAGCAGGATGACCGGCATCTGGCGGAATTCGAAAAAGCGGTCACCGCCTTTTCAGAGGTCATGGAATGTTACCTCATGACCGGGGACGCGGATTATCAGTTGCGGGTGCTGGTTTCATCCTTGGGCGCGTTTGAAGATTTTCTCCGGTCCAAGCTGACCCGTATCCCCGGCATCTCCGAGGTCACAACCAGTTTCGCGTTGCGGCCGGTGGTGTACAAGACATCGATCCCGCTGCAAAACGGCACCTGAAGCGCCGGGTTATCGGCCCGGCTGGAGACCGATCAGCGAATGGCTTTCCCGGCGACAGCCTGCACATGACCGACCGAATCCAGCAGGGCAGCCTGCTCTTCCGATTCCGCGTGCAACAAATCGGCAGAGTTCGCCTGCGCCATCGCGTTGAGCAAGCGCTTGGCGGCCCGGACGGCTTCTCCGCTTTGCGCCGCAATTGTTTGCGCCAGTTCCTTTGCCTGTTCCAGCGGGCTGTCGGCAATATGGGTCACAAGGCCCAGAGTGCCCGCCTCGCTGCCCGGCACCACCCGCGCAGTATAGACCAGTTCACGCACCACGTCTTCACGCACCAGCCCCTTCAGCAAGGGGAAGGCAGCCATATCGGGGACCAGACCCCAATAGGTTTCACGCAGGGATATCTTCGCATCCGGCGTGGCGATCCGCACATCGGCGCCCAGCATGATCTGGCAACCAGCCCCTATCGCCGCGCCATGCACCGCCGCGATCACCGGGACCGGCAGCATCCGCCATCCCCAGGCGACCGCCTGGAAAAGATTGGCCTGATCGGCATTGCGTTCGCGCAGCACGGTCTTCACGTCATCCTTGCCCTTGAGCAGCGCAAGATCGATCCCGGCGCAAAACGCCGGACCTTCGCCCGACAGCACCACGCAACGGAGAGAATCCATGGCCCGCAACCGCTCAATCGTCTGGGATATCTGCCTGAACATCGGCATGTCGAGCGCGTTCAGCTTGTCGGGGCGGTTGAGACGGACATAGGCAATGGCATCGTCAACATCCACATGAACACGCTGCTCAGCCATTTCCCACCTCTGCTTCACATTTCCCGTTCCATCATCTGGCATCGCACACCGATCACCGGGATGCGGTGCGCGCGATGCCCCACTCGGCCAACAATTCTGCGCCCCCATCACCCGCAGCGCAAGGCGGCGCGCCGATCCGGCCCGGCGTCCGCGAAAACCGGGGCGCGGGTGCGGCCTGCACCACGCCGCCCTGCTCCACATATATCCCTCTGGCGGCCATATGCGGATGATGCGGCGCCTCATCGAGGTCCAGCACGGGCGCAAAGCAGGCGTCCGTACCCTCCAGCAGGGCGCACCATTCGTCGCGGTTGCGGCGCGCGAAGGCTTCCCCGATCCGGGCCCGGCCTTCCGCCCACGTGGCGGGATCATGGCGTCGTTCGAAATGCTGCGCATCCAGTTCCAGAACCGCGAGCAATTGTGCGAAGAATTGCGACTCCAACGGCCCGACCGAAACATATTTGCCATCGGCGCACGCATATACGCCGTAGAAGGACGCCTGCCCGCCCAGCAGGTTGCGGCTGCGCGACATCTCCGTGAGGCCGGAGGCAACAATGCCCTGAAAGAAGGTCATCAGCGATGCCGTTCCATCGACGATGGCCGCATCGATCACCTGCCCCTGCCCGGACCGGCTGCGCTCAAACAGTGCGGCGACGATGCCCACGGCAAGATAGAGTGCCCCTCCTGCGAAATCGCCAACCAGATTCAACGGGGGGATGGCGGCCCCTTGGCACCGCCGATGGCAGCAAGCGCACCGGTAAGGGCGATATAGTTTATATCGTGGCCTGCCGCATGGGCCAGTGGCCCCTCCTGCCCCCAGCCGGTCATTCGCCCGTAAATCAGCGCGGGATTGCGGGCACAGATCAAGTCAGGGCCAAGGCCGAGCTTCTCCATCACGCCGGGCCGAAACCCTTCAATCAGGACATCCGCCTTATCGATCGCAGCCAGACAGGTTGCCAGATCGCCTGAATCCTTGAGATCGAGCGCCAGCGACCGCCGCCCGCGCCAGGTCACATCCGCGGGATGCGGGCTGTGGCCCGGCCGATCGATCCGCAGGATATCGGCGCCAAGATCAGCCAGCAACATGCAGCAGAAGGGCGCCGGGCCGAGGCCTGCAAACTCCACGATGCGAACACCCGCCAGCGGCCCTGTATGCCGCCCATCTATCCTCGCCATAGTCACAATGTCCGTGCGATCAGCAATTTCATGATTTCGGTGGTCCCACCGTAGATACGCGTCACGCGCGCATCCTTGAAAGCCTGCGCGATCGGATATTCGGACATATAACCATATCCGCCGAACAGCTGGAGACAGCGATCCACGATACGGCCCTGCATTTCGGTTACCGCCGACTTGGCCATGGAGGCGGTCGGGCTGTCGAGCTTACCGTCCAGCAGCAGTTCGACACACCGTTCGACAAAGGCGCGCGCCATCACCGCTTCAGTCTTGCACTCGGCAAGGACGAACTGGGTATTCTGAAAATCGATCAAGGCCTGCCCAAAAGCCTTGCGCTCCTTGGTGTAATCGATGGTCAGCGCCAGCACATATTCGATCCCTGCCAGCGCCTGTATGGCGATCACCAGCCGTTCCTGGGGGAGTTTCTCCATCAACATGGCGAAACCGCCCCCCTCCGCGCCGATCACATTGGCGGACGGAACACGCACGTCATGGAAAAACAGCTCTGACGTATCGGCACATTCCCGACCGATCTTTTCCAGATTGGCGCCGCGGGAAAAGCCCGCGGCATCCGCGGTTTCAACCGCGATCAACGACAGGCTTTGCGCGCCCTTCCCGTCACCGGTTCGCGCGACAACAAGGACAAGATCGGCGTGCTGTCCATTGGTGATGAAGGTCTTGCTGCCGTTGATGATGTAGTCGTCACCATCCCGCACAGCCCGGGTGCGGATGGATTGCAAATCCGATCCGGTGCCCGGTTCGGTCATGGCAATGGCCAGAACCATCTCGCCCGAACAGATTTTCGGCAACCAGCGCTGCTTCTGTTCCGCCGATCCATAAGCGACGATATATGGGGCGATCACGGCATTATGCAGGGTCACATCCCACCCTTCTATCCCGGCCCATCCCAGTTGTTCGGCCAGGATCAATTCATGGCGCAGATCGCCGCCCGCCCCGCCATATGCAACCGGTACCGAAAGCCCGAGAAGCCCAGCCTCGGCGGCGCTGTTCCAAAGCGCGCGATCGACCATACCCTGCGCCCTGAAGGCGGCCATACGTTCCGCCGGCAAGGCCTCCGCGACAAAACGCCCAACCGAATGCGCGAACATCGCAAACTCTTCGTCCGCCATGAACGAAGGCCGCGAAAGGCCGGAAATGCCACCCACCATCATACTCCCAAAGTTATAACACACGCAGAATGAAAATCATGAGGTTCGAGCATTAATGCCGAAAATTCTGGTATTGCGACAAACTGCGTTCTCGTGATAGACGAATCATAAATATAACGAGTGCAATTTTATGGCAACCGATCATTTACCCCCGAGCAACGCGGACGACGATCGCGTTATCGCTTCCATGAGCGCCATGACGCGTGGCAGCCCGGCAATGTTTGCGCGGCGGCGGCGGATTCTCCGCGAGGCCCGGCGTATGATGATCGAGGACGGTGCCGACGCGATGGGCATGCGGGAACTGGCCACGAGATCGGAGGTCTCGCTCCGCACGCTCTACAATGCGTTTGGCAGCAAGGAGGCGCTGATCGTAGCGGCCGTTCGCCAGTATTATGACAAGTTCCTGCACGCCTTGTCGCAAGCCCGCACGACCTATGATTTTGACTGGGTGTTAAGCACGCTTGTCGCCACAAACCTGCGCAACCAGCAGTTACGGGATTATCTCTCCGCGCTGATCAGCATGTATTTCTCGGTTACAGCCGATCAGACGATCCGCATCGAATTGCGACGGGCCGCAGCTGGCTTCATCGGCCCATGGCTGGAACTGGTGCAGGCGCGCCGCCAGCTTCGTCGCGGCACCGACATCACACGTTCGATCAGCCACATCGCGAGCCTGCAATATGCCCTGAATCAGGAATGGCTGACGGGCGAACTCAGCGATGAGGAACTGGTTCCCTGCGTTCTGCAAGCCGTCCTGACCTATCTTGCGGGTATCGTTTGCGGCGCCGCGCTCGAACGTATCGATGAAATCCTGAATGACATCAATGGTCCAATGACTTTGACGAAAGCCCTGATTGCCCGGGAAGGGCAACGCATGAACGCCATTCTTGATGGGTCGGGCAACTGGGGCATCGCACCGCAGGAAACCGACTGATTTTCCCTAACAAGGCATGCTTTTGCGATCCACTGGTCCGGGCGCGGCATGCTGACTTTTCGTGACCAAGGAAACAGACATGCACATTGAACCCGGCGTTGCGGCCGTTGTCACCGGGGGCGCCTCCGGATTGGGAGAAGCCACCAGCCGCGCTCTCGCCATGCGCGGCGCAAAACTTGCCATTTTCGATATGGATGCCGAACGCGGCGAGGCACTGGCGAAGGAACTTGGGGGCATTTTTTGCCAGACCAACGTCTGTTCGGACGAACAGGTCGATGCCGCATTCGCCAAGGCCAGAGCCGCGCACGGGCAGGAACGCATTCTCGTCAATTGCGCAGGCATTAGCAGTGGCATCAAAACGGCTTCCCGTGATCGGGAAACCGGCGAACCGCTGAGCTTCCCCATGGCGGCATTCGAGAAGGTCGTGCAGATCAACCTGCTCGGCACCTTCCGCTGCATCGCTGCCGCTGCAAAAGGCATGCTGACGCTCGATCCGCTGGAAGGGGGCGAACGCGGCGCCATCGTCTGCACCGCAAGCATCGCGGCGCAGGATGGCCAGATCGGACAGGCGGCCTACGCCGCATCGAAAGCGGGGGTTGTCGGCCTCACGCTTCCTGTCGCGCGCGATCTGATGGGGGAAGGCATACGGATCAATACCATTCTTCCGGGACTGTTTCTTACCCCGATGATGAAAACCCTTCCGGAAAAAGTGCAGTCCGCCCTTGCCGCTACTGTGCCCTTCCCGCGCCGGCTGGGTTATCCGGCCGAATTTGCGGACCTCGCGCTCCATCTTATCTCGAACGCTTACATGAACGGTGAAGCCGTCCGCCTGGATGCCGCAAACCGCCTGGCACCACGCTGAGGAACTGCCCATGACACATGCCTATATCTATGACGCCGTAAGAACGCCGCGTGGCAAAGGCAGGCCGGACGGCGCCTTGCATGAGATCACCGCGCTGGATCTCGCCGCCCAGATGCTCCGCGCCTTGCGCGACCGCAATCACCTCGACACCGCGCTGGTCGACGACGTGGTGCTGGGCTGTGTCATGCCCGTGGGCGAACAAGGCAGCGACATCGCCCGCCTCGCCACGGTCGTGGCCGGTTACGAGCAGCAGGTGCCAGGCGTTCAGGTCAACCGGTTCTGTGCATCCGGGCTGGAAGCCTGCAACATCGCCGCGGCCAAGGTCATTGCGGGCGAAGCCCGGTTCGCCGTGGGCGGCGGGGTTGAATCGATGTCCCGGGTTCCGCTGGCCGCCGATGGCGGCGCGATGACTGTCGATCCGGTCTTTGCCTTTGACCATTATTATGCACCGCAGGGTATTGGCGCCGACATGATCGCCACATTGAACGGGTTCACGCGCGACGATGTCGACGCCTATGCCGTGCAAAGCCAGCAGCGCGCCGCGACAGCATGGCGTGAAGGCCGGTTTGCGGGCTCGATTGTGCCGGTTCTCGATCAGGCAGGAGCCATCCGCCTGGCCCATGACGAACATATGCGACCTGATACCGATCTTCAGGCACTGGGCAAACTGAAGCCCGCGTTCGTCCGCATGGGGGAAGCAGGCTATGATGCCGTGGCAATGGCGCGTTACCCCGATATGGGGCCGGTCAATCACGTGCATCATGGTGGCAATTCCTCGGGCATCGTGGATGGCGCGGCGATGGTGCTGATCGGGTCGAAAGAAGCGGGCGAGGCCGCAGGACTGAAACCCCGCGCCCGCATTCTGGGCGGCGCCTCGATCGGATCGGAGCCCACCATCATGCTGACAGGGCCGGAATTCGTTACGCGCAAGCTGCTTAACCGCCTCGGCATGGCGACCGGCGACATCGATATCTATGAACTGAACGAGGCGTTCGCCGCCGTGGTCCTGCGTTATCTGCGCGCGCTCGAACTGGATGGCGGGACAGTCAACGTCAATGGCGGGGCGATTGCTATGGGCCACCCCCTTGGCGCGACCGGGGCGATGATCCTCGGTACGGCGCTCGACGAACTCGAACGGACAGACAAACAAACCGCGTTGATCAATCTTTGCGTGGGCGCCGGCATGGGCACCGCGATGGTTATCGAACGAATCTGAGGGCGGACATGGAAAACTTCACCATCCAGATCGATGCCGATGGCATCGCCTTGATCACTTTTGACGTACCCGGCCGTTCATTGAACGCCATAAGCGCAGCGGTTCAGCAGGAACTCGACACCATTACCGCCCGCATCAGGGACGATGATGCGATCCGGGGGGCGATCTTCCACTCGGGCAAAGAACGCGGGTTCTGCGCGGGCGCCGATCTTACCGAACTGCCCAACGATATCGCACGCTGGCGTCAGGCGGAAAACCCCGAGGACATCGCCATCCGCGTGGCCGATGCGGCGCGCTTCAGCGGCCGCATCAGGGCACTGGAAACCTGCGGCAAGCCGGTGGTTGCGGCAATCTCCGGCATCACGCTCGGCGGTGGTCTCGAACTGGCGCTCGGTTGCCATTTCCGGATCGCGGTAGACGATGACACCTTGCGCCTCGGCCTGCCCGAAGTGACGCTGGGGCTCCTGCCTGGTGCGGGGGGAACCCAACGCCTGCTCCGCCTGATGGGCTTGAGCGGCGCCCTGCCCCACATCGCCGATGGAACGATGATTGACACCGAGGCTGCACTGGCTGCCGGCGTCATCCACAAGCTTGTGCCCGCCGAAGACCTGCTGACCGAAGCGCGCCAGTGGATACTGGATGGCGGGAACCCGGTTGCCCCGTGGGATCAGGATGGTTTCAGGCTGCCCGGCGGCGGCCCGCACAGCCAAGTCGGCTACACCGTCTTTTCCGCCCAACTCGCTGCCCGGCGCGGCAGTACAGGCGAACCCGCCCTTGCTGTCTCCAACATCCTCAAGACCCTGTATGAAGGTTCGCAGGTTCCGATTGAGGCAGGGCTGCGCATAGAAAGCCGTTACTTCTACAAAACCGCCTGTTCAGACGAGGCTCTGGCAGGAATCCAGGCGTTTCTGAACCGGAAGAAATGACATAACCACTGGGTGTAGATCAGAGATTATCTTGCCTGTCAGGGGCGACATAATCTCTGATTTTTATCGCGCCACCGCCCTGTGTTTCACAGAGCAACGGCCAGTTCAGTCGCCTGTTTGATCGCGCGCTTGGCATCGAGTTCGCCTGCCTCGAACGCGCCGCCAATCACATGAACATGCATCCCTGCCCCCACCAACTGATCGTAGAGTGCACGATCGGGTTCCTGCCCGGCACAAATCACGATGCTGTCGGCCTCGAACAGGCGGGGCTGTCCATCGACTGTCGCATGCAGGCCCAGATCATCGATGCGCTGATAGACCACACCCGAAACCATCTGCACACCCCTGCGTTGCAAGGCAATCCGGTGCGTCCAGCCCGTTGTCCGTCCCAGCCCCTTGCCGACAGGGCTTGCCTTGCGTTGTAGCAGCGTCACTTGCCGCCCACCGGTTGCCACGCGGGGTGCGACACCGGTGACCCCGCCGCGCGGGTGATTTTCAAAATCGATGCCCCATTCGCGGGCGAACACATCCGTATCCAGAGCTGCGGAAACCCCTGCGTGCGACAGCAACGTCGCGACATCGAAGCCGATCCCGCCAGCCCCGATGATGACGACCGTCTTTCCCGGAGTCACCCGGCCGGCGACCACATCGATATAGCCGGACACTTTGGGATGATCGTGCCCGGGCAGATCCAATGTGCGTGGCGCGATACCCGTGGCGATGACGATTTCGTCAAATGCGCCCTGCCGCAACAACGCACCATCCACATCGACACCCAGTTGCAGACTGACGTGATGCTTGTCGATCATGCGGCGATAATATCGCAGCGTTTCGTGAAATTCTTCCTTGCCGGGAATACGTTTGGCCAGATTGAACTGCCCGCCGATGTCATGCGCACGATCATACAGGGTCACCACATGCCCCCGCTGTGCGGCGACCGTGGCGCAGGCCAGCCCCGCCGGCCCGGCACCGATCACGGCAATGCGTTTTGCCGACCGTGCTGGGGTGATGCGCAATTCCGTTTCCCGGCACGCGAGGGGATTGACCAGACAGGACGTGAGCTTGCCCGAAAAGACATGATCGAGACACGCCTGGTTGCACGCTATGCAGGTGTTGATCTCATCCTCGCGCCCTTCGCGTGCCTTGATCACGAATTCCGGATCGGCCAGCATCGGCCGCGCCATCGAAACAAGATCGGCATCACCCCGTTCGAGCACCGCCTCCGCCACTGTCGGCATGTTGATCCGATTGCTGGTGATGAGCGGAATCGACACATGTTGGCGCAGCCTGCCGGTAACCTGTGTGAAAGCGGCCCGGGGAACCATCGTGGCAATGGTCGGCACCAGGCTTTCGTGCCAGCAGAAATGCGTGCTGATCACATTCGCGCCTGCCTGTTCTATGGCCTTGGCGAGCGACACGACCTCTTCCCAGGACATGCCCTGTTCCAGCATATCCATCGCGGGAATGCGGAAAATCAGGATGAAATCCGGCCCGACTGCGGCACGGATGCGGCGCATGACTTCGACCGGAAACCGCATGCGGTTTTCCCAGCTCCCCCCCCAGCGATCGGTGCGCTGATTGGTTCTGTTCACCAGAAATGCGGAAATAAGGTATCCTGCCGAGCCGATAATCTCGACACCATCATAACCGGCCTGCCGCGCCAGCGCAGCGCAATTGGCAAAAGCTGCGATCTGTTCCTCGATCCCCGCTTCATCCAGCGCACGCGGGACGTATCGGCCGATCCGTGACCGGATGGGCGATGGCGCCACGCAGTCAGGCGTATCGGCAAGCGGCCCCATGTGCAGGATCTGCATGCAGATTTTCACCTCCGGATCGGCGGCGTGGACTGCCCGCGTGACCGTGCGATGCATCTCGACCTCGGATGGATCGGAAAGTTTCGCCTCATGCCCGCTGCACGCATGCGGCAATATCCCGCCTGTGATAATCATGCCGACCCCGCCACGGACACGTTCGACGAAATAGGCCGCCCACCGTTCTTTCGCATCCGGCAGGTCTTCCAGTCCGGTGTGCATCGACCCCATGACGATCCGGTTCTTGAGACGATGTGACCCGATCCGGAGCGGGGCGAAGAGATGCGGATATCCACTGACAGTCACGGGCGCCCCATACTAAACACTGTTTATCGTGGACATACCAAACGGCGTTTAGTATGGCAAGCGCATGGCTCTGCCACTCAAACCCGAACAAGTGCGCGAAGTGCGCGACCAGATCCGGCACATTGCCGAACAACACATGGCGAAACTTGGATCGACGGACATCTCCCTGCGAGCGGTCGCGGCCGAGATGGGCTGGACCGCCGCTTCCCTCTATCGGTATTTTGACAGCAAGATCGCCTTGATCGCGGCCACACGGACGGCGGCTTACGATCGCTTTTCCACCCGCATAGAACATGCCTACAACAGCACGGATGATCTGTGGGCACGGTCTCGCGCCATCGGTGAAGCTTATATCGCCTTCGCCTTCGACGAACCGGCGGCTTACAAACTGATCTTCGCCTACGAACAGCCGGAAGCGGAAAAAACCGACGAACTTGTCGCTGCGGAACAACGATCGCGGCGCACCTTGACCGGTTATGTCGCGGACATGGTTGCCGCAGGTCTGATCGAAGGGGAACCGGAAATCCTCGCCCATGCCTACTGGGCATCGCTGCATGGCCTCATCAGCCTGCATATGGCAGGAAAACTGTCCCGCTCGGTCACTTTCGATACGGTAAAGCTGGCGTCACGACGCCTGATCACACGCGGTGCGCTGCCTTTGCAGGACATACCCCGGGACGGAGCTTGAGCGACATCGGGCGGTAACGACAACGAAGGGGGCGATTGCGGAGACTGCCACGCCCGGCCAATCCCGGCGACCACAGACCTAGCACTACTTTGGCAGAAGTGTAATTTTTGGGATTCCCCTTCGGAGGAATGCGTGATTCATAGGGAGCCAGCTTTTGTGGAGGCTGGCGATGGAAGAGGATTGGCGGCGGGACCTCGAACAGTGGCTTGAGCCGTATTTGCAGGCTCTGGCCAACAAGACGCGGCGGCGGATGTGTCCGGCTTATATCGCCGGATTGATAGGCCCGGGCGATCGCAAGAGTATCCAGCCGATGGCAGCACGCATCGACGCGCTCAGCTATGACCGGCTACACCATTTCGTCGGAGCAGGGATCTGGGACAGCGCGCCGCTGGAGGCGACGTTGTGGCGACAGGCTGATGAGCTGGTCGGCGGCGACAAGGCCTGGCTTATCATCGACGACACAGCGCTACCCAAGAAGGGCAAGGCCTCGGTCGGTGTCGCGCCGCAATACGCCACGGTGTTGGGCAAGAACGCCAACTGCCAGACCTTGGTATCGGTGACGTTGGCCTCGGGAGAAGTTCCGGTCATGCTGGGTTTGCGGCTGTTCCTGCCGGAAAGCTGGACCAGCGACACTGCACGGATGGCCAAGGCGGCTGTGCCCGAAGCATTTCGGGCCTATCGCACAAAGCCTGACATCGCGATTGAGGAGATCGACCGCATCATCGCTGCCGGCGTGCGCTTTGGCTGCGTCCTGGCCGATGCCGGTTATGGCCTGTCCGCACCGTTCCGGCAGGCGCTCAGCGCACGGGGCCTCTGCTGGGCGGTCGGCATCCCCCGCCACCAGAAGGTCTATCCCTCAGACGTGCAGTTGATCTTCCCGGTGGCGGGACGTGGACGACCGCGTGTCCGGCACGTACCCGACGTCAAATCCCTGGCCGCCCATACCATGCTGGAGGAGGCGAAGTGGCGGAAGATCAGTTGGCGCCGCGGAACCAAAGGCCGTCTGAGCGCCCGCTTCGCTGTCATGCGCGTGCGGATCGCTGATGGCGCGCCACAGCGGATCGGTGCTGCTGGCGCACAGCACATGCCAGGCGAAGAGGCTTGGCTGGTGGGCGAGCATCGCTCCAGCGGCGAGCGAAAATACTATCTTTCCAACCTTCCCGCCGACACGCCAGCCAAAGATGTCGCCGGCGCCATCAAGGCGCGCTGGGTCTGCGAACAGGCGCATCAGCAACTCAAGGAAGAACTTGGTCTCGACCATTTCGAGGGCCGCTCGTGGACCGGGCTGCATCGCCATGCGCTCATGACAATGATCGCCTATGCCTTCCTGCAAACACGAAGGCTCGCTCAGACGGGGCGGAAAAAAAAGAGTCTCCGGTCCGCCCCCTCAGCCGAGCCTACCGGCTGTACGCCAAGCTATCCTTGACCGCTTATCGCGCGCGCCGCCGCGCCATTGCCCTCATTGCGGAGGATGCCTGGCAACTGCACATCCTGCAATTCTGCCAAAGTAGTGCTAGCACTACTTTGGCAGAAGTGTAATTTTTGGGATTCCCCTTCGGAGGAATGCGTGATTCATAGGGAGCCAGCTTTTGTGGAGGCTGGCGATGGAAGAGGATTGGCGGCGGGACCTCGAACAGTGGCTTGAGCCGTATTTGCAGGCTCTGGCCAACAAGACGCGGCGGCGGATGTGTCCGGCTTATATCGCCGGATTGATAGGCCCGGGCGATCGCAAGAGTATCCAGCCGATGGCAGCACGCATCGACGCGCTCAGCTATGACCGGCTACACCATTTCGTCGGAGCAGGGATCTGGGACAGCGCGCCGCTGGAGGCGACGTTGTGGCGACAGGCTGATGAGCTGGTCGGCGGCGACAAGGCCTGGCTTATCATCGACGACACAGCGCTACCCAAGAAGGGCAAGGCCTCGGTCGGTGTCGCGCCGCAATACGCCACGGTGTTGGGCAAGAACGCCAACTGCCAGACCTTGGTATCGGTGACGTTGGCCTCGGGAGAAGTTCCGGTCATGCTGGGTTTGCGGCTGTTCCTGCCGGAAAGCTGGACCAGCGACACTGCACGGATGGCCAAGGCGGCTGTGCCCGAAGCATTTCGGGCCTATCGCACAAAGCCTGACATCGCGATTGAGGAGATCGACCGCATCATCGCTGCCGGCGTGCGCTTTGGCTGCGTCCTGGCCGATGCCGGTTATGGCCTGTCCGCACCGTTCCGGCAGGCGCTCAGCGCACGGGGCCTCTGCTGGGCGGTCGGCATCCCCCGCCACCAGAAGGTCTATCCCTCAGACGTGCAGTTGATCTTCCCGGTGGCGGGACGTGGACGACCGCGTGTCCGGCACGTACCCGACGTCAAATCCCTGGCCGCCCATACCATGCTGGAGGAGGCGAAGTGGCGGAAGATCAGTTGGCGCCGCGGAACCAAAGGCCGTCTGAGCGCCCGCTTCGCTGTCATGCGCGTGCGGATCGCTGATGGCGCGCCACAGCGGATCGGTGCTGCTGGCGCACAGCACATGCCAGGCGAAGAGGCTTGGCTGGTGGGCGAGCATCGCTCCAGCGGCGAGCGAAAATACTATCTTTCCAACCTTCCCGCCGACACGCCAGCCAAAGATGTCGCCGGCGCCATCAAGGCGCGCTGGGTCTGCGAACAGGCGCATCAGCAACTCAAGGAAGAACTTGGTCTCGACCATTTCGAGGGCCGCTCGTGGACCGGGCTGCATCGCCATGCGCTCATGACAATGATCGCCTATGCCTTCCTGCAAACACGAAGGCTCGCTCAGACGGGGCGGAAAAAAAAGAGTCTCCGGTCCGCCCCCTCAGCCGAGCCTACCGGCTGTACGCCAAGCTATCCTTGACCGCTTATCGCGCGCGCCGCCGCGCCATTGCCCTCATTGCGGAGGATGCCTGGCAACTGCACATCCTGCAATTCTGCCAAAGTAGTGCTAGGATGTCTCGGCATCCCCCGCTCCATGCCGGGGATGGACCGTGACCCGATCTGAACTGACAGCACCTGCCTGCGGGATCTGCAAGTGGACGACCAGACCGCCCCCTGCACGATTGGTCGCCGTAATCGCGCCACCGTGCCGCGCAATGCCGCGCTTTGCAATCGCAAGGCCGAGACCGAAACCAAGGCTCTGGTCGTTCCCGCGCGCAAAGGGTTCGAACATCGCGTCTATATTGATGTCCTCCATGCCCGGGCCACGATCGGCAACGGTGATGCAGTGGGCGCCGTCTTCCGACCTGTAATCGACATCCACCTGTTGCCCGGCTTCCGAGAAACGGAGCGCATTGCGGATGACATTGTCGAGCGCCCGCCGAACCGTTTCTGCATCGCCACGTATCGGTGGCGCCTGATCGCTGGACATCCCCGCACCGCTGACGAAAATCGCAACGCCATGCGCCCTTGCTTCGAACAGGGCATCCTCGATCACGCTGCGCAGCACATCGGCAAGGTCGAAATAATCCTCCCCCGTGCTGCCATAATGGTCCGCCCGCGCCAGACCGAGCAATTCCCCCACCAACGCATCGAGACGGGTGGCCTCGCGATCGATCCGTTGCAGCGATGCCTCGGTCTTGTCGGGTGCCTGACGCGCCAGTCCGATCGCAAGTTGCAACCGCGCGAGCGGAGAACGCAGTTCGTGCGAAACGTCATGAAGCAGCCGGTCACGCGCGCCGACCAGTTCCTCAAGACGCTGGGCCATCCGGTCGAAGTGATGTGCCAGATCGGCAATCTCATCCCGCCGGTTCCCCATAACGGGGCCAAGCCGCTCCGACAGGTGACCTTGCGCGAGTTGGTCGAACCCTTTGCGCAGCCGATTGATCGGCCGGGTCAGATACCATGCCAGCAAGGCTGCGAAGAGCAATCCTCCGACCAGGCCCAGGGTCATGAGTTCGGCAGGCATGTTGAAGATATCCGTGCCACTCGGCCTGTCGCGATATCCATAGCGAATGTGCAGGCGCTGCCCGTCCGGTGTCACAACATCGCGCGATATGGACCGCACCAGATCAGGGGGATAGGCAGGAGCCTGCTTGTCCGGCTCGACAAGTTGCAGACGTGCGCGTTGCTCTGCGGGCAGAGAACGCAGAAAACTGTAAAATCCGGCCTTGCCGGACCGTTCGATTTCCCCTTCCGCGACAGACAGCAGCGTTGGTGCCATCTGTTCCACCATAAAACGTTCCGGTGGCGGCCGATCATCGCTGCGCAACTGGAACAGCAACCAGACTCCTTGCGTGATCGCAAGGAAAGTCAGCCAGAACGCCAGCAGAATTTTCCAGAACAGCCGGGTTTTCATGGCGCGCTTCGCAAGCGATAGCCGACGCCGCGCACCGTTTCGATACCAACATCCCCGGACGAGGCGGCTTCAAGTTTCTGCCTGAGATTGCTGATGTGGACATCCACACTACGGTCATAGGATTGGCGCGGTCGCCCCAGCGCCCCGAGTGACAGATCGTCCTTCGACTGGACCTCATCGCCTGCCCGCAACAACGAAACCAGCATATTGAATTCGGTCACGGTGAGTTCGATCGGGATATCCAACCAGCTGACACGGCGTTCCGCTACACGAACGGTCAATTTTCCCGATTGCATGATCGATCCGCGCGGCGCACCGAGCGAAACCTGCCGCCGCAGGATTGCCCGCAACCGGGCAACCAGTTCACGCGGATAATAAGGTTTGGCGACATAATCGTCAGCGCCAAGTTCCAGCCCCACCACGCGATCCACCTGATCGCCTTTGGCTGTGAGCATCAGCACCGGCACGTCGGTTGTCTGGCGAATCTGACGCAAGGCCTCGATACCGTTGAGGCGCGGGAGCATAATATCGAGCACAATCGCGTCAAATTTGCCCGACAAAGCCTGGGCGACGCCATCGACGCCATTGTGTGCCGTCTCCACGCGGAAACCTTCGCTTTCCAGATACTCGCGCAGCATCGCACTGAGATCGATGTCATCATCGACCAGCAAAATGCGCCTTGCGGGGGTAGCGTCTTCCATCAGCGCCTGCATCGGCTGCCGTTTATGGCCTGTCACCCCGTCTTTTCACAAATTTTACATTGCGCTTGCGAACTCTTGACCCCGCACGCCCGGCTGATCGGCCATATCGGCTGAGACGAAAATGTTCCGATCCCCCGATCCGGTCCGCCCTATGCAGCGGGCCGGCATGCCCAAGGAGTTGCATGATGAAAATGCTGTTACGCTGCGCATTGGCCGCCGCAGTGATCGCCGCGGCAGCGCCGTCGATCGCAGCGGCACGACCGGGCGCCCCCCAACACGGCCCCGGTCATGGCCCAGATCACGGGGCGCAGGCACCGGCGAAAAAGCCTGCTCCGAATGCGCATAACGGGCAACACAATGCCTATGGCCAATGGAACAAGGCATGGGGCGCCAAACCCCCGGCGCCGCCGAAACATTGGACGAAGAAGGGCGACTGGTATCGCCACGTCCGGGTCTGCCAGCAGAAATACCGTTCCTACAATGCCCGTACCGACACCTATCGGACAAGCGCTGGAAAACCGCGTCGCTGTACACTCTAGCGCGCGGTTTGGGCCGGGCGTCCCCCATGCCCGGCCCAACCTCCTTCGAACAGACGCACGATGCACACAATGCTGCCCGGCCCGCCTGTTCGCCTGTCATCGTGCCATCCCCGAACATCTGACCAGGCCCCGCCCACGCTGAAACGAAATCCGCGCCCCGGCGTTGGTCGCACGATGGAGCATTGTGGCAGCCTGTTGAAATCGTTGTTTGCCAGAGATCCATCGTGATCGTCACGCTCCGGTCAGGCGGAGGATGAAATGGAAGGCCTCCGTATGATCGATCGATGGCGATACCTTGCGGTCACGGCAACAGCCGCGTCACTGGCCGCATGTAGCGTGGGCCCCGACTATCGGCCTGCCACGCCAAGCGACCTCGGGGTACCTTCCGCCTATAGCGACGGGCGCAGTGCTGCGCTGAACCCTGCCGAGCTTGCCGCATGGTGGACGCGTTTCCATGACCCGATGCTCGACGACCTTGTCACACGCGCAGTGTCCGCCAATCTCGATATAGAGCAGGCGCAAGCCCGCTTGCGGCAAGCGCGTGAGGCATCGATACAGGCGCGCGCCAATCTGCTGCCGACAGCCAGCGCGAGCGGGCGTGCCGGGCGCAACTTCGACAGCAGCGCCCCCGACACCAGCAGCTATTCCCTCGGGATCGATGCGGACTGGCAGCTTGACCTGTTCGGCGGCGTGCGGCGTTCGGTCGAGGCCGCGCGCGCTGACGAAGCGGCGAGCGGCTACGATCTGGCATCGGTCCGCATCGCGATCATTGCCGAAGTGGTCACCAACTATATCCAGCTTCGGCTCGCGCAGCAGCAGCTCGCGATTGCCGAGAATACGGTGCGCTATCAGCGCGACAATTACGATATTGCCCGTTGGCGGGTTCAGGCCGGCGTCGCCGCGTCGCTCGATGAAGAGCAGGCCCGCACCCAGCTTGCCCAAACCGAGGCAAGCCTTCCCGAGTTCAGAACCAGTATAAAAAATGCACTCAACCGGCTGGCGGTGTTGACGGCCCAGGCACCGGGCGCTGCAACGGCAGCGCTTGAAACCCCGGCCCCGATCCCGGTCCCGCCATCCGATCTTGCCGTGGGCTTTCCGGCCGACACACTGCGCCAGCGCCCCGACGTCCGTTCCGCCGAACGCAGCCTTGCCGCAGCCACGGCACGCATTGGCGTTGCACAGGCGCAATTGCTCCCCTCGTTGAGCCTCAGCGGATCGCTGGGAACGAGTGCTCTGAGCGCCGGCGGACTGTTCGATGCGATCACTGGTTCGCTTTTCGCCGGTATTTCGCAAATTCTGTTCGATGGCGGGGCACGGGCTTCGCAGGTCCGCGCCCAGCGGGCCGCTGTCGATGGCGCCTATGCCGCCTATCGCCAGACGATCCTCACCTCGCTCGAGGATGTGGAGAACGCGCTCGTCGCGGTCTCGTCGGCCGACGCGCGCAGCACGCAATTTGCTATCGCCCGTGATTCCGCGAACACCAGCGCGATTATCGCGCGGCTGCAGTATCAGGCCGGGATGAGCGATTTTCTGACGCTGTCGAGCGTCGAAACCTCGCTCCTCTCGTCAAGCAACAGCCTTGCAAGTTCCCAGGCCGCACAGGCTCTCGCAGTCGTGCAGCTTTACAACGCCCTTGGCGGCGGATGGCAAACCACGGACAGGAATGGAAGCGACGGATGACCGAAGCGCAGGCTGGCGATAACGACCTCGGTGAATTCCTCGGCGTCAAGCCGGAAAACCCGTGGATTCGTCGCGGAAAATGGATCGGATTGGGGCTGCTGGCGCTCGTGATCCTGCTCACCCTTTATCGCTGTTTCGGACCTGCCACAGAAACCAGCTATGCAACGCAGGCGGTCGAACGCAGCGCACTGACCGTGACCGTATCGGCCACTGGCAACGTCAAGCCGATCAATCAAGTCGATGTCGGGTCGGAACAGTCGGGCCTGATCACCCATGTCTATGTCGATGTGAACGACAGGGTCACCAAGGGGCAGTTGCTGGCCTCGCTCGACACCGCGCGCCTTCAGGATTCGGTCGTGCAAGCCAAAGCGAACGTAGCGGCTGCACAGGCCAATGTCGGCGAAGCCCAGGCAACGCTAGCGCAGGCAAATGCCACGCTGGCACGGCAGGAAGAAGTGTCCCGCCTGTCAGGCGGTCGGGCGCCTTCCAAAACAGAACTCGATGCCGCGCGCGCGGATCAGAAACGCGCCGCCGCGTCGCTGGCTGCGGCGCGTGCTCAGGTTGCGTCGCAACAGGCGGCGCTGGGCACGGCGCAGACCGATCTGTCGAAAGCGCGGATCTATTCGCCGGTAACCGGGGTCGTGCTCTCGCGCGATATCGAACCCGGCCAGACTGTCGCCGCCTCGCTCAACGCCCCGGTGCTGTTCACCATAGCCGAGGATCTGAGCCAGATGGAACTCGAAGTCTCGATCGATGAAGCCGATGTCGGCCAGGTTGCGCAAGGACAGGACGCGACCTTCACTGTCGATGCTTTCCCCGGCCAGCGTTTCCCCGCGAAAATCACGCGCGTCAATGTCGGATCGAACAGCAGCGGATCATCGTCGTCTTCGTCGTCATCATCGTCTTCTTCCAGCGCCTCGACGACCGGCAATGTGGTTGCCTACACGGCAATCCTGTCCGTCGATAATGCCAAACAGACGCTCCGCCCCGGCATGACCGCGACCGCCGATATCGTGACCATGCACAAACAGAACGTGCTGCTGATCCCCAATGCGGCGCTGCGTTATCGCCCGGCTGATGGCAGTGACAGCACCGATGCGGCGAAAGGCGGCATTACCGGCGCGCTTGTGCCACGCGGCCCCCGGCGCGGCGGAAGCACCACAAAGCGCAGTGTGACCACCGATCGTGGTGCGCAGCAAACCGTCTACGTTCTCGGCGATGACGGACAACCGCAGCCCATCGAAGTGACCACGGGCAATACCAACGGATCGCTCACCGAAGTGACTTCGGGCAAGCTGCAACCCGGCATGAAAGTGATCACCGGCCAGCTTTCGGGTGACGGGTCAGGCGCGGGACAGGGCAAACAATCCGGAGCGTCGAAAGGCAACTGAGCAATGACCGATCCGATCATTCGTCTCAGGGGGATCACCAAGACCTATGGGGAAGGCGCAACCGCCTTTCAGGCGCTGAAAGGTGTCGATCTTGACATCATGCCCGGCGATTTCATCGCGGTGATGGGTGCGTCCGGTTCCGGCAAGTCGACAACAATGAACATCTTGGGATGTCTCGATGTGCCGACACGCGGTTCCTATCTGTTTCGCGGCCATCCCGTCGAAGCGCTGACGCGCGATCAACGCGCGCTGTTGCGGCGGAAATATTTCGGTTTCGTGTTTCAGGGCTTCAATCTTCTCGCGCGGACAAGTGCGCTGGAAAACGTTGAACTGCCGCTGCTTTATCGGGGCGATCCCAAGGGCGAACGACGCGAAGCAGCACTGGCCGCACTGGACAAGGTCGGGCTCAAGGATTGGTGGGACCATACCCCCGCCGAACTGTCGGGCGGGCAGCAGCAGCGTGTCGCCATTGCCCGTGCGATCGTGACGCGCCCGGATGTGCTGCTGGCCGACGAACCGACCGGCAATCTCGATTCCGAACGGTCGGTCGAAATCATGGAACTGCTTGCAGAGCTCAACAGGGAAAGCGGGATCACCGTGCTGATGGTGACCCACGAACCCGATATGGCGGAATTCGCGCACACGCTCGTGCATTTCAAGGATGGCCTTGTCGAAACCATAGAGACCAATCCCGCGCCACGCGGCAAGACAAGGGCCAGCGCATGATCGGCACGACGTTCCTGCTCGCTCTGCGTTCTATCCGGCGGCACATGCTGCGCTCGTTCCTGACCGTGCTGGGCATCGTTATCGGTGTTGCCGCCGTGGTAACGATGGTGACGCTCGGCAATGCGACGACCGCAGCCGTGCAGAGCCAGATTTCGGCGCTTGGCACCAACATCCTCCAGATCCGTCCCGGGCAAGGCTTCGGCCGCGGCGGCGGGGGGCCACGCCCACCCGATTTCGAAATGGCCGATCTTGACGCGATCGCACAGCAGATCGCCGGGGTCACGGCCGTCGCCCCGCAGGCGCAAACCAGCGGCACCGCGATTTACGAGGGCGCCAACTGGTCGACAACGGTCAACGGCACCACCGATGCCTATTTCACCGTGCAGCCATGGCCACTGGCGGAGGGCCGCACCTTCACCCCTGCCGAGGAAGAGGCGGGCAAATCGGTCTGCATCATTGGCAACACCGTGCGCCAGAACCTGTTCCGGGGCGGTAGCGCCGTCGGCACGCGTTTTCGCATCAAAGGCATAAGCTGCGATGCCATCGGCGTGTTATCCACGCGCGGTCAGGGCGGATTTGGCGGCGATCAGGACGACGTCGTGATCATGCCCGTAAAAGCCGTGCAGCGGCGTTTTACCGGCAATCAGAATATCTCGGTCATGCTGGTCGGCGTCGACCAGAGCTTTTCTGCGGAACAGGTGCAGGCCTCAATCACCGACCTCCTGCGCGAACGCCGCAAGATCACCAGCGACAAGGAAGACAATTTCAACATCTTCGACACCAAACAGATTTCCGACACGCTGACCGGAACGACCACGCTGCTCACCCGCATCGTGGCGGCCGTCGCGGCAATCTCTTTGGTTGTCGGGGGTATCGGCATCATGAACATCATGCTGGTATCAGTGACCGAGCGCACGCGTGAAATCGGTATTCGCCTCGCGATCGGTGCCGTCGCACGCGAAGTTCTGATGCAATTTCTGGTGGAAGCGATTGTGCTGTCCTGCCTCGGCGGTCTCGCCGGCCTGCTGATCGCGCAGCTCGCCATCGCTGTTCTCGCTCCGGTCATGCAGGTCAGCTGGATGTTCGATGCCGAAATCAACGTGATCGCCTTCGCGATCTCGGCGCTGATCGGGGTAGTGTTCGGGTATTTCCCGGCACGCCGTGCAGCCAGTCTCAACCCGATTGATGCCCTGCGCCACGAATAGGCCGGTCACCGCACTGGCAGCGCCCGCCGGTTCGATCGGTGCGACCGTCCGGCGCAGCGCCACTGGTGCAGGTGCAAAGCGCCGGGCCCTCAGCCCGGCGAGCTGCTCCTATCCCGCGAACGCGACCTTCAGGTCCTCGCCTTCGCGGCTCTCGCTGGTCCGCAGGCCTCGCGCTTCGAGGATGGGCAGCACTTCATCGCGGAAATAGGGGAATTCCTTGACGTAATCGACGAAGGACAGGGTGGTCCCGCTAAATCCTGCTTCGCGGATCGCGCAGATGCCGTCGGCGACCTGTTCGGGCGTGCCCACCAGCGGATAGCCGCCATGCCCCACGGCAAAACGATCGCGTATCAAGGTCAGCAGGTCATGGGGAAAGGATTGCGCATGGGCGAACTGCAGTTCGATGACCCGATCCAGCGTTTTCGTATCCCGGTGTTCGAACCCGAAATACTGCACATAATCCTCCGCCTCTTTGGTGGTCGGGCGGCACACGACATGGGAGAAGGTCAGGAGTTCGATCTCTTTCCCGCGGCTTGCGGCCAATGCTTTCAATTCCGCGGTTTCTTCAGCCGACCGTTTCAGATCGATCGCAGGCGTGAACAGGAACTCCGCATTCTTGACCGCGAAATCCCGCCCTTCTTTCGAACCTGCCGCATTGATAACCGGGGGTAGCCCGGCAAAAGGCAAGGGATCGGAATTGACCTCCTTCAGCTGGAAAAACTCGCCATCGAAATCGAACCGTTCGGTCGAGGTCCACAACCGCCGGACAATTTCGAACCATTCATCGGCATAGGCGTAACGAACGTCATGCCCCTCCGGCAATTCCAGACCCAGGGCTGCCATTTCCGGCGCGTTCCAGCCGGCAACGATATTCAGCCCGGCGCGCCCGTGGCCGATCTGGTCGATCGTTGCGATCTGTTTTGCCAGAACCACGGGATTGAACGCCATCGTGTGTACCGTGGAGATTACCGTGATCCGCTGCGTCGCGGCGAGCAAACCCGCGGCCCAGGTCAGCGTTTCGAGAACATGGCCCTGAAAGTTGCTGTCGCCCGTATTGGCATAGCCAACCCAACGGGCCACCGGCAGCATGAAATCGATACCCGCATCGTCCAGCATCCGCGCAAGCGCGAGATTGTTGTCCCAGCTCGCATTCCAGCGTTCCGGCACATTGGTAATGGACATCCCGCTCGAACAGTTGGACGAAAACGTGCCCAGCTTGAACTGGTCCTTCCTGCGAAGCGAATTTACACCTGTTGTCATGGGACCTCTCACATTGATTGCGGCATTGCCGGTTCAACCGGTTTTCTCAAACCATCGCTTCCCGACATCTTTTATAAATGAAAGGTGCGCCCATTCCGTTTTATCACGGGAACTACTTTTACTTAATCAGGCACATCTTTCGTAGGCATAAGAAAAGTATTCATTTCGTTCTGGCAGAGCGCATTCAGCTAATCAGACCTGCAACAAACTCCGCTCGCGGCTATACTTGGCAGATGGCCTTTCCGCATTGCTATCCATATTGCGCGTTCTTTAGCCGCTGAACGCATCGGCGTTTTATTCGCGGAATTGAGCTAGGCTCCGCAGGATACGGCTAGCCGAGCGGCGGGCCATGCCAGTAGCCTGATCATGGTTTCGGGAGGGTATCAGCTCTAACTATACCTTTAAGGTATAATATTGGACCCATTCAATCATTCCCGTTCGCGTGCCGGGCGTTCATAATGCGCTGCCCGAATAAGAGGTGTGTAATGGCGATTATCGAGCGAATTGAAGTGTTCCTGGTCGATGTACCGACAATTCGTTCGCATGTTCTGGCAATGGCGACAATGAACAGCCAGGTGCTGTGTATCGTTCGCCTGCACTGTTCGGATGGCATAGTCGGCGTCGGAGAAGCGACGACAATCGGGGGCCTTTCCTACGGACCGGAAAGCCCCGAAACGATCAAGCTCGCGATCGAAACCTATTTTGCACCGGTGCTCGAAGGCATCGATGCCACGCGGCCTGCCCAGGCCATGGCGCGCCTTTCCGCACATATCGTGGGCAACCATTTCGCGAAATGCGCCATCGAAACCGCACTGCTGGACGCGCAGGGCAAACGATCGCGTTTACCGGTGAGCGAACTGATCGGCGGCCGCGTGCGCGATCGCCTGCCTGTCCTCTGGACTCTGGCAAGCGGCAATACCGCGCGCGACATCGAAGAGGCTGAGGATATGATCAGCCGCAAGCGCCACAATGCCTTCAAGCTGAAAATTGGCAAACGCAGCCTTGAAGACGATGTCGCGCATGTTGCCGCGATCAAGAGGGCGCTGGGCGACAGCGCGTCAATCCGCGTCGATGTCAACATGGCCTGGGATGAAACCACGGCCGCGCGCGGCATCGATATGCTGGCCGATGCCGGATGCGATCTTGTGGAACAGCCGATCACCCGCAGCAATCTGGCAGGCATGGCACGATTAAGCGCCCGTGCCCGTATTCCGATCATGGCGGATGAATCGCTGACCGGGCCGACGACAGCCTATGATTTCGCCACGCATGCCGGGGCGCATGTCTTCGCAGTCAAAATCGAACAATCGGGCGGCTTGCTGGCCGCAAGGCAAGTTCAGGCCATCGCGGAAGCCGCTGGCGTGGCCCTGTATGGCGGGACGATGCTCGAAGCGGGCATTGGCACGGTTGCATCGGCGCATGTCTTCGCGACGTTCGCCCGGCTTCCCTTCGGTACGGAATTGTTCGGACCGCTGCTGCTGACCGACGAAATCCTCACCACCCCGCTCGAATATGCGGACTTCTCGCTGAAGGTCCCGGACAGCCCCGGACTGGGCATCGACCTTGACGAGGATCGCATCGCTTTCCTGCGGCGGGATGCCCCGCGCAAGACTATCTCCATTCCTTCCACACAGTAGGCCTGACCCATGCTCTTCAAAGTCGAAATGGACGTCAACGTACCGACCGGATACGATCCCGACCGGTTCGAGGAACTGAAAGCAGCCGAAAAGGCCCGTTTCCAGGAACTGCAGCGCGCCGGAACCTGGCGCCACATCTGGCGCGTGGTCGGCCAGTACAGCAATGTCAGCATCTTCGACGTGCCGAGCAACGCCGAACTGCATGACATCCTGATCGGCCTCCCGCTCTATCCCTTCATGGATATCCGCGTGACGGCGCTCTGCCGCCATCCGTCGTCGCTGCACGAAGACGATCGCTAGGTTTTCAATTCATATTTCAGGAGAGGTGTTAATGACCGAGGATTTCGTAAAAACCCCCCAGGTGCAAACGCTGTTGAATCAAGCCAGCGGCCTCCTGAGCGAGGGCGGTGACAAACGGCTGAAGGACATCACGCGCGACCTCGTCGAAGCGATCATGACGACGATCGTCAAACACGATGTAACGCAGGACGAATTCTGGTCTGCGATCAAGTTCTTCCAGGAAGCAGGGCCTGAATTCGGGCTGATCGTACCCGGTGTCGGTCTCGAACATTTTCTCGATCTCGTGCTGGACGCGCGGGATGCGGAAGCAGGCCAGACGGGCGGAACGCCGCGTACGATCGAAGGCCCGCTCTATGTCGCGGGCGCCCCGCTGGTGGAAGGCGATGTCAATCTGACCGACGATCCGGACGACACGGATACCCTCTATATGACCGGTCAGATCACTGGCCCCGATCAGGAACCTGTAAAGGACGCCATCCTGCATGTCTGGCACGCCAATTCGAAGGGCTTCTATTCCTACTTCGATCCGACGGGCGAACAGACGCCGTTCAACAACCGCCGCCGGATCAAGATCGGCAGCGATGGCCGTTACGCCTTCCACTCGCGCATGCCGAACGGTTACAGCGTGCCGCCCGAAGGCCCCACGGACCGCCTGATGAAGGCGCTCGGCAGGCACGGCAATCGCCCGGCGCATGTCCACTTCTTCGTCGAGGCCCCCGGATACCGGCAGTTGACGACGCAGATCAATTTCGGCGACGATCCGTTTGCCGGTGACGATTTCGCGTTCGCCACCCGCGAAGGCCTTCTGCCTGTGCCCAACCGCCAGGGCGAAAGCGCCTACATCGCCTTCGATTTCGAACTGCAACGCGCCAAAGCGGCCGGCGATGAAGGCTTCTCCGCCCGCGCACGGGCAGAAGCGTAAGATCTGGAAACCAGCCCGGCATGAACAAGATTTATCCATCCCCCGCCGCAGCACTCGACGGCCTGCTGTTCGACGGTATGACGATCATGTCGGGCGGGTTCGGGCTTTCCGGTAATCCGGAAAGCCTGATCCCTGAAATCCGCGCGTCGGGTGTCACCGGCCTTACCGTCATCTCGAACAATGCCGGTGCCGATGGTTTTGGCCTGTGGATGCTGCTGGAAACCAGGCAAATCAGGAAAATGATCTCCTCCTATGTCGGGGAGAACAAGCTGTTCGAGAGCCAGTATCTTTCCGGTGAACTCGAACTCGAACTCAATCCTCAGGGCACACTGGCCGAACGTATTCGCGCCGGTGGCGCGGGCATTCCCGCCTTCTACACGCGTACGGGCGTTGGCACGGTAGTCGCAGAAGGCAAACCCACCGAACTGTTCGATGGGGAGGAATATGTGCGCGAGACCTGGCTCCGCGCCGACCTGTCGATCATCAAGGCGTGGCGGGCCGATCCGGCTGGCAATCTGATGTTCCGCAAAACGGCCCGTAACTTCAATCCCAACATGGCAACAGCGGGCAGGATAACCGTAGTGGAAGTCGAGGAAATCGTGCCTGAAGGCAGCTTCGACCCCGATGCGGTGCACACCCCCGGCATTTACGTCGATCGGATCGTGCTTTCGACCATCAACGAGAAGCGCATCGAAAAACTCACCACCCGCGCGCGTGGAGATGCGTCATGAGCTGGTCGCGTGACGAAATGGCAGCGCGCGCTGCGGCCGAACTGCGTGATGGCTATTATGTCAATCTGGGTATCGGTATTCCCACGCTGGTCGCCAATCATGTCCCCGCCGGGGTGAATGTCACCCTGCAATCGGAAAACGGCATGTTGGGCATCGGCCCGTTTCCCTATGAGGGGGAGGCCGACCCGGACCTAATCAACGCGGGCAAGCAGACCATCACCGCGCTGCCCACATCCAGCTTCTTCTCTTCGGCAGACAGTTTCGCGATGATCCGTGGCGGCCATATCGACATGGCCGTGCTGGGCGCGATGGAAGTCGCCGCCAATGGCGATCTCGCCAACTGGACCATACCCGGCAAGATGGTGAAAGGCATGGGCGGCGCCATGGACCTTGTCGCCGGGGTGAAGCGTATTGTCGTGGTCATGGACCATGTGGCCAAGGATGGTTCCCCCAAAATTCTGGAATGCTGCACCTTGCCGCTGACCGGCCGGGGGGTGGTCGACCTGATCATCACCGACCTTGCGGTGATTGCCGTCGACCGCAAGCAAGGGGGGCTGACTCTGCTTGAAACCGCCCCCGGCGTTACAGTCGAAGACGTGGTTGCCAAAACCGGTGCGCCCCTGGCGCTCGGGCAGCTCGGATCATGAGCGCGGCATTCCTTTGCGACGCCCTGCGCACGCCCATCGGGCGCTATGGCGGTGCACTCGCCACCGTGCGCGCCGATGATCTCGCCGCCCTGCCGATTGCGGCGCTGATCGCACGTTCCGGGATTGATCCGGCCGTGATCGATGACGTGATCCTGGGCAGCGCCAATCAGGCTGGTGAGGACAATCGCAATGTCGCGCGCATGGCGGCCCTGCTGGCCGGTTTGCCCGACACTGTCGGCGGCGCGACCATCAACCGGCTCTGCGCATCCGGGCTGGATGCCGTCGGTTCCGCCGCACGCGCGATCCGCGCCGGTGACACCGACCTGATGATCGCCGGTGGCGTGGAGAGCATGACCCGCGCGCCGTTCGTCATGCCTAAGGCGGACAGCGCCTTTGCCCGCACCCCCGCCATTTTTGACACCACCATCGGCTGGCGCTTCGTCAATCCACGCATGAAGGCGCTCTACGGCGTCGATTCCATGCCCGAAACGGGCGAAAACGTGGCGGCAGAATTCGGCATTGCGCGCGCCGATCAGGATGCCTTCGCACTGCGTAGCCAGCAGAAGGCCGCCGCCGCGCAGGCAAGCGGCTATTTCGCGGAAGAAATCGTCCCGGTTACGATCACCGACCGCAAAGGGCGCGAAACCGTGTTCGCGGTAGACGAACATCCCCGTGCGGATACCACAGCGGAGATGCTGGCGAAGCTGAAACCCATCGTCCGCCCGGATGGCACCGTCACCGCAGGCAATGCATCCGGCGTCAACGATGGCGCGGCGGCGATGCTGGTGGCCAGCGAAAGCGCGATCCGCGATCACGGTCTCCACCCGCGTGCACGCATTCTGGGCATGGCCAGCGCCGGGGTGCCCCCGCGTATCATGGGAATCGGTCCGGTACCGGCAACGCAAAAGCTGCTGCAACGGCTTGGTCTCAAGCTTGATCAATGCGATGCCATCGAACTGAACGAGGCCTTTGCATCGCAAGGGCTGACTGTGCTGCGCGGGCTTGGTCTGGCCGACGATGATCCACGGGTGAACCCCAATGGCGGCGCGATCGCACTGGGCCACCCGCTGGGCATGTCGGGTGCCCGCATCCTGATGACCCTTGTCCACCAGCTCGAACGGACTGGCGGGCGCCTTGGCTTGGCGACGCTGTGCATCGGGGTCGGTCAGGGGCTTGCTGTCGCTGTGGAGCGTGTCTGATGAGCGTAGAGTACTTCGTTACCGGTGACGGCTGCCGGATTGCTTGGCGTTACGATGGCCCGGCAGGCGCGCCTGTGCTGCTCCTGTCGAACTCTCTCGGCACTGACATGGGCATGTGGGAACCACAAATGGCGGCATGGACGCAGACCTTTCGCGTCCTGCGCTACGACCAGCGCGGCCATGGCGCCTCGGACGCGCCAGCGGGCGCCTATTCGCTCGACCGGCTGGGGCGCGATGTCGTGGAACTGCTCGATACGCTCAATCCCGGTCCTGTCGATTTCTGCGGGCTGTCACTGGGCGGGATGACCGGACAATGGCTGGGCATCCGCGAACCGCAGCACTTGCGTCGGCTGGTTCTGGCCAACACCTCGTCCTTCATGGGGCCACCGGCCAATTGGGATGCGCGCATCGCCCTTGTCCGCAGTGAAGGGATCGTCCCCTTGGCGCAGGCATCGCTTGACCGCTGGTTCACCCCGGACTTTCTGGCAGAAGGATCTGCAGCCATCGATGGCATTGCGCGAATGCTGCAGGCGGGCAATCCACAAGGCTATGCGGGCTGTTGCGCTGCCATCCGCGACATGGATATGCGCCGGACTGTCAGCCTGATCGACAGGCCCACACTGGTTATCGGCGGCACGCGCGATCCGGCAACACCCCCACCGCATAGCGAGGCGCTGGCAGGCGCCATCGCGGCTTCCCAGCTGGTTATGCTGGAAGCAGCCCACCTCTCCAATGTCGAACGGCCCGACACTTTCGCGCGGGCCGTTCTCGATTTTCTCACAAGCTGAAAAGGAAGGCGTCTCCCTAAACGGAGACGTCCCCGTGATCCGCGACGAAGCGGTGCGCATCGAAACTGAACGGCACTTCGCTGCTTCCCCCATAGAGTTCATGATGCGGCGCGGCTTCCGCATAGGCGCAGGCCAGCATCAGGGCATTGCGCTGCTCCGCCGTTTCCGGCTGCGCCGGACAGTCGCCGAGATAGGCCAGCAACGCCCCCAGGCGCGGGAACAGTGTTTCGTGAAAGGCCGCAAAATCGCTGGCAGTGGCGGCATAGCGCACCACATTGCGCGCGTTCTCGGTTGGTCTGGCCCAGATTTGGGCCAGGGTTTCGAGATCAGCGAAGCCTTCCGGCAGGCGGGAATAGTCTGCAGTCGTCATTGTGTGCCTCCGGCCAGATAGCTGTCGAGCGTTCGTGCGGCATGGCGGATCAGAAATTCCTGATCCATCAGTTGCATGTCATCGATGGCTCCGGACATGATGCCGGTGAAGGTGTCTTCCATCGTTGCGGTGTCTTCCAGCCAGGCATTGCGATGCAGCGCATTGACGTGCACTTGCGCGGCATATTCCGCCGCGTTTCTGGCCGGGCGGAAGTAGTTGATCCCTTCCCACAGCGTCGTACCGTGATCGAGCGGCCAGAACTGGTGGGTGAAATAGGACAGCCCCGGATAGCCGCAACCCGATGCGAGATGGATCAGCAGGTTCGGAAAGACGTTGGGCAATTCGAACTGAAAATCGTCACGCCGCGTCGGGTTGATATGCACCGGCAACTGCTCGGCATGCGGTTTGTGCGCGTCGCTGGCATGGAGAACGCCTGCGAAGACTTGCGTCGATGGCGCGGCTTCCATCCCGGCGCCATAGATGGTCGAGGATGCGTGCGGCCCGATCAGCTTGAAGTCGCTATGTTCGATACCGCGAAACCCGGGCAGCGAACCGGCGTGGATGGTCGGCACGTGATAGCCTTCGGAGAAGGCATAGTGCGCGACTTTCCAATTGCATTTCAACACGGTCGAATAGCGAAATGCGGTGGTCGATTCATGGTAAGGGTAGCCGCCAAACAGCGTGGCGAAATCGCCCAGATAGTCCTTCAAGGACTGTGCGGGGTTCGGATCGAAGTTGATGAAGACGAACCCTTCCCATTCGTCACAGGCAATTTCGCGCAGGCCCAGACAACTCTTGTCGAGATGCCCGAACGCCTCTTCCATCGGCACCGATTTGAGGGGCCCATCCGTGCCGAAGACCCAGCCATGGAAACGGCAGGTGACAACATTGGCCCGCGCACGGCCGTAGGTTTCAAAACCCTTGTTCGGCACGACCTTGTTGCCGCGATGCGTGCAGACATTGTGGTGCGCACGAATTTTGCCATCCTTGCCGCGCACAATCAGGATCGATGCATCCGCGACAGGCAGTTCCTTGACCTTGTAATCGCCCGGATTGGGCAATTCCCATGCCGTGGCGACCTTGAGCCAGACCTTCTTGAAAAGCTGTTCCTTCTCAATCTCATAGATCTCCGGATCACGGATTGCCCGGACAGGGATGGGATCGATGCCCAGTTCATCCCGGATTTCCGGCACGGTGCGCCGGATATGATCCAGGGCCGCAATTGTGTCCTGCATTGTATGTACTCCAGTATTGAAAGGGCAGGTTCCGGCATTCAGGCGCGATCAAGCGCGTCGGGCTTGCCGTGCCAACCTTCCGGGTAATGGGAAATCAGTTCGGCATTCAGACGAAGATGGGCGAAACGCCATCGATCCTCGGCGGCGACGGCTCTCGCCACGTAATTCCCGCCGATCCAGTATGCCCGTCCGCTGGCGGCCGTCGCCGGTTCCCACAGCAGGAATGACACATCGGCAGAGGCGCCATCCTCGGACAGGTCTATCCGCGGGGACACAAGATAGTGGAGCGTCCAGCGGAAGCCGTTTTCCGCATTGCCCGCAACGCCATCGGCGATGCCGTCCGCGCCGTGCAGCGTGTCATAATGATCGATCTTGAAGATCGCATCCTGTGTAAACAGCCCCCGCAGCGCGCTGGCGGACGGGCCGCTGTCGAACGCCTGTCCCAGATCGCTGATCAGCCTTGTGATCGCGCGCTCGGCTTCCAGACGGGCAACACGCAATGCGAGGTCGATTGAGTGTACCATGGCGAGGTATTCCCCTTTCAGGTGCGGGCGGACCCTTTCGAGCCCGCCCGCTCCGCTCCCGTCAGAATTTGTATCCCGCGCTGAGATACCATTCGCGAGGACGCCCATAGACGCCTTCGATGATGCCGCCGAAGGAGTCGGCATAACCCGATCCAAGATAGACTTCCTTGGTCAGGTTCTTGACACCGAGGTTGACGGACCAGTGGTTATCCGTGTCGGTAAACCCGATCGACGCGTTGACGAGGTGATAGCCGTCCTGAACCAGTTCAGGCGTGTTGACCGCATCGTTGTAGACGCGCGAACGATACGACCAGTCCACACGGGGCGTCAGCTTGCCGAGGCCCTCCAGTTCGAACGCGTAGGAAACGCCCGCGCTCAGGGTCCATTTGGGGGCATTCTGCAAATGGGTGTCTGTCGTCACACCCGCATTCAGCGCGCGAATGTCCACCTTGCGGTATTTCGCATCGAGATAGCCCAGACCTGCTTCGATCCGCAGCGCGTCGGTCGGCTGAGCCTGCAGTTCGAGTTCGACCCCCCTGATCCGCGCCTTGGCGGCATTCTGGATGATCGGCGCGAAGCCGAGTGTCGGATCGTTCACCGTGATCTGCAAATTGCCGTAATTGTTCTGGAAGACAGCCGCGTTGATACGCAACCGGCGATTGAACAGGTCGGTCTTGATCCCTGCTTCGAACGTCTCGCTCGTTTCAGGCTGGAACGAGGGGATAAAGGCAAACGGCGGGAACACGCGCTGGGTAAAGCCACCGCCCTTGAAGCCCTTGGAATAGGACAGATAGGTCAGAACCTCGGGGCTCCAGCGATAGGAAAGGCTGGCCATGGGCGTCCAGGCGCGATCCTTGATCGTTGCGGTCTGGCCAAGCGGGCCCATCAGGGGATCGCCGTTCTGCAGGCCCGAGCCGTCGGGATTGAAGGGTGCGCCCGTGAGGAACCCTGCTTCGAGGACGTATTGGTTGGCGTTGTTGAACGTCTTCTGATCTTCCGTCCAACGGATACCTGCCGTCAGGTTCAGATCGTCGACGATTTCATAGGTTGCCTGACCGAAGACCGCGTAGCTTTTGCCTTTCAGCACAGCGCCGCTCATGAACACCGCATCGACGATATTGACGAGATCCTTGTGGTTGCCGCTCTCGCTCGAATAATAGCCGCCGATCAACCAGTTCAAACGTTTGTCGAGCGCTTCGCCGCCGAGCTGCAGTTCCTGACTGAACTGGTCCTGCCGCCAGTCGCTGTTGGTCTGCACGATCGAGGCCGGGCTGTGGTCCGAATCGCGCGTCCAGAAACCGGTTACTTTGCGATAGGCAGTGATCGACTTGAACGTCACAGCATCCGACAGCTTCCATTCGAGGATGCCGGAAATGCCCCAGATATTCAGATCGGATGCCGATTGATAGGGGCGGCGGCTGGTCGTGTTGAACGGGCCCGAAATGGCGCTGAACGTGCCGCCGTGACGATAGGGGGCAAGTGCCCACTGGCTGTTGTAGCAACGCTGGTCGGACAATCTGGCGGCATTTGTGAGGTCTGTGCAAATCGCACCCGCGCCTGAGAAGGCAGCATTCCAGACTGCAGCAGCCGGGGCATTCTCGTTCGCGTGGAGCAGCACATTGGGTGCCGATTCCTCGCGCGAACGCGATCCGTCGACAGCGATATCGATGCTGACGTCGCTGGACGGTTCGAGCCGGAGTGCGAAGCGACCTGCCAGCTGGTTGGTATCACCCAGGTCCGGCGCGCCGGGGACAACCCCTTTCACATAGCCATCGCGGTTATGATAAAAACCGGAAAAGCTCGTGTAGATACCTTCGGCCAGAGGGATATCGATCGATCCCTTCACCTGAACGCGATTGTAGCTGCCGGTGGTGACATCGAGGCTGCCCGAGAGGACATTACCGGGCTTTTTGGTGGTGACGCTGACCGCGCCGCCAATCGTGTTGCGGCCGAACAGCGTGCCCTGCGGCCCACGCAGCACTTCGATCCGTTCGACGTTCAGCACGTCGAGCACATTGCCCACGCCACGCGAGATATAGACGCCGTCGAGGTAGAGACCGACGCCCGGGTCGGCAGACAACTGGTAATCGTTCTGGCCGATACCGCGAATAAAGATGGCCGCGGTCGCGTTGCTGGCAGAGACCGGCACGGAACTGTTGAATTTTACGTTCGGTGTGAAGTCACCGATCTGGGTCACGTTGTCGAGACCACGGGCCGCGATACTTTCCCCCGAAACAGCGGAAATCGCGATAGGCGTGTCCTGCAACGATTCCTGACGACGTCGTGCCGTCACGACAATATCCTGGATGCCGCCGCCGCTTTCGGCCTGCGGTTCGGATGCAGTATCCTGCGCGGATGCGGCCGGCGCCATGAAAAGAAGACCTGCGGCAGATGCACCCGTTAGCAGCCCTACTCGCCACCACCGGTCATTCTTGCGCGCACCATTGCTCTTGCTGTCGTACATGTTGCTCCCCTTAGTCATATGGTCTCGCCCAGGTTTGGACGTATGGCCTGCCGGGTCGATGCTGTTGTTTGCATCGGTATTATCAGTGCATGGCACGCCATCGATGCTTAAAAGACTGTATAAGGCCTTTCCCGACTATCCTGATCTCGCTGCGACCATCCCCTCGCTGCTATCGACTGTGCGGAAAATGCAGACCTGAAATATGGCGGCAATCCGCGCACAATATTTCTTGCAGGTGCAGGCTAACATGCACGGGCGCGGGCTAGCGGCAACAAGCCCCCCACCCCCACAATATAACGCATTGGGTTTCGGCAACGCCTTGCGAGAGCCGGAAACGATTGCGTGAACGGGAGTGAATTATGTCAGAAACGGTGCATCGCTGGATGGAGCAATATCCGGAACTTGGCTCCGGGCCGATCTCCACCGAGCCTTATATCTCACCGGAATGGTATGAGCGGGAAAAAGAAAAGATCTTTCACAAGGTCTGGCTCTGCGTAGGGCGCGAGAACGAGCTGCCCAAAGTCGGCGATTACAAAGTCAAGCGTCTGGCAGCAGCCGATACGTCGGTGATTATCGTCCGCGCCAAAGACGGCAAGATCCGCGCTTTCCACAACGCCTGCGCCCATCGCGGCAACACGGTGATCACCGAAACCGGTGAGGAAACCTATGGTGGCTCCAAGGCCGCGATCATGACCTGCCGGTTTCATGGCTGGGTTTATGATGCGGAAGGCCAGTTGAAGCAGGTTCCCAGCGAACAGCGTTTCTATGACTGTTTCTCGAAAGAGAAGAACGGTCTTACTCCGGTCCATCTCGATACGTGGCAGGGTTTCCTGTTCGTCAACGTAGCGGAGCAGCCGGAAACCACCCTGGCGGAATTCCTGGGTGAATACGCAAACCATTTCAACGGTTTTCCGTTCGATGAACTCGATTTCGGATTCACCTACTACACTTATGTCGACTGCAACTGGAAAGTCGCACACGACGCGTTCGCCGAAGCCTACCATGTCGACACCATTCATGCCGGGTCGTTCCCGAATGTGTTCTCGACCGGCCTTCAGAACGTCAAGCTGATGGGTCCGCACCGCACCTGTGCCGTTTGCCTGACGCTCGGCGCAAAACCGACGCCTGTCTCGGGGATCGCCAATGGTCTGGCTGGTGCATCGCTGGTTTCGCAACGCGGGGAATCGATGCTTCCGCCTGCAATCAATCCCGACAAGCGGGATGATTTCGCCTTCGAACTCAGCGTGCTGTTCCCGAATACACTGCTGCATATCTCGGAAGGCATCTGGTTCACCCACCAGTTCTGGCCGATCGCCCATAACAAAACGCTGTGGGAAGGCCGTTACTACGTGAAGGCCCCGACCACGCATTCGCAACGCTGGGCCATCGAACATGCGATGACATTGCAGCGCAATGCCTGGCTCGAAGATACCGCGACGATGGAAGACACCCAGCGCGCCATGCAATCGCGCGCCAAGGTCGAACAACATCTCCAGGACGACGAAATCCTGATCCGACACGGTGCCGTGGTCGTCGATCAGTTCGTCAACGCGTAAGAGGATTGAAGCCCATGACGAACAAGAGTTTGCCACCCGAATTCGCCGATCTTGCCCCGTTTCTCGACTGGGCACTGGCAACGGCCGACGAACGGTACGCCTACCGGCGCAATGCCAGCCGTGCCGAATTGAAAGCCTTCTATGACGCGATCCTGCCGCGTACCGAAGCCATTCTGGCACTGGTCGACCAGTATCCGCTGGGGGCTTTGCCCGAAGAGTTGCACCCGCTCTACCATCTGGTTCTGTCGCTGGCCGAAGTCGCGCCGCATATCGAACTTTATGGTGGCGCGCCGGGCGTACCCTATGCCTTCGATGAAACGCGCTTCGTCGCCACGCACGGTGCGCAGGACACCGCGCTTGGCCTGTCGCCGACAGCAGCCTGAAAACGGGTCTGTTATGACGGTGGAACAGCGGCTGGCCGCGCTGGAGGCACGGGCGGCTATTACCGACCTCGTATCGCGTTACGCGCTGGGTGCCGATCGTCGCAACGATCCGGCACTGATGGGGCCGCTGTTCGCGGCGGACGGAAGCTGGTCTTCCGAAGGATTCGCCGCGCTTGAGGGACGCGAGGCGATCGCAGCCGGTCTGGCTGCGATCGCCGCCGACAAGGTGCTGTGGTCGATCCATTTCATGGTCGCACCGGTCATCACACTTGCCGACACCGGCATGAGCGGCTCCTGCCAGTGGTACCTGTGGGAACTCTGCACGATGCAAACGGATGAAGGCCCGCAAGATCAATGGCTGGGCGGATGGTACGATGCCACCGTCAGCAACACGGAGGACGGATGGAGATTTCAAACGGTAGTGCTCGATATACGGACGCAGGGGAACATCGCGCCCCCGCTGTTCCTGAAGAAGTCGGCGGCGGGCTGATGGAACGGCTCTGTGCCTCGTCCGACGTTCCGGAAGGAGAAGTCTTTCAGGTCGATCTTGGCGATGGGCGCGTGCTTGCCGTCTATCGGTTTGAGGATGCGGTCTTCGCCACCGACGATCTGTGTTCGCATGGCGATGCCTCGCTCGCCGATGGCGAAATCGAGGATGGCAAGATCGTGTGCCCCTATCACCTCGGATCATTCTGCATCAAAACGGGCGAGCCGACCGGCGCGCCCTGTTCTGTGCCGATCAAAACCTATCAGGTTGAAGAGATCGATGGCGAGATAATGCTGATCGCCTGAACCAGCCACCTGTCTCCCAGCCTTGACCCGCCGGTTTCCGGCGGGTTTTTTGTCGGGTCAGTTGGAACGCAGCGTTTCCGAGGGTCTTTCGCCGTACCGCTCGAAATAATCGCGCGCAAACTTGCTGAGATGCGTAAACCCGCAAGCCAACGCGACATTCGTGACCGATACACAGGATTCCGCGCCGCTCTGCAGCATGGTCCGTGCCATCGTCAGCCGGTAATTCTTCAGATATCCCATGGGGGTCGTATCGCGGAACCGGCGGAACCCCGCATGCAGAGAACGCGCGCTCACGCCTGAAATCTCCACCATCTCGGCCAGACTGATCGGATCTTCCGCATGGGCGCGCACAAATTCCTCCACACGCCGCACGTAAAACGGCGCGGGCCCCGAAACAGAACCGTTGAACAGGTCGCTGTGATTGTGCGGCACCGCCACCAGCAGCAGGCGCTTGAGGGTATCCTCAATCGCGCCGCAGGTTCTGGGGTGGCTGTAACCGGGCAGCCCCATGTCCATATCATCGCATACGACCCGGATCATATGCGCGAACGATGCGGCGGCCCCTTCCAACAGCACGGGCCGGGGCGAAAAGTGCAAGTCTCCCGGCCGAAAGCCCAATTCCTGCAGCAAGACACTGTCGAGGTCGCTTTTCGGAATTTTGACAGTGAAGTGCTTGTAACCCGCTTCGAAGGTTTGCCGGGTCCGGGCATTGGAACCCAGCACACACATCTGCCCCTGTTCAAGCACAAAGGTTTCGCCATCCTGGCTGATCTGCGCCCGCCCGGCGAGCGAGAACTGCACGAGATAGAGTTCTTCAACCGGCGGGATTGCCACCACGACCTGACCGTAGGGATTGCCATAATCGGTCGCATTGAATGTCAGCGTGCGCAGCATCGCCTGATTGTGGCGAAAGGCAATCGGCGGAACCCCGCCTTCCACTTGCAGATCATGATCGCAAAGCATCGCGGACATGTGCGCATGCACCTCGTCGAGATTGTTGCTCTGCAATCGGGAGAAGGCATTGAGGGGTAGCGCGCTGCCGGTCCATGCGCCCGTTTCAGGTATGGACCACGTACCAACATTAAACATACCCAGTTCCTTTTATTCAGGACGCGTTACATGCCGCTTCGGTGCGAAATACTTGATCGATCGTTTGCCGGGGTGCCTGATAGGCCCTCTTGCTGTGGCTCAGCCCCAGATCCAGAAGTGCCTCACAGGCTTTGAAGGCCACAAGTCCGGGATTAAGCACGGGAACATCGAGCTGTTCCTGCAGGAATGCATGCGATTGATGCATGGTCGTGGAACCGAGCACCAGAACATCGGCCCCGTCTTCCTCGACGGCGCGCCGCGCCGCATCCAGCAACTGTGGGAACACGATGTCTTCCTTGCCCGAAAGCAGTTCTGCCGTATCGGGTGCGACACCGATCGAACGCACCGACGCAAGGCGCGCGGACAACCCGGTTTCCGCCAGAACCTTGTTATAGAGCCAGTTCCACCGATCCCACATGCTGATTATCGAAAAACGGCGCCCCAACTGGCTGGCCAGATGATAGGTTGGCGCAGCGGTGCCGAGCACCGGAATGGCAAGACGTGAACGCAGCGCGGCAACGCCGGAATCGCTCATCGAGTTGACGCATACGGCGGAGAACCCGTCCTCTTCGGCCTGCAACCCTGCATCAAGACAAAATGCATCGGCGATCGTGCCTTCGTAGACGGAATCCAGCGCCGATCCGCCACGCGCTGCACAACAAAACTCAACGGAGAGATCAGGCCTTTGGAATTGTGCAGGAAATTGCGCCGCAAAAACCTGGAGAGCAGGCGCAGGAACCGGGACAGGCACAATCATTTTGATCCGTTTGGTCAATACGATACTCCAGATGCGCAAATAACACAGACCTAATGAGCCGCAGAATCAACCGAAACCGTGGTTCGCCTTAATTTGCCGCTGGTTACGCCCTGCCGTCAAATACCCTTTGGAATGCCATCTATACCTACCAAGTATATTGCCATTACGCCATTCGCATTGGCAGCAAAGAACAAGATTCTCGCCTTTTTTCAACAACGGCTGCGGTTTCGGGCTAGTCGGCCACAACCTTTCCTTGGGACAAGTGATCCGTCGCAGGATATCTGCGTCGTCGGTGCAATCACCGCACTGCCCGGCGCGATGTCCCGACAGGGACCTGGCCATCGCAGAAGGGGCTCTAGGGATGCACTTGAAATAGCAGGGAAACACCCTCGCCCCACGTGAAGCCTGTCGCAGCCGAACGGCACCGGCATTCACACATTTCACCGACCACATGCCGGACAGCTTCACGGGCACGAAACGGACGCACCATGAGCGAATATGTTGATGTAGCCATTGTCGGTGCCAGCCCTGTCGGTGCACATGTCGCCAGCACGCTGCGAGAACGGGGATTCACCGGTTCTGTCATGATTATCGGGGAAGAAACCATCCCTCCCTACGATCACCCCGCGTTGTCCAATGCCTATATGGTGGGCTCGATAAGCATTGAACGCGTGCTGCCACGTGATCGAGGCTATTGGGACCGGAACAACATCGCTCTGACCCTGGGCGTTAGGGTCACCCGACTGGACTCTGAGCATGCGACGCTGACACTCGATGACGGGCGCCGTATCGCTTTTGGGCAATGCGTTCTGGCAACAGGCGAAACGGTGCACCGCCTCGCATACCCGGGCGCCGATCTGGCCGGCATCCATACGGTCCGTTCGCTCGCCGATGTCGACGCCCTTCGGGCTGCCCTGACCGGCATCCCTGTCGGTCAGATTGCCAAACCGTTGCTCAACTGATCGCGTCCGGCGCCTGTTCGCCATCGGTCTGGTACACTTTGCGGCTGATTTCCGCGATGCAGGCCAGTTCCTTGGAATGCTCTCCCAACCGATGGCTGAGAATAATCGGCGATATGGCGTTATCCGCAGCGATCGGCCGAAAAACGAGATCCGGCCGATCCATAATCTGCGCCGATGCCGGCACCACCGACACACCCGCACCTGCCGCGACCATGCCCAATGCGGCCTGCAGTTCCCTGACCTCCTGCCGACGGGTGAGCGAAAGACCGTGGTCTTCGAACAGGGACAGGACCTGATCGGCATAGCTTGGACGGAAGGGGCGCGGATAGAGAATGACCGGCTCCTGCGACATCTGCTCTAGCGTAAGCGCGCCCTGCTGCCCGGCAAGGGGATGGTTCGCAGGCACTGCCGCGACCAGCTCCTCCTCCGCCAATACGATACGGCGCACCCCTTCGTCATGGACGCGCAATCTTCCGAAACCCGCATCGATGCGCCCTTCACGCAGCGCCGTCGCCTGTTCCAGAGAACCCATTTCAATCAGGGATACCGTAACGCCTTCCCCCATCTGGGCGCGAAATTCGCGGATCACCTGCGGCAACTTGCCGCACAGAATGGAACCGACAAACCCAATCGCATAATGGCGGGTGCTGGATTCCAAATAGCCTGTCATCGTGCTCCGCACCTGATCGAAGCCCGCCAGCGCCTGCACCGCATGGACATAGAGCAGGCGGCCAGCATCCGTCAGGCGGAGCGGGCGCGTCTTGCGGTCGAACAGGTCCGCCCCGATATCAAGCTCGAGTTCCTTGATCTGGCGGCTGAGCGGGGGCTGGGCGATGTTGAGTTTCTCGGCCGCGCGGGAAAAATTCCGTTCCTGCGCAACGGCCACGAAATAACGTAGATGTCTCAGTTCCATTCATTCCCCGCAGCGTGTTTCTGCCACTTCCGGATGATACAGGTCAGCGACCGGCACGCAGCGTTTCGGATGGAAGTTCCCCATAGGCCTGACGATACTGGCCAGCAAATCTTCCGAACTGATAAAAGCCCCACTTGCAGGCAATACTGGTCACCGTTTCCCCTTCGCGCGCGCCGAGCAGATCCTGCCGCACCCGATCGAGCCGGACCGAGCGCAAATAGGCCATCGGCGAACAGCCGCGAAAACGCCGGAAACCATCGAACAGCGCGCGGGCGCTCACCCCGCTTACGTCCACCAATTGCTCAAGCGTGATCGCCATGCCGACATTATCGACAATGAACCGCTCGACCCGCCGCACATGCTGGGGGGCGATCCGGCTCGACTGCGGCCTGAGCTGATCGTAATAGTTGCTGTTCTGTGTTTCGAGCAACTTGACGATCAGCATGCTCTCGAGATGCGCAAGGCTGGCCTGCGCGGTGCTTTGCTCCGCGCTGGACAGATCCTCGATCAGCATCGCGACGTATTTCCACCACGATACCGCGCCCGTCATGAGTTCCATTTCCGGGGCGAAGCGCAACGGTTCACGAAGGCCCCGCCCGGTCATCATGGAAAGATGGCGATCCAGCGCCGCCGAACTGACCTGTACCACGAGTTGTGCGCAATCGGCCGACCACCACATCCGGTCCAGTTCCGTGGTACTGGTCACCACGGCGCGGCCAGAATGCGTTTCGACCGACCGACCACCACCCAATCCGTTGCTCGCAACCCCCTGCAACGGCAGCATCAGCAGCACGAAATCCTGGTCTTCCACCTCGGAAATATGCACGTCGGCCCCATAGGCCATGGCGCCGACGCCGATCTGGGAAAGACGCTTGTGATTGAGCCACGCGCCAAGTTTGCCCTGCCGACCTTGCAAGGACAGCCTGTGCGGGCAATAGGTCCGCGCGATAAGGTCACGCGTCTGATCGAGATCATCGGATTGAAATACCCGGTGGCTGCCCATGATATGGGACCCTGCCATCGCCTCTTCCGCGCTCGCCAGGATCATGCTTCTGTCCAGCATCTCCCTCAATGCCCCCTTGATCGAGACACACCATTACAAGCTGACAATTTCGTGCGGCTCCCCTTAAGTCAACCACACAGTGTCATCACGCGCAGGTTCCCTTCCCGCAGGGGATAATGCCTGCGCTGGTGTGCCACTGGCATTTGGCCTTCATCCGGCGAGCCTGGCTATGGGATTGTCCGTGCCTTCGGGCCCATAGCCAGATACCCGCCATCCACCGGAAGCTCCGCGCCAGAAATGAACGTGGCCGCATCGGAACAGAGGAACAGCACCGCCCCTGCCACTTCCTCCGCGCTGGCGATCCGTCCCGGCATATGAAACGGCCCGCCAACCCGATCTGCCTTGCCCCGGTCCCCACCGCTGAGCGCATCCATGACATTCGACCAGGTCCACCCGGGGGCAACCGCGTTGACGCGGACCCCGTGCGGGGCGAATTCCAGCGCCTGCGAACGGGTTAGCTGCGCCAGTGCCGCCTTTGCAGCCGGATAGACAAACCGCCCGACTTGCGCACGATGGGCGCTGACACTCGAAAAATTGACGATCGCGCCCTTTCGCGCGATCAGTTGTGGGGCCAGCTTCTGGGCGAACATCGCCGCCCCCACCAAGGCGATATCCAGTGCCCGCAACCAGTCAGCGCGGCTCGTCTCCAGACCGTTGTCGAGATAGGACGTCGTGACGTTGACCAGATAGTCGATGCCGCCAAACGTATCGATGCCTGCCGCAATGCAGGCATCGATCGCGGCATCGGACGTTACGTCCGTGGTGATGAACCGCGCCGCATCGCCCAGTTCCGCCACCGCTTTCCCGCCGCCTTCGGCATCGATGTCGGCAATCACGACGTTTGCCCCCGCTGCCACAAAAGCGGCAGCGGTGGCGCGTCCGATCAATGTCGCCCCTCCCGCAAGGATGGCTGTCCGGCCTGTAAACGGTGTGCTGGTCATGATTACAGTTTCCATTTCACCGTCACGCTCCATTCGCGCGGCCTTGCGAACATCTGTTCGTACAGTCCGAAGGAGCTGCCATAGACACCGGTGACGCTGTATTTCTTGTTGGCGATATTGGTAACGCCCGCAATCACACTCAGCGCGCCGCCGGGCAGATCATAGGTCAGGTTGGCGTTGAAGAGGCTGTAGCCGGGCTGGTAAAGTTCCCGCGAATTGAGCGCATCCATGTACATGCCCGACCGATAGGACCAGTCACCGCGCGCCGTCAGTTCCCCGCCATTGCCCAGTTCGATGCTCTTGGCCAGCGACGCGCTGATCGTCCATTTCGCAATGCGCTCGAACTTCGAATTGAGGGTGATTTCGGTGGCGGCCGGGTCGATCTTGGTGAATTTGGGGTCCAGATAACCAAGGCTACCCTCAAGGAACCAGCCACCGCCGGGTGACAGCCGCGCTTCCAGTTCCGCCCCCTTGATTTCGGCCTGCGCGGCATTCTTCGTCACCGGCGCAATACCGGTAAACACCTGCACCTGAAGATTGTCGTACTTGGTGTAGAACACCGCACCGTTGAGTGTCAGCTTGCGATCGAACAGGGTCGATTTGAAGCCGATTTCATAAGCGGTCGCCTTTTCCGATGAAAACTGCGGCGTCGCGGCCAGTGGCGGGAAAACGCGCTGCACGAAACCGCCGCTTTTGAAACCCTGCGAGAACGAACCGTAAAGCATCACATCAGGCGTCGCGTGCCAGGCAAGGTTCACCATCGGGGTGAAGGCATCCTCGCTCTGATGAACGCGGACATAAGGCAACACGCGCGTTTGCGGGGTATTCGGGCTGCTGGCGATCAATGCGCCGCCGGTCTTGTCGACAAGGATTTCCTGATCAGGCAGGAACGACTTGCGGTCTTCCGTGTAACGCAGGCCCACAGTCAGGTCGAGGCTGGGGACAATGGTCCATGTCGCCTGCGCGAACGCGGCGTAGCTTTTCGTCTGGAAACGCCCACCCGAACGGAACGTAACCGGCGTGAAGTCCAGATTGTTGATGTTGTTGCCCGTCTCGTTGAAATAATAGAGACCCGCGACATATTTGAGATTGTTGTTGAACGCGCTGCCCAGCACCTGCAGTTCCTGGCTGAACTGGGTCTGTTTCAGATAGTCCTTCAAATGCAGGATCGTGATCGAACTGTGATCCCCGTCACGCGCATATTTTCCATCGATCTGGCGATAGGCCGTGATCGATTTCAACTGTACGCCCCCGAGATCCCAGTCGATGGTCCCGGAAGCCCCCCAGGTGTCGTTTTTCGAATATTGCGGGGCGGTGCCGGCATCGGCCTTGTCGCCCACCAGGAAGCGGTTCGAGAAGCAGGCCGGGCTGTTGCTGGCTTGCGGGTTATAGGGGCTGAAGCCGATACAGGGTTGTCCGCCAAGAAAGGCGGCGAAATAGTTGGCGAGCAGCGTGAAATTGTCCACGGGCGCGTCAAACGGTGGGTTCAGCACATAAAAACCCGGTGTTGCAGGGCTGCCCGGCGGCAGGATCGGCAATTTTCCGGGATTGAAGATCGCAGAGTTGTAGTTGACCCCCGAAAGGACAAGCGCAGGCCCGTTGGACCGGTCGCGCGTGCCTTCCAGCGACAGATTGACCTCGAAATCGGGGCTCGGCACCCAGCGCAGATCAAGCCGACCGGTCAGCGTGTCGACATTGCCCAGCTTCCGCTTGTCGACGAGGTGGGTGACATAGCCATCCCGGTTGAACGTGGCCGCTGACACTTTCGCAAACAATGTATCGCTCAGCGGCACGTTCGCGGCGATTTTCGCATCGATACGGCTGTAACGGCCCGTGGTGATCTGCCCGGTCATGCCCAACTGGTCATCGGGTTTGCGGGTCGTGATGCTCAGCGCGCCACCGATCGTGTTGCGCCCGAACAGCGTACCTTGTGGGCCACGGAGAATTTCGACCCGTTCGACGTCGACCAGATCGAGCAGCGCCCCGACAGAACGCGCGACATAGACGCCGTCCACATAGACGCCGACACCCGGTTCGGTTGTCGGCAGGAATTCCTTCTGCCCAATGCCGCGGATATAGATCGCGGCCGACGAACCTGCCCCGCCAAAGCTGGGATTGTTCTGGAATGTCATGTTCGGGGTGATGGTCGCGATACCATCCACCTTTTCGATACCGCGCGCCGCGATGGAATCGCCGCTGAAGGCAGAAATCGCGATCGGAATGTCCTGCGCGCGCTCTTCGCGCTTCCGCGCCGTAACCACGATGTCCCCCGACATGACGTCGGCTCTCGAACTGTTGCCCGCCTCATCCGCCGATTGTTGTGCCCAGACAGGTGTCGAAAACGCTGTAATTGCCAGGATCGCCGACGTGGTCGTGCCCGACCAGTAGCGGAAACGCATAGGTGCCATCAAAATCTCCCCTGAAGTGTGCTCCCGCCGGTTTGGGGGCGTGGAGCCAGAACAGGACTGTCCAATGAAGGCGCGTCGCGCGATATTCGCTGACCGCAGGAACTATGCCGCTATTGCGCATTTTCTGCATGCTGCAGGAAACATGTGGCCAGTTCTCTTGATCGGGCAGAACGAATACTGCGATCCGTGAACAGCATCAGCAGTTCCGGCATAGGCTTGCCGAAAGGCCGCGCTCTATCCTTTCCCCGTCAACATCGGTGGGAGTGGCGAGTGGTAGAGCGCGTAGCAATTATTGGCGCGGGGATTTCCGGTCTTTGCACGGCCAAGCTTTTGCTTAAGCTTGGTTATGATGTGCAGGTGTTCGACAAGGATGCCGAAGTCGGGGGCGTATGGGCAGGTTCCCGCCGGTATCCGGGATTGGCGACACAAAATCCCAAAGAAACCTATGCCTTCTCCGATTTCCCGATGCCGGATCATTACCCTGAATGGCCCAGCGGTGCGCAAATGCAGGCCTATCTGCAAGCCTACGCCGATCATTTCGGTGTGACGCCCTGCCTTTCCTTGCAGACCGAGGTGCGTTCGGCCGAACCGCTGCCGAACGGGGCCGGCTGGACGGTAACCACCGCACCTGCAGGACAGGCCGCAGCCCCGCTCACCACCCGCGAATTCGACTGGCTGCTCGTCTGCAACGGCATATTTTCGATCCCGTCCGTTCCAGCTTATCCCGGGATCGACGCGTTCCGTGCCGCAGGCGGCACTGTGCAACACACCAGCGAATTTACCCGGCTGGAAGATGCCCGAGGCAAACACGTGGTGGTGGTCGGTTATGGCAAATCATCCTGCGATGTCGCCAATGCCACAGTCGGGATATCGGCCCATACGACCTTGCTGGCCCGCCATCTGATCTGGAAGATCCCCAAACTGATCGGCGGCACTGTCAATTTCAAGCACCTGTTCCTGACGCGTATGGGCGAAGCCCTGTTTCCCTATATCGAAGTGCGCGGGTTCGAACGTTTCCTGCACGGCCCGGGGCGTTTCCTGCGCAATGGCATGCTCAATCTGGTTCAGGGGATTATTTCCCGCCAACTCAATCTGGGGCGGATCGGGCTTGAACCGCGCACACCGCTGGAAACGATCGCCAGAAGCACGGTCAGCCTCGTCAGCGACGGCTTTTACGACAAGATCGAAAGCGGGGCGATGTCGCTGCTCGAGGATGAGATCGTTGAACTTGCCCCCGGCGAAGTGCGCCTGAAAAGCGGCGTGACCCGGCCAGCGGATATTATCGTATGCGGGACCGGTTGGGATCAGTGCGTCTCGTTCCTTCCCGATGCCATCCGTTCACAGGTAACGGATAGCCGGGGGAATTTCCGGCTCTACCGCTCGACTGTGCCCCTCTCCGTTCCACGACTGGCTTTCAACGGCTACAATTCGTCTTTCTTCAGCCAGTTGAGTGCGGAAGTCGGCTCTTTCTGGATAGCCGAATATATGGCGGGCCGTGTGACAATCCCTGACGCGCAGACCCAGAACGCCTGGATCGACCGGCGCCTTTCATGGATGGACCAGCGGACAAATGGCAAACATTGCAAAGGCACCAATATCGTCCCCTTCTCGCTGCATCATATCGACGAGATTCTGGGCGATATCGATTTGACACTGCCCGCGCATGTCCGGCTTGGGCAATGGTTCAAATCCGTCGATGCCCGCCAGTTCGGGCATTTGTCCGGCAAATTGATTGCGCGACGTCAGGCCCAGCTCTGACAAGACAAGGGGCGCTAACAAAAGAAGGGCCGCAGTTTCGCTGCGGCCCTTCCCATTTCCGGTCGCCAAAAAAAGTGAGGCGGCCCCGTGGCCGCCTCTAGGCAGGGTCTTATTCCGATTCAGAAACGCCGTACTGTTCCGCCACGAGATGGGCGATACCCATCCGCTCGATGATGGCCTTGGGACATTGGAACGTGACGCGGACCACGCCCGGCAGACGACTGATCTCGATCGATCCGGCGATCGTCGCCCGATTGAGGATTTCGTCATAAGGCAGCCCGGTGACTTTCGCGGCACGATCAAGACCGTTCTTGGTCGCATCGTTCAGCGTCACACCCGAACCGATAAAGGTAATCGGGGCATTGTCTTCGATGTCGGTCTGCCCCCAACGCTTCGCCAGAGCATCGACTGCCGTCCGTTCGCTCCGGCTCAGCGGCTGGGCCAGTGGCGGCAGATCGTCGGCGCGCTGGAGAAGGATAGGGCCATCAAGGGTCAGCCCCTTGATCACTTCAACTTCCAGTTCGACTTCGCCGGCCACGTCCGTGGCATGGCCCGCGATTTCGCCGTTGCCCTGCTGGGCGTGCATGTCGCCCATATAGATCCCGGCACCGGGCACTTTCACCGGGCAGATCAGGATCGCCCCTTCCCGCACCGAATTGGTATCCATATGGCCGTCGGTCTTGTGCGTCTCCAATTCCTCCTGCGTCATCGCATAATCATGCGGCGCCCCGACGAGAAATGACCCGAAATCACCGGCATTGTGGGAATCCGGCAGATCGCGCGACGGCGTCGTGCCGATATTGCCAAGGAAAGGGCGCATACGGGAAGAGAGACCCGATATATCCGCCCGCGCGAGCGACAGGATCGAATGCTGGCCCGAAAGTTCGGGCAGTGCGGCCAGTTCCTGCGCATTCCCCGCAATCCTGTCAGCAATGTCCTGCCCCACAGTCAGCGACACCGCATTTTCCCGATCTAGAACAATGACATAGCCATTGGAAAACCGGAACGCGCTGACTTCTGCGCCGCAATTGTCGCAACGCACCGCCTCGTCGCCGATGCCTTCCACGTGGCTGGGCGGGCTGATCGCGCCGCAACTGTCGCAATGCTTCGCCACGAAAGGATCGCCACTGTAGCGCCCATCGACGAAGGTCATGACGCCCGACGAGGTGGCGAGCGAGGTAACCTGAACTTTCTTCAGCCGGATCGCGACGGCATCGCCCACTTCGGCCCCTTCCACCAGCACGGGCCTCGTCACTTCGTGGCCACCCTGGAACTTGGGCGTAATCATCGGCCCCCAGCATCCCGGCGGGGTGCCGGTGCGGATCGTACCGCCGTTCTGCACGGTGCCGGCAGGTTCGATGCCCGGGCCGACGATGCCTCCACTGTAGTCGGAGACCTGAACAATTGTCATCGCATCAGACATGATTTTGCGCCTCGGATTGGTGTGATCAAGACAAACCCTATGAATCGCCACAAAGCTGATAAAGGTGAATCGAATGCGCCGACCGCGCCCGGCCGATTAAGGTGCAGTGCCGTGCGAATGGGTGCAGCCCCGGGATACTGCCCTGCCCGTTCGGCGCGAACGGTGGCACGCGCCGTATGGCGGCAGCGATTGACTCGTTGGCCAAGGGCGGGGAATTGATGGATCATGAAAGCGACGCTGTCTGATCTGCTGCAATCGGTCCGGATCGCGAAGATCGACACCGCATTTGTCGCGCTGGGTGAAAATGCCGGGGTGCGCCTGTCATCCGGCCGCAATGCCTGCCTGCATCTGGTGCTGGAAGGCCAGGTCGCGCTGGAGGATGGAAGCGGGGCGGAACGCCCCACATTGTTGCAGGCAGGCGACTATGCCGTTTCACTGGGCGGCAAACCGCAAGTTCTGATGACGGGCGCTGGGGCACGCGTGACCGGGTCCGATTACTTCATGGCGACCCATACACACGACAGTCCGCCCACGATCCGCTTCGGCACCGGACGCAGTGCTGCGCGGCTGCTATGCGGCATGTTCCAATTGCCGGTGGTGAACCCCCTCGTACGGGCCTTGCCCCGGCGCATGGTGCTCCGCGCGGGTGGCAAGGCGACCGGCGATGACGCCAAGGCGTTGCTCATGCCCGATCTGGCGCGCATCGCGCGCGCCGCGCAGGGACCGGGCGCCACGACCCTGCTCACATCCGCGTTCGACACGCTGTTCATGCAGGCGGTGCGCGGGGAAATGGCCGCCCTGTTCAAGGATGGGCTGAAACTGGTCGGCACGCTCGCACGGCTGCGTATTCCCATTGCGCTCAGCCTGATCCATTCCCATCCCGAACGGCGCTGGACGCTGGAAAAACTGGCGGGCGAAGTCGGCCTGTCGCGTTCCGCCTTCGCGGCGGAATTCGTGGCGGTGGTCGGCGAACCGCTCACCCCCTACCTCACCCGATTGCGGATGACGCGCGCGGCAGACATGTTGCGCTGGCAACCGGTGGCCGTGGCCGATGTGGCGTGGAGTGCCGGTTATGAATCCGTCGCCGCGTTCAGCCGCGCGTTCCGCAAGCATTTCAACACCAGCCCGGCCGCCTATCAGCGGGCGCAGGCACCGCGTTATGCCCATGCCGTGGCCGGGCATATGCATTGGTCGCCATTTCTGGAAGACGAATGACGTCCGGACGATCTGCACAATCAATTAGACGATCTGACATGGCATGACGCGGCGATGCGGCCCATAGTTTGCCCAACCAAGCAAGAGCGCGCGCCTGCAATGCGCGCCCATGGGAAAGGATGCGCAGATGAGCCAGGTGATGAATCCGATACTGGAAACGCTCGAGAAATCTTCCGACGCCGCCAGCTCAAACAGCCTGCCTCCCCGGATGATTTCTGCGGATTCCCATGTCACCGAACCCCCGCATTGCTATATCGACCGGATCGATCCCGCTTACCGCGATCGCGCACCCCATGTCAGCACCGACCGGGATGGCGGTGATTCCTTCGTGATCGACGGGATGCCCGGTTCGGTGCCGATGGGCATCGTCGCCGCAGCAGGCAAGGACCCGCGCGATATCAAGAAAGGCGAAACATTGTTTGCCGATCTCCATCGCGGCGGCTGGGACGGCAAGGCACGTCTGGCCGATCAGGATCGCGATGGCATTGCCGCAGAAGTGATCTACCCCTCAGTCGGCATGGTGCTGTGCAACCACCCCGATGCCGATTACAAACAGGCCGCAATGTGGGCCTATAACGGCTGGCTGCACGAAGAATTCTGCGCCGCCGACCCCAATCGCCTGCTGGGTATGGGCCAGACGGCCGTGCGCTCTGTCGCCGAAGCGATCGAGGATTTCCGGCAGTTCAAGGAAATGGGGTTTCGCGGGGTGATGATGCCCGGCAACCCGGCAACGGAAGAAGATTACGACCACCCCAGCTTCGATCCACTGTGGCGGGCGGCGGTGGAACTGGAATTGCCGCTGGGTTTCCATATCCTGACCAGCCGTCAGGACGGGCCGAACAGCGTGGGTGACGCCGGGTCCAAGGGCACCAGCAGCCATCGCGGCCCGCCGCAGAACGCCAGCCAGGCGTTGCTCAAATCCATTCAGGACATCATCGGCGTGTTCATCTGGGGCCGCGTGTTCGAACGCCACCCTGATCTGAAGCTGGTCTGCGTGGAAGCGGACGCCGGCTGGGCGCCGCACTTCGCCTATCGCATGGATCACGGATACAAACGCCACCGGTTCTGGATGAAAATGGGCGACATGCAGAAGCTGCCCAGCGAATACTTCCACGAGAACGTCTATCTGACGTTTCAGGATGACTGGATCGCTTTCAAGATGACCGGCCTGATGAACCCGCGCCGCCTGATGTGGGCCAACGATTTCCCGCACAGCGATTCCACCTGGCCGTGGAGCCGCGAACTTCTTTTGGGCCAGACCATGCATTTGAGTGATCAGGAAAAGGCCTGGATCCTGCATGACAATGCCGCACAGCTCTACAAGGTCGGATTCTGATCCGCCCCTTGCGGCAACGGCGGGAGAGGTAACATGGTGATGGAAGTCGATCTGGTCATCCGCGGCGGCACGATTGCCGATGGTTCGGGCGACGCACTGTTCGAAGGCGATGTGGCGGTGAAGGATGGCCGCATTGTCGCGGTCGGGCGCGATGGCGCATTGCGCGGGGCCGAGGACATTGACGCGCGCGGCAAGCTTGTCACCCCCGGCTTCGTCGACATCCACACCCATTATGATGGGCAGGTGACATGGGAAAATACCCTGTCGCCGTCCTCCGGTCATGGCGTAACCTCGGTGCTTATGGGCAATTGCGGGGTGGGTTTCGCCCCGTGCCGTCCGGCGGACCGCGATCGGCTGGTCAGGCTGATGGAAGGGGTGGAGGACTTGCCCGAAGTGGTTCTCGCCACCGGATTGCCGTGGAACTGGGAAAGCTTTTCCGACTATCTCGATGTGCTGGATAGCCGACAGTACGATATCGATATTGCCACGCAGCTCCCCCATGCCGCGCTGCGCGTGTTCGCCATGGGCGAACGGGCGGCCGCGCGCGAAGATGCCACGGCAGACGATTGCACGCTGATGGCAAAGCTGGCGGAACAGGCGGTCAAGGCCGGGGCGCTCGGCTTTGGCACATCGCGTACGATCAACCACAGAGCCAGCGACGGGACGCTGATCCCCACGCTGACCGCGGCGGAAAAAGAGTTGACCGCCATTGCCGAAGCGCTGGGCCGTCAGGGCGCTGGCGTTCTCCAGGCTGTATCCGATTTCGACGATGTGGACGCCGAACTGGCGATGTTCCGCCGGGTGATGGAACGCAGCGGACGCCCCCTGTCACTGTCGGTCATGCAATGGCATCAGGCCCCGGAAAAGTGGCGCACGATCATGGAATGGGCGCGCCAGTGCACCGCCGATGGCCTGACCGTGCGGGGGCAGGTCAACGGACGCCCTGTCGGAATGATGCTGGGGTTCCAGCTCTCCTATCACCCCTTCGTCTACACCCCGACCTTCAAATCTCTGGCCCACCTTGCCCCGGCGGAACGGCTGCAGGCCTTGCGCAATCCCGATGTGCGCGCAAAGATCGTGCACCAAACGCCGGAACCTTCGGATTTCCTGGGGAAACGCTGATCCGCCAGTGGCAATTGATGTACCCGCTCGGCGAAAGGCCGAACTACGAACCCGCGCCCGACAGCACCGTTGCCGCACTGGCGGAACGCGCGGGCGTAACCCCGGCGGAATTCGCGTACGACGCCATGCTGGAACAGGACGGACAAGCCGTGCTGATGCTGCCGTCGGTGAACTATGCTTATGGTTCGCTGGATGCGGCGCGCGAAATGATCAGCCATAAAAACGCCGTCTACGGGCTGGGCGATGGCGGCGCGCATCTCGGATTCCTGTGCGATGCCAGCCTGCCAACCTTCATGCTGCAATACTGGGGCCGCGACCGGAAGAGCGAACGCCTGCCGGTAGAACAGATCGTGCGTGGTCTGGCCCACGACACCGCGCAGACGATCGGCCTCGGCGATCGCGGGCTGCTGCGCGCCGGGTACAAGGCGGATATCAACGTCATCGATTTCGATGCGCTGCAATTGGGGCCGCCACGCGTCAGCTATGATTTGCCGGCAGGCGGGCGGCGCATGACGCAGGCCGCCACGGGTTATGCCGCCACCATCGTGAACGGTGTGACCATCCAGCGTGGCGGCGTGCCCACAGGCGCCCTGCCCGGCAGGTTGGTACGGGGGGCACGGCAGATGGCAGGTATCGCCTCCTGACCGGGGGCGCGTGCTTCAGGACATTGAAGGGGGATATCAAACGTCCACATGGGCGGATATGCGCCCTTCATTGCCGAAAACGCGCATATAACGGGCGATCTCCGCGGGGTCGCCCGTCGCCTTGGCCGGATTGTCCGACAGTTTTACAGCCGGGCGCCCGTTGGCGCTGGTCACCTTGCAGACCAGCGATATCGGCTCCAGCCCCGGCTGGCCATCCGGGTCGCACCCCCGGAAATCGTTGGTCAGATTGGTGCCCCAACCGAAACTCATCCGCACCCGGCCCTGAAAATTGCGATGCGTGGTTTCAATGGAATCCACGTCCATCCCGTCAGAAAAGATAAGCAGCTTTTCGCGGGGATCGCGCCCTTTGGCCTGCCACCATGCCAGAATCCTTTCGCCGGCTTCGACAGGCGGGGCACTGTCCGGACGGAACCCGGTCCAGTCCGCCACCCAATCGGGGGCATCGCGCAGGAATGCCGCAGTCCCGAAGGCATCGGGCAAGACGATCAGCAGATTGCCGCCGTAATGGGCCCGCCAGTCTTCCAACACGCGATAGGGCGCCTGACGCAGTGCCTCGTCCGTTTCTGCAAGCGCCGCCAGAACCATGGGCAGTTCATGTGCATTGGTGCCGATGGCTTCCAGATCGCCGTCCATTGCCAGCAGCACGTTGGAGGTGCCGATGAAACGATCGCCCAGCCCTTCTTTCAGCGCCTCGACACACCAGCGCTGCCACAGGAAGCCGTGCCGCCTGCGTGTACCGAAATCGGAGATCACCAGATCGGGCAAGCGCCGCAGACGCTCCACCTTTTCCCACAACCGGGCCTTGGCGCGGGCATAGAGCACATCGAGAGCGAACCGCCCTTTGTCCTTCAGCGCCGCACGGGATCGCAATTCGTTGACGATCGCCAGCGCGGGAATCTCCCACATCGTGGTATGCGTCCACGGACCGTCAAATGTCAGTTCAAACTGGCCATCAACGGCACGCAGCCTGTAACCGGGCAGACGAAAATCAGCGAGCCAGGCGATGAAGTCCGACGAGAACATCTGCCGCTTCCCATAGAAGCTGTTGCCCGCCAGCCAGATCAGTTCCTTCTTGGTGAAACGCAGTGACCGCGCGTGATCAAGCTGGGCCCGCAGTTCCCCTTCATCGATCACCTCTGCCAGCCGGACCGTGTGTGTCCGGTTGATCAGGCTGAAAGTCGCCTGCACATCCGGATAGAGATGCCGGATCATCTGCAGCATGAGCAGCTTGTAAAAATCGGTGTCGAGCAGGCTGCGGACAATCGGGTCCAGCCGCCAGTTATGATCATACGTCCGGGTTGCTATGTCCGTAATCGCCATCAGAGCCTCTCTGACCGCCTGGGGCCATGCCCCCTGATCGCACCCGTATAACCGGAAGACCGCCGCCCGGCCAACCGGCCGGGCGGAAAATCCTCAGCTTGTACCGCCGGTTACGGCGCCATCCATTCGCCACCGTTCACATCGAGCACCGCACCGGTGACCATCTTCGTGTAATCGGACACCAGCATCAGCACGGTCCGGGCGCATTCTTCCTCGGGCGGGATCACGCCCAGCGGGATACGCGCGGCAACGCTGCCGATATATTCTTCTTCCGTCTGGCCGGTATAGGACACGATCTGCTTCACCGCGTTCTGCACCGGTTCACCCCACAGCCAGCCCATACGGGTGCTGTTCACGCGGATGTTGTACTTGCCCACATCGGCTGCGATCTGGCGGGTCAGCGTGGTCATCGCGCCTTTGGCCACGGCATAGGAAATCGAACCGCCCGGCAACGGCTTGAGCGACTGCATCGTGGCAACGTTCACAATCGCACCGCCGCCAACGGCCTTCATCGGTTCCAGCACGGCCTGCGCCATGCGCGCGGCGCCAAGTGCCGCCACGTCGATCACCTGCCCCCAGGCTTCGATGTCACCATCGTCGAACTGGGCGTTTTCGCCGCCCATATAGGCGGAGTTGATCAGGCCATCGATCCGCCCGAACGCTTCGAGACCGGCTGCGACCAGTGCATCGCATTCCGCACGGATGGACACGTCGGTGGACTTGGCAATCGCTTCCCCGCCCGCTGCGCGGATATCGGCGACAACGCCGTCAAGGAAGGCCTGCTTGCGCGCGCCGAGGACGACCTTGGCCCCTTCCTGAGCGGCGAGACGGGCCATGGCCTGGCCCATGCCGGGGCCAACACCGGTGATAATGACGACTTTATCCTTGAGGATCATGATCTGGTTTCTCCCAATAATGCAATTTTACGGTTCATGGCAGGTATCTGGCGATCGGAACGCTCGCCCTCCTAATCGTTCAGTTCGTGCAGTTCCTTGACCAGCTGTTCCGACATCTTCTTGGCATCGCCGAACAGCATCTGGGTATTTTCGTTATAGTAGATCGGATTTTCGATGCCAGCGAAGCCCGCACTCATCCCGCGTTTGACAACCATCACGGTGCGCGCCTTGTCCGCCTCGATAATCGGCATGCCCGCAATCGCGCTGTTCGGATCGTCCCGTGCGGAAGGATTGACCGTGTCGTTCGCCCCGACAATCAGGGCCACATCGGTTTGCGGCATTTCCGGATTGATGTCTTCGAGTTCGACCAGCTTGTCATAAGGGACATCCGCCTCCGCCAGCAGCACGTTCATGTGCCCCGGCATACGCCCGGCCACCGGGTGGATGGCGAACTTCACGTCGATGCCCTGTTCTTCCAGATGCTCGTACAGTTCGGCCACCCGATGCTGGGCCTGCGCCACGGCCATGCCATAGCCGGGGATGATCACCACAGAACTGGCCATATCGAGCATCGGCGCCGCTTCTTCTGCGCTCATCGAACGGACAGGGCGTTCTTCCACCTTGCCCGCGCTGCTCGCCGCCATCTGGCCAAAGCCGCCAAACAATACGTTCGAGAACGAACGGTTCATCGCCTTGCACATGATCATCGCCAGAATGAAGCCCGACGTACCATCGAGCGCACCGACAATGATCAGCAGCTTGTTGTTGAGCGCAAAGCCCATCGCGCTGGCGGCAAGCCCCGCATAAGAATTGAGCAGTGCGATCACCGTGGGCATGTCGGCCCCGCCGATCGGGATCACCAGCAGCATCCCGAAGATCAGCGCCAGGGCGATAAACGCAGGGAACAGTGCGTTGGAGGTGGGGGTGAAGATCAGCATACCGCCGATCACGATCGCGGCGGCAAAGACCGCCAGATTGATCAGCCGCTGCCCGCTGAACATGATCGGGCGGGTCGGCATGATTTCCTGCAGCTTAGCAAAGGCAATGACGCTGGCCGTGCAGGTCAGGAAGCCCAGCAGCATCTCGAACATCAGCGCCCACATGACAAAGCTGCCCGGCGCTTCGGTCGGGGCAAGTTTGTAGTATTCGGCAACGCCAATCAGGCCCACCGCCAGCGCGCCAAAGGCATGGCTGATGGCCGTACGCTGGGGAATGGCCGTCATCGGCATCAGGTACGCCATCGGCACGCCAATCGCGGTGCCGATCAGCATCGCGATCAGAATCAGGTCATAGCTGACGACATCATGATGCAGCAGCGTGCCGACCACGGCCAGAACCATGCCCACTTCGCCCGCCCAGACCCCACGGCGTGCGGTTTTGGGGCTGCTCATCCACATCAGCGCCAGAACGAACAGGCCGGATGCGATCAGGTAGGCGATCTGGACCAGCGTTTCGCCTTCAAGAAGTGATGCGATCATCTCAGCTGCCCCTCTTCTTGAACATCTTGAGCATGCGGTCGGTGATCAGGAACCCCGACACGGCATTGATGGTGGCAGCGGTAACCGCGATAAAGCCCAATGTGCGCGCCAGCGGCGTGGCACCGTCTTCTCCGGCGATGACAATCGCACCGACGATCACCACCGCCGCAATGGCATTGGTCAGCGACATCAGCGGCGAGTGCAGCAGCGGAGAAACGCGTTTGATCAACTGAAAGCCGAGAAACGCGGCGAGCATGAAGACGAACAGGAGGTCCGTCATGGCAGAGGTATTATGCATGGCTATCCTGTCCTTCAAACGCCTGCTTGTGCCAGCAGTTGCGGGTGCACGACTTTGCCGCCCTGCGTGAGGCGTACGGCATTGCCGATTTCATCGTCGAGCACGGGTTTGCCCGCTTCCTTGTCCCAGAAAGCAGACAGGAAATTGTAGAGATTGCGCGCATAAAGCGCCGAAGCATCGGCGGCGAGATGGGCCGGAGTGTTGGCATAACCGATGATTTTCACGCCGTGGCGCTCCACCACCTGATCCGGCACAGAGCCTTCGACATTCCCGCCTTGCGGTGCGGCAAGATCGAAGATCACGCTACCCGCGCGCATGGTCGCGATCTGGGCATCGGCGATCAGACGCGGCGCGGCGCGTCCGGGGATCAGCGCGGTCGTAATCACGATATCCTGCTTGGCAATGTGCGCAGAGACCAGTTCGGCCTGCGCCTTCTGATAGTCTTCAGACATTTCCGTCGCATAACCACCCGTACCCTCGCCTTCGATCCCAGTTACGCTTTCCACGAAAACGGGCTTGGCGCCAAGTGATTGAATCTGTTCCTTTGTGGCCGAGCGTACGTCGGTGGCAGAAACCTGCGCGCCAAGCCTGCGGGCCGTTGCGATCGCCTGAAGCCCGGCCACGCCCACGCCCATGACGAAGACGCGCGCAGCCGTAATCGTGCCCGCCGCTGTCATCATCATCGGGAAGGCCCGGCCATAGGCGTCGGCAGCAGCCAGAACCGCCTTGTAACCGGCCAGGTTCGACTGGCTGGAAAGGACGTCCATCGATTGTGCACGGGTGATGCGCGGCATGAATTCCATGGCCAGTGCCTCGACCCCGGCAGTGGCATAGCCTTCAATCCGGTCACGCTGGCCATAAGGTTCCAGCAGGGCCACGACCCACGCACCCGGCCGGGCGTTGGCCAAAGCGGCCGGTTCCGGTCCCCGCACAGACAGAACGACATCAGCATCCTGCACCGCCTGCCCCTGCGGCGCGATGGCGGCGCCCGCTTCAACATAGGCGGCATCGCTGACAGATGCTGCGGCACCAGCGCCTTCCTCGACAACCAACTGCGCGCCAAGCGCGATCAGCTTGCGCACCGTCTCGGGCGTCGCCGCAACACGGTTTTCACCAGCCACGCTTTCCTTGATGACCGCAATCCGCAAAACCACCTCTTCCCCCTATGCCTAATTGCGCAGACGCAATTATCTTTATGAGTTACTGAAGCCCCATATCATTGGGCATTTAACATGGATATCAAAAAAATCTTTATCTATGCGTATTTTTCGACGCGGTAACACTACGCAATTCAAAATTCCGCGCCTTGCTGAATTCCGCGGTTCCCCCGACCGGGCGTGGCCCGCAAAACCCCGGAGATACGCCGAGACGCGCAACGCGCCAACGGGCGACCCCCCTGCTTTTTTTGTCAGGATAGCCTGCCCTCACCGCAGTGCTAGCCCTTCGCCAAACAGAGCAAGGGAAGGTGCCATGGGGTGCCCCAAAGGCAGGATTGCACGCGTCGAACCCATGGGCCGCTGCCATCGGGTTAACGGTTGCGGGCCTGCGTGTGGCGTTCCCCGCTCTGCAAAACACGATACCTGGACCGTCCATGCAATCGGAGCCCAAGACCATGGTTGATATTCCCGCGATTCTCTCTCCCGCCGATATCGAAAGCTGGGACCGCGAGGTCGATGTCGCCGTGGTCGGTCAGGGCGTCGCGGGCACATGCGCGGCGCTCGAAGCGCACAGGGCCGGCGTCGATGTGCTGATTATCGAACGCGCATCGGGCGGTGGCGGCGCCAGCGGCATGTCGTCGGGCATTTTCTATCTGGGCGGCGGCACCCCTGTGCAGCAGGCCGCAGGCTATCCCGACAGCGCGGACGAAATGGCCAACTTCCTGATGGCCAGTTGCGACCCCCTCGATCCCAATGCCACGCGCAATTTCTGCAATGACAGCGCGGCCCATTTCGACTGGCTGGAACAACAGGGCGTGCCATTCGAACGCTCCTATTTCTCAGGCAAGGCGGTCTATCTGCTCACCAGCGAATGCCTGATGTGGACTGGCAACGAAAAGACCTGGCCTTACAATCTCGCCGCCCGCCCCGCCCCGCGCGGCCACAAAGTGGCAGGCACAGGCGAAAACGCGGGGGCCGAAGGCATGAAACCCCTGTTGCAGCGCTGCGTGGATGAAGCCATTCCCGCGATTTACGACAGCGCCGTGATCGCATTGGTGCAGGACTCCGATGGACGGATTGTCGGCGTGCGCGTCAAACAGACCGATGGCATTCTGCACATCAAGGCCCGCAACGGGGTGATCATCGCCTGCGGCAGCCACAATCTTGCCAGCGACCTGCTGCAGGAACATCTTCCGCTGTTGAGCGAAACCAGCGAACCGCTCGCCATCCCAAGCAACGATGGCGCGGGTGTGCGTCTGGGCATGTCCGCAGGCGCATCGACCGTGGCCATGGACGGGGTCATTCCCACAGCCTCGATCTATCCCCCGGCGCAATTGATCAAGGGGATCATCGTCAATGCCAATGGGGAACGCTTTGTCGCCGAAGATGTCTATCACGGCCGGCTCGCCAATTTCGTTATGGAGCAGCCGGGCCAGACGGCCTATCTCATCGTGGACAATGACGTGTTCGCCTATCCAGAAATCCCGTCAGCCAAACATACGCTGGTCGATGGCTGGGAAACGATCGCGGAAATGGAAGCCGGGCTCAACCTGCCAGCCGGTGCGCTTGTGGCCACGATGGACGAATACAATGCCGATGCCGCCGCGGGGCTGGACCGCCGCTTTCACAAGCAGGCGGATTGGTTGAAACCGCTGGATAACGGGCCTTACGCTGCCTTTGATATCAGCTTCAACAAGTCCACATATCTGTTCATCACGCTGGGCGGTATCAAGACCGACACGTATGGCCGCGCGCTCAACCTCTATGCGCAGCCGGTTCCCGGCCTCTATGTCGTGGGCGCAAGTGCGGCACATATTCCCCGGACAGGCAAAGCCTACGCCAGCGGGCTGAGCCTCGGGCCCGGCAGCTATTTCGGCCGCCGCGCAGGCCGCCACGCCGCCGGTGCCGATTGGGGCTGATAGGTGGCGATCGGCGCAGCCCGGATACGCGGGCTGCGCTGCCATCACGTCAGCCCACACGGCTTTCCGCGTATTGCTTCAGTGACCGGGCGAGCGCGTTGAAGGATTGATAGATCGCCTCCCCCATCTGATCCATCATTGGATCGGCCAGCGGCCCGAAAAAGGTATCGCTGGTGGTGTAGATACACCCGTCTGGCACGGCTTCGAGATATTGATCCCGCCGCGTGCGGACCTCGCCTTCTTCGTAGGCCCAGGCAATATGCCGGGGCGGCTGCTTCTCCACCAGCCGATGTTCGAAGATTTCGACCTTGCCGGTGATACCCGCGTTATTGACCCACAGCCTGACCTTGGCCCCCGGTTCCAGAGTGGATTCGATGCGTGCGCTCAGCGGATTCCACAGATGATAATTCGGCAGATCGGTAAGGATCGCCCAGACCGCTTCGCGTGATGCGGCAATGGCCACGGGGTCCGATCTGACTATTCTGATCTGTTCCATTCAGAGATCGCCCTTCTTCACTTCGACAAGTTCGATCCGCACCCCATTGGGATCGAGAATCCGCAAGCTGCCGCTTTCCACCCGGTCATCCCCGGACCAGCCCTGTGTCGCACCGGGCAATGCCGCGCGCGCTTCTGCAAGCGAAGGCACATGGAAACCGATATCGAAGAAGCCGGCATTGCCGGGAACGGCATATTCTTCGCGATAAAGCGGTGCCGGATTCAGGAAATGGAGCAGTTCGATCACATCATCGCCATTGCGCATCATCTGCGCGATCGCACTGCTGCCTGTCTCCTCGAACATCGGATCGAGTTGCCCCGGCGGATCGCGGTAGTCGAACACTTCCGCCCGGACGAATCCGAGCGCCTCATAAAAGGCAATCGACTGGTCCAGATCGCGCACGCAGATGCCGGAATGGGAAAACTTGCGGCTCACCCCCGGAATCGCGGTGGAAAATCCGCCCGGCCCGTAAGGCACCGTCGTCCACACTTCCACGCGAATACCATCGGGATCGGTGCAATAGATCATATCCGTGCTGCTGCCATCCTGCGTGTAGGCAATGCGCGTTTCCGTGGCGACATCGCCCCCGCGTGCGCGAACGGTTGCCAGCGTTTCATCATAATCCGCGACATAGAAATTCAGATGTGTGGGGCCCAACGCTGTCATCGGTCGGCGCTTGCCACCGGTCCGCAGCCCGGGCGCGGGAAGGTGGTTCAGTCGGAGTGTAACCCCCTGCCTGTTGCGCAGCGTTTTGACTTTGCCCTGCGGCGCATCCAGCCGTTCATCCTCGTGGAGAACGGCAAAGCCCAGCCCTTCGTAAAAGTGCGTCGATGCCGCCGGATCAGACACATACAGCCCTCTGTAGGCAAGCGAAATGGGCATGGGTTTTCTCCTCGTTTCCCGTCGGATAGCGCGCTTCATGGTATTGTTCCGCAACCTGTCGCGGGCCGAGCACACCCGGTGTTGCGTTTGCCCGATATATGCATACAGTCACGATGTCTGAGAGGCAGGAGGCTCCAGTACGATGCGCCATGGCCACGAGCCAAAGAAGCGCCACGAGCAGCCACAAAAACAGCCCTGGACAGAGGATGCAACGGAGAACGGAAATGGCGCTGCTGAATGCAGGAGAGAAAACAGAGGATGCGATCATCGCGTCCGGTATCGAACACGAAAGCAACCCGCGCCCATCCGATGTCAGTCAGGAACGATCGCGCAATGCAGCCATGCAGCACAGCCAGAGCAAGCTTCTCAAGACCATTCTGAAGCAGGAAATCCGCAATCGCGGACTGCGTTATCGCGATATCGCCGAACACCTTGGCGTCAGCGTGATGACGGTAAAACGGCACCTCAATTCCGACCGCGTGCCGATTGAGGCCCTGGAAGAAATCAGCGCGTGCCTGGGGCTGAGCCTGATCGAACTGGTGGAAATCGCGAAAGCCAATGATGGCCGCAACCAGCTTGATCTCGAACACCAGCAGGAAAGTGCGCTGGCAAGCGATCATGCGCTCGCCCTGCTGCGCCAGCTGCTTTATAGCGGGATGACGGTGGATGATGTCATCCAGGAATATGATATCGATGAAACCACCGTTGTCTCGCTGCTTGCCCGCCTCGATCGTCTGAAACTGATCGAACTGCTCCCCGGCAACCGGGTGCGTATTCGCGGACCCCGTCACATCGACTGGAAGCCGGGTGGCCCGATGCGCCACGAGATTGAAAACGATCTGCGCAAACAGTTCATGACTTTGGATTTCGCCAATTCGGAACAGTACTTCGGTTACGAACCGGCCCGTCTTTCTGAATCGTCTGTGCAACAGATCGAACAGCAGATGCGGCAGCTTGTGCGCAAGATCCGCGTTCTCCACCAGGTGGACCAGCACCTGCGGCCGGATCAGAAACAATGGTACACTGTCCTTGTGGCCAAACGGGAAACCAACTGGAGCTTCCGCCGGGCGAAGATGCACCGCAGCACCTTTGCGGACGAATCGCAGATCGCGTGATCGGGCCCGCGGCAGGGCACCCCCGGGAACAGCGTGCCGCCATGCGGGGGGATACCTGACGCGAAGGCCTGTTCCCCGGTTCATGGGGGAACAGGCCGCGCCATGACGCCGCAGCGCCATCTGCTCAAAACATGATTTCAAGATCCAGCCCATAAGTGCGGGGTCGCTGGAACGCGCCAACCACCACACTGCTGAGATCAAGCGCATTGACCAATGTCTTGTCGTTGGTGAGGTTCCTGACCCAGGCCGATACCTTCGCCTGCACATTGCCGCCAATCGGGATATCGGCGACACTGGCCCGCATGTTCACCAGCCATTGGGCATTGTTAAACAGCACATTATCAACCGCCTGATCCTGCACCACATGTCTGGCCACGAGGTTCTGCGAACCGCGATACTGGGCATCCACATCGAAGGAGACAGTTCCCCACGCATATTCGGGCAAGGTGTAATTCAGAGCAGCCCCACCCGTCAGTTTCGGGCGGTTGGATGGCAGAAACTTGCCCACAACACCCACGCGCGGGTCCAGTTCGCGATACTTGAAATTGGTGTAGCCGATATTCCCGCTGAGTGTCAGGCCACTGGCAGGGATAACCGTGGCTTCGGCTTCGAAGCCCCATATCCGTGCACGTCCGGCATTACGGGTTCGCGATCCATCAACCACATCGAACGTCGCAAACTGGAGATCCTTGTAATCGGTGTAGAAGGCCGCGGTGTTGAGCCTGAGCCGCCGATCGAAGAAATCGCCTTTGAAACCGATTTCATAGGCTGTGACCGTTTCCGGATCATAGGCCACGCCATTGGTGACGCCGCCAGATTGATAGCCCGTACTGATTTTCGCATAGGCCAACAGGCCGGGACGAAACGTGTAGGCAATGTTGGCCAGATAATCGATCCGGTTCTTCTTGAACGTGGGGTGGAGCACGTTGAATTCCAGAATCCGCTTGTAATCCCATGTCGATCTGAGACCGCCCGTCACATCCAGGGCATCGGTAAGATGCCAGGTCAATTGCGCGAACAGTGCATTGGATTTGATCTTCGCCTCGCTGTTCCCGGTGGGCGCGCCCGGGAACACATTACCCGTCGCGGCCTTGAACGTGGTGGTCGATGGCGGCGGGCGCTCTTTCGTCAGTTGATTGTAGTAATAGTACCCGGCAACCAGGTTATAGCGGTCGGTATCCACGTTGATCTGGAATTCATTACTGAACTGGTAATTCGTTCGCCGCTGCGCCCCCAGCACAATCAGCATGAACGGCTGCCCTTCGCACGCGGCCCCGCCGCACAGGAAACTGAATTGCGGGGTCACGACCAACCCGCCGGCACCATCGATCTGGTTGCCCTTGGTGCCCATTTTCAGCACGCGATAGGCCGTGATGTTCTTGAGCGAGATGGTATCGTTCAACTTCCAGCTGGCTGTCAGCGAATTGTTGATCCCCCGCGTCCGGTTGGACTGCGACAGTTCCGCGTTAACAGCATCGAGACGCTTGGTGCTGATCAGGGACTGATACCCGCCCGGTTGCGAGCCGAGGATTGTCCGCGACAGCGCCCCGCCATTTCCGTCAGAAAAACCGATGACCTGCCGCGCATCCGGCTCGTCACGCCCGTCGAGGAGATCGAACCGGTAATCGAGCCTGAAATCGCTGTGCGGCTGGAACTTGACGGCGACATGCAACGCATCGGTGTTCGACCCGCCGAGGCGATCGGGCGATCGCAGCTTGCCCACCTGACCGGCCGTTTGTTGCGTGTAATCATAGACGGTGCCACCGCCCAGATTTTTCGTATGCCCGCGCCGCTCGTCGTGGAGATAGGTCCCGGCGATACTGAAACCACCCCATTCCGGCAGGTTGACACTCGTCTTGATCCGCCGCGATTGATAATTTCCAATGGAGATCAGCTGTTTCCAGCCGAGTTCGCCCGTCGGATCGGTGGTGACAAAGGAAACGGCACCGCCCGTCGAATTGCGGCCGAACAAAGTGCCCTGCGGGCCGCGCAGGACTTCGACCCGCTGAATATCGGCGACATCCTGAATCGCGCCGAAGTAATCCCCCTGATAAACACCGTCGACATAGATCGACACCGGATTGTCCGCCCCAAGAATGCCGCTGCTGCCAACCAGTCCGCGAATATTGATCAGGGGGATCGGGTTGCCGCCCGCAGCCAGAGTGGTGCTGAGGTTGGGAACCAGCGCCGTCAGCGATGTGACATTGGTAATGCGTGCGCGATCCACCATCTCCGCCGTCAATGCCGTTACCGCCACCGGAACGGCTTGCAGATTCTGCTCTCGCTTTTGCGCGGTAACAACGATGTCCTGCAATTGCCGCGATGCATTGTCAGAGACCTGCTCCAGATCCCGCCCGGCAGGAGAATGGGCCGCGGATTGCGCATAGGCATTACCGCCTACGAATGGGGACATAATCGTCAGAGCCAAGCCAAAATGCACTTCTCTTTTCGTAAACATTTGGATCTCCCCAATCTGTTTTTATAAAATTATTATTTTATCTTTTATTTATTTAACCTTAGATACTTCATGGGATGACTTTCGGCCGCCTACGCCGACATCCGCTCACCACCATTCACATCCAGCGTCACACCTGTCAGCGCGCTGGCATAATCGGATGCGAGAAACAGGACCGTTTTCGCGCATTCTTCGTCCGTGGGAATGCGCCCCAACGGAATGCGCGCGCGAACAGGCGCCAGCAGATCATCGACAGCACAATGGCGCGCATCGGCCTGCATTTGCAGATAGGCCTGGGTGGTGGCGCCCCACATCCATCCCGGACGGGCGCAATTGACCCGGATATTGCAGGGACCGAGTTCCTGCGCGAGTTGCCGTGTCGCCCCTTCGAGCGCGGCCTTGGCCACGGCATAGGCCGCCTGTTCGGGCACATGCTGGACCACCGCCATCGATGAAATGTTGACGATTGCCCCGCCGCCTTGCGCTTTCATCGGGGGAACCACCGCCTGGGCCATACGCAGGGCGCCAAGGCAGGTGACATTGAAATTGGCTGCCCACTGGTCCAGCGCGGTTTCACCGAATGGCCCGGTTGCCGCAGTGGAAAAGGCGCAGTTGATCAGGCTGTCGACCCTGCCGAAAGCCTGCAACGCCGCATCGACGAGCGCCGCGCAATCCGCTTCGCTGCCGATGTCCGCAACGCGGGCGATAGCCTCCCCACCCGCCGCCTGCACTTCGGCCGCGATCTGTTCCGGGCCTTCGCGGGTCTGCGTTGCGACCACGATCCGCGCGCCTTCGCGGGCGCCCTGGATGGCAAGACGCCGCCCAAGACCGGGGCCCGCCCCGGCAATGATCAGCACCTTTTCCGACAGCAGCATCCCTCTCTCCTCAAGACCAGCCACGCATCCTGTCATCCGGCCGGACCACGCCCGGTGCATCAGCCAGGCGTGGTGCGATCCGCACCGCCGACGCCGCGCCTGTTATCAGCCGGTTTCGACCGGCAAACGAATGCCTCTCTGCTCAAGCAGCGGCATGACCCGTTCCCCAAACAGGGGCATTTCTTCGAGATAATCGTGGAACCCGACAAACAGGGCATTCACCCCGCAATCGTGAAGCAACGCCATCTGGTCGGCGATCTGCTCCGCCGTGCCCACCAGCGTGACATTGCCGGGCGACATGGCGATATTGCGGAAGAATTCATCTTCCTGCTCAGGCAATACGGCGCTGACATCGACACCCGATTGAATGGCGAGATTCCGCGCCGCGACAAGATCGGCATTGGCGCGCAAATGGGCGAAAAACTGCTGCGCCTCCTCTTCGGTATCCCGGCAAATGACCAGCGCCACACAGGCCAGCCCGACATCCGGATTGCCCGCTTCCGCCGCCACTTTGCGCAAGTTATCGCTATGCTCCCGCAGCTTTTCGTAACTTTGAAAACTGGCGAACGTGAAATCCGCATTTTCGGTTGCGAACCTTACGCCGGTCGGTGACATCGCTGCGCTGACAATGGGCGGACGCGCCTGAATGGGCTTGGGCTTGCCAATGCAGCCCTCCAGCTGAAAATACTTACCCTGGTGATCGAACGGTTCGTTTTCCGTCCAGATACGGCGCACAACATCGAGCCATTCCTGCCCAAAAACATAGCGATCTTCCGGCGTGTGCGGGCTGAGGCCGAACATCCCCATATCGGCCTTGTACCACCCCATCACCATGTTGATCCCCGCCCGGCCATTGGAGATATGATCGATGGTTGCGATCGCCTTGGCCGCAAAAGTCGGATGGACCATAGGCAGGTGCAAGGTCACAATGGTCAGAACCCGCCGGGTTACTGCTGCGATGCCCGCCATATAGGTAAGCGTCTCGTACGTTTCTCCGGCGTAATCATTCGTTCCGCCAAAGCCGCGCCAGCGCGACAGCGGCATGAACAATTCGAAACCCATCTTGTCCGCCATTTCCGCAATGGTTAGGCTCTGATCCCAGGACACCTCGAATGACGTAGGGACCGTGTGGATACCTGCCGAACCCGATGCATTGGTGCCGAACACACCCAACATCATAGGCTGCTGCCGATATGCAGCGAAGGCAGAATCTTTGCGCTCCACCAGAAATGGGTCAGTCATGATAATTATATTCCCAAAAATACGCGCAAGTAATTTAGTAATAATGCACATAAATACCCACAATTCTGAGGTAATATAAAATCATTATTCACATAATGACGTGCATTATATTATTTAAATCATGCGCAATATATAACAACGCGTTGCCATACGATGGCAAGAGATTTTGGCAGGAACCGGGAAACAAATCACGGCTAAGTCACTTAATGTATCCACGGGTGTCAGAATACGATACCGCTGCATGACTGACACCCCACGCCCCCGCTCAAAAGGCGATTGACGCCTCGACGCCATATGTGCGCGGCCGGTTGTAAGCCCCGGTTAACACGCCCGAGATGTCCGAAGTCTGCGCCACACGGCGTTGGTTCAGCAGGTTTTCACCCCACAGGGAAACGCGCACTTTGCCGCCGCCTACGGGAATATCCACCATCGAAGCGCGCGCGCGCACCATCCATTGCGAGCGCGATGTGATCGCCTTGCGCAAGCCCTCATCCGCCACGGGCAGAATGATGCTGAGCGCGGGTATCAGGCGCGAGCGGTAATCGCCCTGGAGCATGAACGAGAAATAGGCGCCAGAAGACAGCGGCACGGTATCGTAGGAGACGGATGTCGAGAAGGTCGTCTTCGGCGTATTCTGCCGTGTAACCTTGCCCGCCAGATCGATGGGCGCCCCGGTTTGCATGGTGACGAACCGCTTGAAATTGAAGTCGACCAAGCCAAGGCTCGCATTCATGGTCAGGCCCCGCGCTGGGACAAGCGTCGCCTCAGCCTCGAACCCCTTGATCCGCGCCTTGCCCGCGTTTTCGTAGACCAGCCGCCCGTTCTGATAGTAGCTGAGCTGCAAATCCTTGTAATCGGCCATGAACACGGCCGCGTTCAGCCGCAGGGTGCGGTTGAAGAAGTCCCCCTTGAACCCCGCTTCATAGGAAATGAGCGTTTCGGGATTGAACTTCACCGCGTTGTAAATGCCGCCAGCCAGATATCCGGTTCCGACCTTGCCATAGACCATCACATCAGGCGTGACCTTGTAGTCCGCGATCGCTTGCCAGGTCAGTTTTTTGAAATTCGCTCGGGAATCGACGTTCAGCAGATCAGGCCGGAAATTAAGCTCGCGCCGCTTGTCCCAGGTTTGCCGGACACCCGCAGTCAGGCCAAGCCTGTCGGTGGCGTGAAATGTGCCCTGCGCATAGACCGCATAGGCCGTATTGCGCGCCTTGTAATTGGAGAACATGTCACCGGGACGCAGGACCACGGGCTGATCTTCGGGCGGGAACGACATGAAAAACGGAACCGGATTGTAATCCCGCGCCCGTTCCTGAAAATAAAAGAACCCGCCAACGAAATCGATCGCATCGCCAGAATAGGTGACTTGCGTTTCGTTGGAAATCTGGCGCTGAAACCTGTGTGACAAGGCATCGAGAATGCTGAACCGCGAACCCGGTGCCCCATAGGGATCGTAGAGAAAATTGCCGTCGAACGAATTGCCGTTGTTGTACACTTTCGACCGGCGATAGGCCAAAATGTTCTTCAGGCTCAAACCGTCGCTCAACTGGTAATTCAGCGTCAGGCTGTGCCCATAGACTTTCAGCTTGTCTGTGCCCCGATTGGGATCATGAATTTCCCGCAGGGGCCGGGTGCTGACCACGTTGGTACCGCCCAGCGCCGGTTGCTGGGAAAACACGAACTGGACGTAATCGCCAATCGGATTGGAGCCGGGAATATCGTCGGGACCGCGAAATCCGAACACTTGCGTCGCGGTCTGGGTTCCGGTGAAGTTGGTATAGTCGAACTTGTAATCCGCCGTGAACGGGCCGTTCTCGTAATGCACTGCGGCAAAGAAGGCGTCGGTATTCTGCATCCCCAACGTTTTGGGGGCCTTCAACCGCCCGAAGCGGCCTTCGGTCGCCTCCGTGTAATCCCGCACGACCCCGGCAGACAGGTTCTTGACCCAGCCGTCATACTCCTTGTGCATATAGGTCAAGGACGCATGAAAACCGCCAAACTCGGGCAGATCGATCCGGGTGCGGGTGCGCAGCTCGTTGAACCGGCCATAGCTGATATCCTGCCGCACACCGAATTCCCCCGGCGGCGTGCGCGTGATGAAATTGATCGCGCCGCCGGTGGTATTGCGCCCGAACAGCGTGCCTTGCGGTCCGCGCAGCACCTCCACACGCTCGATATCGGCAATATCGAACAGCGATGCCGCCGACCGGCCGAGATAGACGTTATCGAGATAGAGGCCGATCCCATTGTCGACCTGGCTCTGTGTTTCCCCGGCAACCACACCGCGCAAGGCATATATCGGCAGGGCCGCGCTGCTCGGCTGGGTCAGGACCTGCAGATTGGGTACGACCCCGCTCAGGCCCACCGTACTGGTGATATGCGCATCTTCCAGCGCCTCGGCACTGAATGCAGTGACAGCCACAGGCACATCCTGAAGCCGCTGTTCGCGCCGCTGCGCCGTGACGATGATATCCTGCAAACCGGTGCCATCCGTCGAACCGGCCGCAGGCGAACCCGTATTGGAACCAGTGTTCTGGGCAAAAGCCGGCACAGCAATACCAAGCGCAAGCGCAGTACCGCAGAATTGAAGACATCTGAAGATTTCAATGCGACAGAATCCATGCGTGGCCATGGTATCGATCTCCCACCCGTTTATTGGATATTATTATTTGCGGTTTGGTAGTTTTGGACAGACACGCGAGCAACCGCGACCTACCTCAGTTTCACATAGTGTTACCGGGCGTGCCAGAAATAGAGCCGCCAGCCCTTCCTGCAGAGAAGACTTAACGATCGGAGTGCTTTGTTCTTCCTGTGTCACCAGGTCCGATATTTCGCTGCCGACCCGGAGATTGCCCTGAAACCACGGCACTGCGCCGCGCGGACAGTATCAGAATTTGATACCACAAGGCACAGGGCGAGAAACGACGGATATTGCTTGGCCTTATTGTCCAAATCGGGCTTGCAGCAGGGCCATAAACGATCAGAACTTATACGATATCAATCATAACATCGCGATCTTGATGCTGATCGGGGGAGATATCGCAATGCTCACCAATATTTACGTGATCGATTACGTACTGAAGGACCTCGACGCCTCCAAGGACCAGCTCGACAGGATCTTCGGCACCGAACCGCTCTGGATTCATCCCGATATGACACCGGGACAGGCGATCACCGCCATGTATTACCAACTTCCCGGTAACGGTGAGATGATGCACGCTCTCGGCATGTTTCAGGAAGGCGGCGATTCCATTCGTGTGGACCATGATCGCCTGTTCCTGATCGGGATCATGTGCGACGATATGGACCGCACGATGGCCGAGATTTCCGCGCGCGGGCTGACTTTCGTCCATGCCGAACCGCAACGCTATGCCGTGGGGGAAAGCAACAGTCTCGGCACGCTGCATGGCGTGGAGATATTCATTGCCCGGCATATTGCCGGGGGTGACAAGATCGCCCGCGAAATGATGTTCACCAAGGATGGTTCGTCGGACTTTGGCGATGAAACGCAGGACGGGCTGTTTACGGGGGTCTATGGTCTCGACTTTGCGGTGTCCGATATGGACGCCGCGCTCGACACTTTCCGCGCGGTGTTCGGCACCGAACCGATCAACACCACGCCGCGCACGGCGGAAGCGGGCGTCGTGTCCTATCACTTTCAGGCACCCGGAAATGGCAAAGGTTTAAGCGAAGTGGGCTTCTTCGCGCTTGATCACGGGGCTCCGAAAGATGGTCTTGCCGGCCGTATCGCGGCATTCCTCAACAGGCATGGTGAAGGCATTTTCCGCATGGATCTGCTGGTGACCGACCTTGATGCGATGCGCGCCGCGCTCGCTTCGCGGGGGATCACGCTGCCCGCCGGGGATCAGCCCATTCTGCCCGACATCCACGGCACCGATCTGCGCTATGTAACGGATTCACAATAGCCAGCGCACTGCCGAGCGGCTGGTTCAGAGCACAATCCATCAGCCACCGCGATTGGCCGGATAAACCGTCCCGTTCGGGCCAAGCGAACGCGGGGCCCGAAACTCGCCGTTCGGGAACGGGAATCCCCAGTTCGTTTCCCGTTGCGCGACAAGCAGCGAATACCATTGCTTTTGTTCTATCGGCACGCCCTGATCGACTTTCTGCAGGATGCGCATCGTACGGACAAGCTGCCGCATATGTTCTTCGATCTGCAACACGGATGACCGGGAAAGGCGCGCCGTTTCGTAACCGTAGAAGCTTTCCGTATTGGCGAAATCCATCTTTACGAAGTTCTCGCGGATATCCTGCTCGATCTGGCGGCGCATCGGCCCGCCCCGGCGCCATTCGATATGGCGCGACCCGCGAATGCGCACGCGGTTGCCCGGCAGCAATTCGATAAGCTTGAGGCGGTCAAGCCGGGTAAGCAGGCCGACCAATGTCGGTTCGTCCACGCCATATTCGGTCATGATTTCCTCGACCGTGAGCCCATTGTAGAGCAGCAGGCGAACCAGTGCGAGTTCGTAACTGGCGGCCAGCGCGCTTTCCTGCTGCAGTTCGAGATCCAGCGTCTGGCGACCATCGTTCGCCTTCGCGAATTCGGCCAGTTCGATCAGGCTCAGCCCCAGACATGTAGCAATATCCTCGATCGCTTCGATCGGCACGCGTTCCGCATTGAGATAGCGTTTGATTGTCATCACGCTCACCCCGAGATGGTCTGCAATATCCTGATAGCGCATCCCGCGAATGCGGATCTGCTGTTTCAGGATATCCTTCAGAATCCTGCTCTGGTTATGATTGCCCGCAGCACCTGTCGAAGCAGACGAGCGTTGCCGCGCGCCCTCCTTCGCAGAACCCCGATCGGTATCCGCACCTGCCATCTGTCTCTCCCGGGGCATCGCCGCGCCCTGTGTTCTTGTTCAGGGCAATACATCCGATGCGCCGGTATGGTCCACGAAAGATCACCCTGCCCCATCATCAGCTTGGCAGGCTGGGCGTTGGCAGGCTGGCGCAACCCTTGCTATGAAGGGAAATCGACCGGAAAGGATCACAGCCAATGCCAGATACCGCCGCCGCCAAAGCACTGCTTTCGGAAAAACTCGTTGAGTTGGAGGGCCGGCAGCAGCGTATTGTTCAGGATCTGGACGAACCTCTTGACCCGGACACATCCGAGCAGGCGGTCGCAACGGAAGATGATGTGCCGCTCGAAGGGCAGGCTTCGCTGATCGCGCGCGAGATTGCGTCGGTAAACCGGGCCTTGCTGCGCATTGAGAACGGCACATATGGCGAATGCGTGCGCTGTGGGCAGGACATCGCCCCCCGGCGGCTGGAAGCCCGACCGGAAGCGGCACTCTGCTTTTCCTGTGCGAGCAGCGAACAGTAACTTTCGCCCGCCGTCAGGGCGACATGCAGGAGACCACCGTCGCGCCCCATGGGGCGCGGCGGGGCAACCTGACCGGATCGCTAGCGATTGGGGATATGCGTTCCGAGATGCCGCCCGGCGATATAGCCGAACGTCATGCCCGGACCCAGCGTACCGCCAGCGCCACCATAAGCTTCGCCCAGAACCGCCGCCATGGCATTGCCCGCCGCATAGAGCCCCGGGATCGGATTGCCAGCCCAATCCAGCACTTGCGCATCGCCGTTTGTCCGGGGGCCACCCGACGTACCAAGCGCGCCGGATTCCATCTTGACCGCGTAGAACGGTCCCTGATCGATCACACCCAGCGTACGGTGCGGCGGATCGAAATCGGAATCCCCCCACATGTAGAAATTGTCGTAGGTGTTGTCGCCGCGGTTGAAATCGTCATCATGCCCGTTGCGGACCAGATCGTTGAACCGCGCCACAGTGGCCGTCAGCCCCTGCGGATCGATCCCCGCCAGTTCCGCCAGCGCCTCCAGCGTATCGGCCTGCATCATGAATGACGGGACCGGACCGCCAGGCGGCGAATTGAACGTGTGATACTTGTTTTTGTAACGCTGATCGATGATCAGCCAGTACGGCAGGTTGGCATAAGTATGGGTTCCGGCGTCGAACGCATGCAGCGCCTTGCCCATGGCGTTGTAATTCGCCGCTTCGTTCACGAACCGCTTGCCCGCCTTGTTGACGAGGATCGCGCCGGGACGCGCGCGTTCATCCGAACCGAGCAGATAGTTGGGCTTGGCACTGCGGTGCTGCGGCTTGAATTCCAGCACGCTCTGCTGCCAGAAAGCGTGTTGCATGTTGCCCAACTGGGCACCGGCCTCAATCGCCATCAACAGGCCATCACCCTCGTTTTCCGGCACACTGACCGGGCCGGTCAGCGGGCCGCGCAGGAAAATTTTGACCAGCGTTTCGTTCCATTCGAACCCGCCCGTGGCAATCACCACGCCGCGCCGGGCGCGCACGCGAAAATCACGGCCATTGCCATCTTCCGCGATAACGCCGATGACCCGCTCGCCATCCTTGACCAGCTTGCGGGCACGCTTTTCAAACTCCACCGGAATACCGCGATCCAGCACCGCCTTGAACAGGGAACCGGCCAGCGCCTGCCCCAACCCCCGGTAATCACGGGCTTCCCGTTCGGCCAGCGTGGCTTCGTCCAGCGTACCGTTGATTGCCTCCATCAGGCTGCCGCGCACGGGATAGGCCATCTTGGTGGGATTCACCCGGGTTGCCCATTTGCCGAGCGTTTCAAAGGAAAACGCCTCGTTATCCAGCGACCGGCCGCCATCGGGCTTGGCGCCGGGAATATAGGGCTGATAATCGGGGAAATCGGTGTAGACATGGAAACGGACCGGGGTCTTGTCCATGAAATAGCGGATCATTTCCGGGCCGCTTTCCATGAATGCGCCCAAGGTATCCGGTTCGAGCTGACCGGGGGCAAGCGCATCGAGATAGGCCACGATATCTTCGTCGGAATCCGCAATCCCGGCTTCGACCTGATAGGGATTGTTGGGAATCCAGAGCATACCGCCGGACATGGCGGTCGTTCCGCCGACCATCCCGGACTTTTCCAGAATGACCACGTCTTTTGCGCCGAAGTCATATGCCGAAATCGCCGCCGTCATGGCCGCGCCGCCGGAACCCAGAACGACGACGTCCGCTTCCAGATCCCATTCCATGTCTTCAGCCATCACCCAATATCCTTATAACTCGGTTGAGCCGGCATGTCTGGCGATTGGCATCGCCCGCATCCCTTGATTGGGTTCCACAATAATTTTCGGCCTGACGCGGTGACCACTCCGCAATGTGCTAGGATCGGCAACACAGGCCGTTGCGTCGGCGGTGCCGGGCCGGTCTTTTTTCCCAAGGGCGCTGCTGGGGTTGCCGCAGGCCGCTCCTTTCCTATAGTGAAATTTCCGAACGAAAACCGATCCATTCACAGCAGTCGCACAGGAGAGTAGGGATCTTTACCGGGGCCACCCCACTTTTGTGGACCATTCTCCTTGCGCCGTTCATCGGCAGTTTGATTCTGGCCTGTCTTCCGAGCACATCACGCACTGCCGCGGCGTTGATCGCCGGGGCAATCGCTTGCCTGTGCACGGTCGGTCTTGCCCTGTTCTACCCCGTTCTGGCCGCTGGCGACACGATGCGCAGCGAACTGCAATGGTTGCCCGCGTTCGACCTCGATCTCTTGCTCCGGCTTGACGGGTTGAGTTGGGTTTTTGCGCTGCTGGTCGTCGCCATCGGCTTTCTGGTGGTGCTTTATGCGCGGTACTACATGGCCGCAGAAGATCCCGTACCGCGCTTTTTCGCGTTTCTGCTGGCGTTTATGGGCTCGATGCTGGGGCTGGTTCTGTCCGGCAATCTGATCCAGCTGGCGTTCTTCTGGGAACTGACCAGCCTGTTCTCGTTTCTGTTGATCGGATACTGGCACCAGAACGAAAGCGCGCGCAGCGGTGCGCGTATGGCACTGCTGGTGACAGCCGCAGGCGGGATGTGCCTGCTGGTCGGCATACTGCTGATCGGCAGGATCGCCGGAAGCTATGATCTTGATGTCGTGCTGGCTGCGGCCGACCGGATCAAGGCCAGCGCCCTTTATACTCCTGCCTTGATCCTGATCCTGATCGGCGCCTTCACCAAGAGCGCGCAGTTCCCATTCCATTTCTGGTTGCCGCACGCGATGGCCGCGCCAACGCCGGTCTCCGCCTACCTCCATTCCGCAACCATGGTGAAAGCGGGCATTTTCGTGCTGATGCGGCTCTGGCCCATTCTGGCTGGCACGGACATGTGGTATCTGATCGTCACGACGACCGGCCTTGCCACGCTGCTGATCGGCGCCTGGGCAGCGATCTTCCAGCAAGATCTGAAAGGGCTGTTGGCCTATTCGACGATCAGCCATCTCGGCCTGATCACGCTGCTCCTGGGTCTCGGCAGCCCCCTGGCTCTGGTCGCCGCCATTTTCCACACGCTCAACCATGCGACATTCAAGGCTTCGCTGTTTATGGCTGTGGGGATTGTCGACCATGAAACCGGCACGCGCGACCTCAGGCGGTTAAGCGGTCTCTACCGGTTCATGCCGATCACCGCGACACTGGCGATGGTGGCCGCTGCGGCCATGGCCGGGGTGCCCTTGCTGAACGGCTTCCTGTCGAAAGAGATGTTTCTGGCCGAAGCCCTGCAAAATCATCGCGGGACCGTAATCGACTCCGCCCTGCCGTTCATCGCCACCGCCGCGCTGGCGCTGAGCGTGCTCTATTCGGCGCGCTTCATTCATCAGGGCTTCTTTGGCCCGCCGCCTAAAGATCTGCCGCGCGAACCGCACGAACCGCCGTTCTGGATGCGCCTTCCGGTCGAGGTACTGGTGCTGGCCTGTCTGCTGGTGGGGATCATTCCCACCCTGACGATTGGCCCGTTCCTGCATATCGCCGCAGAAGGCGTTCTGAACGATGCGGTTCCCGCATACAGCCTCGCGATCTGGCACGGATTTTCCCAACCCCTGGTGCTCAGCATCATCGCCCTGGTCATTGGCGGGTTGGGTTACGCCCTGTTCCGCGACCGCCTCAACACCGTGGAAACTGTCCCCCTGATGGGCAGGCTGAAAGGCCGACGGACGTTCGAGACCGTTCTCGCGGCAATCGTTTCCGGTGCGCAGAAACTCTTCGCGATTACCGGCACGAAAAAGCTCCAGCCCCAGCTCCGGCTGCTGATGGTGATTGCCTGCCTGGCCGGATTCCTGCCGTTCCTGCGCTATGATTACGAGTTGGGCAGCCGCCCCGGCATGCTGGTCGATCCGGGCTTTGCGCTGATCTGGGTGGTCGGGTGCCTTTGTGCGATCGGCGCCGCCTGGCAGGCCAAATTCCACCGCTATGCCGCCCTGATCCTGATGGCGGGTGCCGGGCTTGCCAGTTGTGTCAGCTTCGTCTGGCTTTCTGCGCCGGATCTCGCGCTCACCCAATTGCTGGTCGAAAGCGTGACCACCGTCCTCCTCCTGCTCGGTCTGCGCTGGCTTCCGAAAAGGCAATCCGACCTTCCGCAAAGCCCGGGCCGTTTCACTCTCGACCGGCTGCGCAGAGGCATGGACCTGTGCATTGCCCTTGCGGCGGGCACGGGGATCGCCCTGCTGTCCTATGCCGTGATGACCCGGCCTCAGGGATACAGCGTGGCCGATTATTTCATGGAACATGCCTACTCGGGCGGTGGTGGCAAGAATGTCGTCAATGTCATCCTTGTCGATTTCCGCGGCTTCGACACCCTGGGCGAAATCACGGTGCTGGCGATCATCGGGCTGACCGTATTCTCGCTGTTGCAGCGCTTCCGCCCTGCAACAGAAAGCGTCCGCATGCCCGAACAGCAACGCGTGCAGAATGCGTTCGACGATCGCGCGGAAGGACGCAATATCGGCGATACCCGTGCGGATTATCTCGTCATTCCGCGGATCATCATGCAGTGGCTTTCGCCGGTCATTCTCGTATTCGCGCTCTATCTGCTCATTCGCGGGCACGATCTGCCGGGTGGCGGCTTCTCCGCCGGGGTGACGGTGACGATTGCCCTGATCCTGCAATACATGGCTTTCGGCACACGCAGCGTCGAAACGCGGCTGCGCGTCCGGCCGATGAGCTGGGTGGGCAGCGGCCTGCTGATCACGCTGCTGACCGGTGTAGGCGCCATGGTGATCGGCTATCCGTTCCTCACCTCCGCATTCCAATATGCCGATATCCCGATCATTGGAAAAGTGCCGATGGCCAGCGCACTGTTGTTCGATATCGGCGTTTTTCTGGTGGTAATCGGGGCAACGGCGCTGATGCTCATCGGTCTGGCGCACCAGTCGATCCGCACGCCGGTATCGCGTGCCGCCCATGATGCCAAAGCGGATGGGGGGGCTGACTGATGGAAGTCGTCCTTGCCATCGCCATTGGCGTATTCACGGCTTCCGGGGTGTGGCTGATCCTGCGGCCGCGCACCTTTCAGGTGATTATCGGCCTTTCGCTAATCTCCTACGCCGTCAATCTGTTCATTTACGCCATGGGCCGCCTGCAGGTCGATGCGCCTGCACTCACCGGCCCGGACAGCGCGACAGAAGTGGCCGCCATGTCTGACCCTGTGCCGCAGGCGCTGGTCCTGACCGCGATCGTGATCTCCTTTGCGATGACGGCGCTTATGCTCGTGGTGTTGCTCGCCGCGCGCGGGTTTACCGGCACCGACCACGTCGACGGGGAAGACGAACAATGACCATCGCCCTCGCCGACCAGCTCATTATCGCACCCATTCTGCTGCCGCTCGCCGCCAGTGCCCTGATTCTGCTGTTCGGCGAACGGCAACGCAGGACCAAGAACGTCATCAGCCTGTTCACCGTGCTGGCGCTTCTCGCCATCGCGCTGGTGCTGTTCCAGCACGTGGTATCCGCCGGGTTCGCCGGCCAGAATGCGACGCGCGCCTATCATGTGGGGAATTGGCCTGCGCCATTCGGCATCGTGCTGGTGGTCGACTGGCTATCAGCCCTGATGCTGCTGTTGACGAGTATTCTGGGTGTGACCTCGCTGGTCTATTCGCTGAGCCGCTGGGAAAGTGCGGGGCCCCGCTTTCACGTGCTGTTCCTGCTCCAGCTCATGGGCCTGAACGGCGCCTTCCTGACTGGCGACATCTTCAACCTGTTTGTTTTCTTCGAAGTGCTGCTGGCCGCCTCCTATGGGCTGCTGCTGCACGGATCGGGGCAGCCACGGGTGAAGGCAGGCCTGCACTACGTTGCGATCAATATCATGGCCTCGTTGCTGTTCCTGGTGGGCGCGGGCATGATCTATGGGGTTACCGGCACGCTCAACATGGCGGACCTGGCCCTGCGCATTGCCTCTGTGCAGGGGGGCGACCTTGCCCTGCTGCAAAGCGGGATCGCCATTCTGGGCGTCGCCTTTCTTATCAAGGCCGGCATGTGGCCGCTCGGCTTCTGGCTGCCCGGGACCTATGCCGTGGCCGTCCCGCCGGTCGCCGCCCTGTTTGCGATCCTCAGCAAGGTGGGCATCTATGCGCTGCTGCGCGTCTATTTGCTGCTGTTCGGCGGGAAAGTCGGCTGGACCGCCAATTTTGGCGAAGAATGGCTGCTGTACGGCGGCCTTGCGACCATTGCGTTCGGCACGATCGGATTGCTTTCCGCACGCTCGCTCTCCCGCCTTGCGGGCTATTCGGTGATCGTATCCTCAGGAACGCTGCTGGCCTGCCTTGGGGTGGGGCAGGGGGCCGTGCTGGCAGGCGCGCTGTTCTATCTGGTCAGTTCAACGCTGGGGCTCAGCGCCTTCTATCTCCTGCTTGAAATGATCGAACGAAAAGACGCTGACCCGGGTGTCCGCACAGTCGTCGAGCCGATGTTCGAGGACGAGGATACCCAGGCCCTGGAGGAAGACGAGAGCGAGATCGGAGTGGTAATTCCGGTGACCATCGCCATCCTTGGCGCCGGATTCCTGTTCTGCGCCCTGCTGCTCGCCGGTATGCCGCCCCTTTCCGGATTCATCGCCAAATTTGCGATCCTGCATGGGCTGATCGGTCTGGACAAAGATATTTCACCCGCTGTCTGGACGCTGGTCACGCTGCTGATCCTGTCGGGGCTGGCGATGCTGGTGGCGACCAGCCGCGCGGGCATTGACTTGCTCTGGACCCCCACCGATCGCCCGCAGCCCATCCTGCGGTTGTGGGAAGCGATCCCGGTGGGCGTGCTGCTGCTGATCTGCCTCGGCCTGATCCTGTTCGCCGGACCGGTCATGCAGTACATGGAACGTACCGGGCGATCGCTGCAGGATCGCGGCGATTATATCCACGTCGTCCTGCCCCGTGCGCAGGCGGAGCCTGCGCCATGACGCGCTGGGTCCCCTACCCCATGCTCTCGGCCAGTCTGCTGCTGATGTGGGTCTTGCTGACGCAATCGTCTTCTGTCGGGCAATTGTTGCTGGGCAGCGCGGTTTCGCTCTTTTCGGGTCAGGTCATGTCCGCCCTGCGCCCCGGACGGGTTAAGATCCGCAGTTTGCGCCCCTTGCCGAAGCTTCTCGGTCTGGTCATCGTTGACATCATCCGATCGAATCTGGCTGTCGCGAAAATCATCCTTCTGCCCGGTGGCAAACGGATATCCGGCTTTGTCACCCTCCCGCTGGATATGCGTAACGAGCATGGGCTGGCGGTGCTGGCGGTCATCATCACGGCCACACCCGGAACGATGTGGGTGCAATATGACCGGGCCAAGCAGACACTGCTGGTCCATGTGCTCGACAATGTGGACGAAGATGCCTGGATAGCCTTGATCAAAGGCCGCTACGAGGCCCTTCTTGTGGAGATGTTCGGCCCATGATCATGCTCGCTTTGGCTCTCGCGATAACGGCCGCACAAATCCTTCTGGGGTTTGCGGTGCTGTGCGCGGCCTATCGTATTCTGACCGGCCCACGCGCGCAGGATCGCGTGCTTGGGCTCGATACCTTTTATGTCAATGCGATGCTGATGCTGGTGACGTTCGGCATCCAGACCGGGCGTACCCTTTATTTCGAAGCCGCTCTGATCATTGCGCTTCTCGGCTTCGTCGGCACGGTGGCGCTGGCGAAATTCCTCATGCGCGGAGAGGTGATAGAATGATTCAGACCCCGGACCTGCCGCTGTGGGCGGCCATAACCGTCGCGCTTCTGCTTCTGGCCGGGGCGACGACAGCCCTGTTGGGCTCTATCGGCCTGCTGCGGCTGAAGACATTCTACGAACGCGTCCACGCACCGACGCTGGCTACGAGTTTCGGCACGTTACTGATCTGTCTTGCCTCGATCGTCTGCTTCTCGGTTCTGCGCTCGCGGCCATCAGTCCACGAGATCCTGATCGTGATCTTCATCACACTGACGGCCCCCGTCTCGTTCATGCTCCTCGGGCGGGCCGCGCTCTACCGCGATCGCACCGAAGGCAATCCGGATGTCCCGTCACAGCCCCATTAAGATCGCACGGTCGGCCGCCGGACAACGCGATAATCCGGCAGGTCTCGCTACAGAAAACCAGTAATTTCTTTACATTACGTCCCGTTATGGATCACCATAGCCCCTTGCCAATATTGCGTTTCGATGGAATGGGCGACGTCAGGTTTCCATAGGGCGGTTTATCCTGTCGCAGATACAGCACATTATCGCAGCTCTCACGCTGCTTTTGCTGCCCGGCCCGGTCTTCGCACAGTCCCTGGTGCCGGCAGCTGTGCCCGTTGCCGCTGATGGCGATGCGCAAAGCGAAGCCACCGCACAAATGGTCGAAGCGATTTTCAATTATACGCGGTGGCCGAACAGGCCGCAACCGATCCGGCTCTGTATTCTCGGACCCAGTTCGCACACGGCCAAGCTGGATGCGATCGCGCTGCTCAATGGCACCAAGGTCACTGTTGATGAACTGGGCTCCATTACGGAGAACATGAACGATTGCGATGCTCTTTATCTCGGGCATCTCCCCTTGACATCGATCCGCTATACAACCGCCAAAGTACGCGGGAAGCCCGTACTGACACTCATCGAACGCGACAGCGATTGCAGCGCCAGCGAAGTGATGTTCTGTCTTTCATTCAGATCGAATACGCTATCCTTTCAATTAAATATCGATGCGATTTCGCGATCACCCCTGCGGATTGACCCCCGCGTCCTGCGGCTGTCGAAGGAACACTGACCATGGTGCGCCGTTCCTCGCAGCCTTTGCCCGGCATCCGCGACGTTCTCGACCGCTATAACCGGCGCCTGATGCTGCTGACCCTTTTCCTGTTGTGCGCGGCCTTGATCGGTACGGGCGTGCACACGATCCGGTACTACTTCCAGAGCAACCTTTCCCTCGTCGCACGGAGCATCAGCTACACCGTCGAACCCGCAGTCGTGTTCGAGGACATGGAAGCCGCACGCGATGGCATCGCTTCTGTTGCCAGCATGCAGGGTGTGCGCTTCGTGGAGTTGCGCGCACCCGATGGCCGATTGCTCGCCAACTGGTTCCACTCTCCTTCCGACACAAACACCGAAACCACCCGTGTCGAACAGTTGTTTCGCATTGCCCACGCGGTCAGTCCGATCCGCAGGGATGGCCAGTTGATCGGCACAGTGCACGTCGCCGGTGACACCTCGGTACTGACCAACTTCCTGCTTTATGGCGGGTTGAGCCTGTTGTGCTGCGTGGTGGGTGCGCTACTGGCGATGCGCATCCTCACCCGGCAACTGGTAAACGGCGTCATCAAGCCCTTGCAGGATATCGCATCCGTGGCCCATGCCGTGCGGCAGGATCGCGCACTGGAACGGCGTGTCGCCCCCTCTGGCATTGCCGAACTCGACAGGTTCGGCCACGATTTCAACGCGCTTCTCAACGAACTGGAAGGCTGGCATGTCAGCTTGCAGGACGAAAAAGACAAATTGCAACATGACGCCCTGCACGACCCTCTGACCGGGCTGGGCAACCGCGCGTTTTTCGATCACGTTATCAATGGTATGATCACCGACGCACCGGGTAAGGAAGCCGCCTTCGCCCTGTTGTACCTCGATCTCGATCATTTCAAATCGATCAACGACCAATATGGCCATATCGTGGGTGACGCCATGCTGATGGCAGTCGGCGAGAGGTTGCGTAAGGCGATCAGACCCTCCGATCACGCCTTCCGCATAGGCGGAGATGAATTCGCGGTCATTGTCAGCGCCCTGCCGGATGACGATACTTTACGGGCTGTGGCCTCTCGTATAGACGAAAGCTTATCTCACGCGTTCGATGTCAACGATACACATACGATCGCCCCATCGATCAGTATTGGCCATGCCCTCTACCCGCGTGATGCCCAGTCATCCCCGGATCTCATCCGTCAAGCCGACGAACGCATGTATCAACACAAGCTGAAGCGGCGCAGATTTTCATCGGTGCAAGAAACATATGGGTAAATACCTGCTTTCACTCCTGTTGTTCGCAGTCGCAGCCTGCCAGACAGTCCCCGCAGATGATCCGGTTGCCCGGAAGATCGCCGTGCTCAAGGAAAATGGCTTTCGTGAGGTTGGCGATGAATGGCATCTTGGCATGTCTGATCGCCTGCTGTTCAAAACAGATGAGAACAAACTGGCCACCGAACAGATTGCACGGCTGGATGGGCTGGCCCGAACTCTCCTCAGCATTGAGGTGCGGGGCGCGCGTGTCGAGGGGAACACCGATTCCACCGGCACGCCAGCCTACAATCTCACGCTTTCCCAAAAGCGTGCGGAAGCGGTTCGCGATGCGCTGGTTGCAGGCGGCATGGATAGCGCGGGGGTCGTCCCCATCGGGCGCGGCATGACCAACCCCATAGAAAGCAACAAGACCGCGGCGGGGCGGCGGGAAAACCGGCGGGTGGTGATCATCGTATCGTCCGCCGATTTGCGGTAGATCAGGCGGCAACAGCCACTGAAATTCCCCGCAGGCAATTTTATGAGACGCGGGTTTCGTTAAACCCCGCGCGAACGGTTGCGTTGGCGGAATCCCGAAGGGCTCTGCCCGCTCAACCGCCGGAACGCGACCGCAAAGCTGCTGGGCGTCGCGAAACCGAGCAGATGCGCGATCTGTTTGATCGAATGGTCATGCTCCATCAGCATCGCCTGCGCGCGCGCAATCCGAACGCGCTGAACATGGTCGTGAATCGTTTCACCCGTAGTCTGGCGGAAACTGCGCATGAGGTGCCCCGCACTAAGATCGCAGACCCGCGCCAGTTCCGAAATGGTCGGACTGCGATCGAGCGAGGCATCGATATAATCGGTCAGACGCCGCAATTGCGCAGGTGAAAGGCCACCAGACCGGCGCGACGGGCAGTCCCCGGACTGGCGGATATGCCGCACGACATCGACAATCGCCCCACGGACCAACAGATCGATCATCGTTTCCCGCCCGAACCCGGGGGAGCGCAATTCCCACGCCAGCCGCCGCATCATCTCTTCCATCCCCGGCGCGCGGATATCGCCGCAGGCCAGCAGCCGTTCGTCCGTCAAGCCTTCTTCAAACAGCGCCAGATCCGCAAAAGCCCCGTAATCGAACCGGCAGGATAGCGTTTGCTGCATCCCCCCGGGACCCCGGCCAACGATCGGAACACCCCCTGGTACAAAGGTAATATTGCCAAACCGGAACCAGCCCGTTTCGTGCCGGTCGCGAATATAACGCCCGGTCGAACCGGGTCCGCGCCCGCTGAGGCTGACGGACAGGACGTGATCCGCCCGCGCCTTGCCGCTCTCGCTGGGTGTTTCGTGATGATAAGTGCGCAATTGCAGATTGACCCCCGGCATCGCGTAGATCGCATCGACCTGATAATCGCGCGCGCGCGCCGCAGATGCCTGCACGCCTGATTTTGCGTTCATGGGCGTCCGTTCCTTGTTTCCGCCATCCTCACCACCGTGCAAGGATTAGGCAATCACCCGCGCCATTCCAAGCCGCATAGCCGCCCTAAAATGTTGGTTTTCGAAAACATGTGCGGTTTGGAATAGTCTTTGTCCTGTTCATGGCATGGTCGGCGGCATAGCCTCCGCCGCAGATTGTCACGCAGGGGCAGCACGACCCGCGCCAGTCGAGAAGAGGATGTCCGTTCACCCATGCGCCCTGCCTTTGCCAGATTCCGGCCCGGAGCCACACGCCATGGGTGCTGAACCCGCCTTCCGCTACGACCCGTTCTCGCCAGAGGCCATGGTCGATCCGCAACCGTTCTATGACAGGCTGCGCGCGGATCATCCGGTCTATCCGCTGCCGCAATATCGCGCCTGGGCGCTGTCGCGGTTCGACGATGTGTGGAACGCCTTTCTCGACAGGGATCGGTTCACCGAAGCCGAAGGACAGGTGTTTTCGCGCGAACTGTTGACCGCGCCTGCGGGTGACGCCGTCCCCGAACCTACGCTGGTTCCACTCGATCTGTTCAACAATCTCGATCCGCCGGTCCATGGGCAGGTCCGCCGGGCCATGGGCGCATCGTTGCTGCCGGGTGCCGTCACCAAAATGGAGCCCATGCTGCGCGATCTGGTGCGGCGCAGGCTCGACGTGCTGGCCGATACCGGGCGAATGGACATCAATCTCGACCTTGCGAGCCACGTATCGGCCGGGGCCGCGTGCCATATCGTCGGCTTTGCGCAAAGCGAGATCGAGGATGCCATCATGCTGGTCAACCGCTCGGTTGCCCGCGCGCCCGATCAGCCGGGGATGACGCAAGACGGCTGGGCCGCAATTGCCGAAATCGCCGCGCGTATCAAACATCTGGTGGTGCAGCGCCGCGATGGCCCGGTTCCCGGCGATCCGCGCATGATCGACGGGCTGATGGCCGCGCAGATTCCCGGACGCGGCCCCTTGACCGATGACGAGATTACCCAGCAACTGATCAGCATCCTGATCGGCGGCACGGAATCCCTGCCCAAGGTCATGGCCGGGGGGTTGCGCGAACTCTGGCTGCGCCCCGACCAGCGCACCGCCGCCGCCGCCGACCCAGCCGCCCATGCCGCCTCGACCTTCGAGGAAATGGTGCGCATGTTCGGCCCGGCACAATGGTTCGGCCGCACGCTGAAACAGGATGCCGTGATAGCCGGAACCGCGATGCGCGCGGGTGAACGGGTGCTGCTGCTCACAGCATCGGCCAATCGCGACGCGCGCGAGTTCGCCGATCCCGACACGTTCCAGTGGGATCGCCCGATGCGCCGCATCGTCGCCTTCGGCATGGGTCCGCATTTCTGCATCGGCATCCATATCGCACGGTTGGAAGGGCGGCTGATCGTGGAAGAACTGCTGCGCCGGTTCCCCGACTACGCCATCGATGAAGCCGGGGGCGAACGCGCCACATCCGAATTTCAGATCGGCTGGGTCCGCCTGCCGATCACCGTCTGATACCAGCGAAAGGCCACACAATGTCAGTGCACGAATTTACCCGAAAGCCGGATATCGCTGCCGATGGGTTTGCCTTTGCGGAAAATCCCCGCTGGCACGATGGGCGATTGTGGTTTGCCGACATTCACGGCGGCAGCGTCTATGCCATGAACGGCGATGGGGCCTTGGAAACGGTGGTCACCCCACTGGATTCCCCATCGGGCATCGGCTTCATGCCCGATGGCAGCCTGCTGGTGGTGGCGGTACACGAAATGAAGATCTATCGCTGGAACAATGGGCAGCTCAGCCCCCATGCGGACCTATCGCATATGGCGAAGGCCGGGTTGAACGATATGCTGGTCGATCCGCAGGGGCGTGCCTATGCGGTGCAGCACGGGTTCGACTGGCGCGGTGGCGAACCGGCCGTGGCGGCGGCCCTGCTCTGCGTGGAACCCGATGGCAGCGTGCACAAGGCGGCAGACGACATGACCAGCGGCAATGGCATGGTGCTCAGCCCCGATGGCCGCACGTTCATCATTGCCGAAAGCGGGGCCTGCCGTCTCAGCGCCTTCGATCGGGACGCACAGGGGCGCCTGTCCAACCGGCGTGTCTTCGCGCAATTGCCCGATGGCTATTACCCCGACGGGATATGTCTGGATGATACCGGTGCGGTGTGGGTTTCGTGCTGCTGGGGGCCCGGCGTGATCCGGGTGGAGGACGGCGGCAGAATCACGCATCTGGTGCCGAGCGAAGAAGGCCGCAATCCCTTCGCCTGTGTGTTCGGCGGGCCGGATCGCAGGACGCTGTACATCTGCACGGCGGAACAGGAAGAACCCGCGGTGGCACTGGCCAAGATGACATCGCGGATCGAGGCCATCGATGTCGGCTTTGCCGGGGCGGGCCTGCCGTGAACGTAGCGAACGATCTTCATGCCGCGCTGAACGATGCGGTCGGCCCCGATCAGGTGTTTACAGGGGCGGCGATCGATCTGCGCTATCACACCGATCTGCGTGGCCAGCCATTGCCACGACCGGGATTTGTGGTCCGCCCCGGCAACACTGAACAGGTGGCTGCGGTGCTCAAAGTGGCGCAGCGGTTCAGAACACCCGTGACCACCCAAGGCGGGCGGACAGGTGTGGTCGGCGGTGCGGATGCGCCGCCGCGGGGCATCGCGCTGTCGCTCGAACGGATGAACCGCATCCTCGAAGTCGACCCCGCCAGCATGACCATGACCGTCGAAGCCGGGTGTATTCTGCAAAGCGTGCAGGACCGGGCCGAAGCCCAAGGGATGATCCTGCCGCTCGATCTCGGCGCGCGCGGTACCGCCACGATCGGCGGCAATATCGCCACCAATGCGGGCGGGGTGCGCGTGCTGCGCTGGGGCATGATGCGCGACATGGTGCTGGGGGTGGAGGCCGTGCTGGCCGACGGCACAATCCTGTCGGGCCTGCACAAGACGATCAAGGACAACGCCGGTTACGATCTCAAGCATCTGCTGATCGGCAGTGAAGGCACGCTGGGCGTGATCACCCGGGCGGTGCTGCGCCTGCGCCCGGCCCCCACAAGCACCCAGACCGCCCTTCTTGCGCTTTCCAGCTTCGACCACGCCGTAACCCTGCTGCGGCGGCTCGAAGGGGACATGGCGGGCACACTGTCCTCGTTCGAAGTGATGTGGGACGATTTCTACACGCTCATCACCACCGCCAATGCGGACAAACGGCCTGCGCCGCTGCCGTCCGGCGCACCGTTCTATGCGCTGGTGGAAGCGATGGGGGCCGAACCCGAACGCGATGCCGCCCGGTTCGAAGATGTTCTGGCCGGGGTCCTCAGCGATGGCCTCGCCAGCGATGCGGTGATTGCCCAGTCGGGTGCGGACCGCGATCGCCTGTGGGCCGTGCGCGAAGATCTGAACGAACCGATGGGCCGCATGTGGCCACTGTTCGCCTTTGATGTCAGCGTCGCCGTATCAGAAATGGAAGCCTTCGTGATTGCGGCCAAGGCCCATGTCCGCGCGCGCTTTCCCGATGCGGAATTCGTGACGTATGGCCATATCGGCGATGGCAATCTCCATCTCATGGTCGGCACCGGCAAGGCCGATGGCGATACCCACCACGCAGTCGACACCGCCGTGTTCGAAACGGTGCAACGCTTCAACGGCTCGATCTCTGCCGAACACGGCATCGGTACGGCCAAGCGCGACTATATCGGCTACACCCGCACGCCTGCGGAACTGGCGCTGATGAAAGCGATCAAAGGGGTAATGGACCCCGCCCATATCCTCAATCCGGACAAGATGTTCCCGGCCTGAAAGGCACCATGATGGCTGATACCCCACCTCTGCGCCGTTCGATGCTCTACCTCGCCGGGGCCTATCCCCAGATGCTGGATGCTTATCCGTCCTTCCCGGCCGACATGTTCTGCTTCGATCTGGAAGACGGCACCCCCCCGCATGACAAGCTGGCCGCGCGCGAACGGATTGCCGATGCCTTGCGCACCATACCCGACGGGGCAGGCCGCGAACGCCTGCTGCGCGTGAACGGCCTCGACACCCCTTGGGGGCATGGCGATTGCACCATGGCCGCCACGCTGCCGCTGGACGGCGTGCTGATCCCCAAAGTGGAAGGGGCGGGCATGGTACGGCAGGTCACGGCGATTCTCGATGCCGGAGGGGCGCCTGCGGCCTTGCGCATCTGGTGCCTTGTCGAAACCCCGCTGGGCGTGCTGCGGGCGGAAGAGATCGCCACGGCCAGCCCGCGCATCGCCGGTCTGGTGATCGGCGGCACCGACCTTGCCGAAACGCTGCATGTCCGACAAACGGCAGGCCGTCTGGGTATGCTGCACGCGCTCAGCCATGCGGTACTGGTCGCCCGCGCCCATGGCCTGACAATCATCGACGCCGTGCATCCCAACTACGCCAACACCGATGGTTTCGCGGAAAGCTGCGCGCAGGGGGTGGAATGGGGTTTCGACGGGAAATCGGTGGTACTCCCCGCCACGATCGGCATGGCCAATGCCGCGTTCGGCCCGAATGTGGAAGAAATCGCCCACGCCCGCACCCAGGTTGATGCGGCAGGCGGTGCGCAGGATGGCTATGCCAGCCTGCACCTTGCCCATGCCCGCCGGGTGTTGGCCACAGCCGCCCTTATCGCACAGCAGGATGCGTTGAGAGCCACGCTGCAACCCGCGCCTTGAAGCCGGGCCGCGCGTCCTGCGCCCGGATTACCAGTCGCTGTAGCGGATCACCGCCCGGTTCGATTTGCCCTGGCGCATCAGATCGAACCCGTGGTTGATGTCATCCAGCGTGATTTCATGGGAAACCATGGCGGACAGATCGAGTTTGCCGTCCATGAACCAATCCACAAAACCGGCCACATCCTTGCGACGCGCCCCGCCCATCAGGCTTTGCTGCCAGATCTTGCCGACGAAGTTCGTCCAGTTGCCCGGGATCGGCACCTCGTCGGGGATCAGGCCGACACTGACCATCTTTGCCCAACCGCCCGCACTCAGACAGGCTAGGCCCTGTTCAAACGCCTTGGCACTGCCCACGCATTCAAACGCATAGTCCGCCCCGATGCCGGTCAACCGATGCACCGCGGCCACCGGATCGGTTTCGGCGGCATGGATGAAATGGGTGGCGCCCATGGCGCGGGCCGCGCTTTCCTTGTCCGCGTTGAGATCGACCGCCACGATCGTGGTCGCCCCGGCGATGCGCGCGCCTTGCACGACACTCAGCCCGACACCGCCCAGACCGAACACGACAACACTGGACCCCGCCTCGACTTTCGCCGTGATCAGCGCCGCGCCAACGCCCGTGGTGACACCGCAGCCAATGCAACTGGCTTGCCCGCGCGGCGCGGCGGGGTTGACCTTCTGCACCTGATCCTGCGGCACGACCAGGTATTCCGAGAACGTGCCGAGCGAGAGCATGCCATGCACCGGCGTCCCCTGATAACTGAACCAGGTCGGGAATCCGGGGGCATAGGACCGGCCCAGTTGCACGCAAAAATTGGTTCGGCCCGACAGGCAATAGGGGCATTCACCGCAATCCGGCAGAAGATAGGGGATCACCACATCCCCTTCATCCACCACACGGACATCCGCGCCCTTGCGTACCACGGTGCCGATCCCTTCATGCCCCAGAATGGCGGGTACGGGATGCGGGAACTTGGCATCGATATAGCCCAGATCCGAATGGCACAGGCTGGCCGCATCCAGCCGGATCAGCACATCGCGCGGCCCGGGATCGGCAACGGTGACCGTTTCCACCCGCAACGGTTCGCGCGGGCTGAACATGATCGCGGCACGACTTTCGACTGGCATTTTCGCCCCCCTTTGCAGATGTGTTTTTTCAGGATGCCAGATGCGACGGCAGGCCATCCAGCAGCATGGTCTTGGTTTCGAGATAGGGCAGCAACCCCTCCCGCCCGCCTTCGCGGCCAATCCCCGACTGCTTGAAGCCGCCAAAGGCGATGCCGAAATCGGTGCGGAACCCGTTCTGCCCGACCGTGCCCGAACGCAGGCGCCGGCCCACGCGATAGGCGGCGTCGTTGTCCGTGGAGAAAACGGCGTTGTTCAGGCCGTAGATCGTGTCATTGGCAATGCGGATGGCGTCTTCCTCGTCACGGGCGGGAATAACGCTCAGCACCGGGCCGAAGATTTCTTCCTGTGCAATCACACTGGCATTGTCGACATTGGCAAACAGCGTCGGTTCCACGAACCAGCCGCGATCGAGTTCGGCCGGTCGGCCCCCGCCGCATACCAACTGGCCACCCTGCGCCTGCCCCTGCTGGATGTAGTTCAGCACGCGATCACGCTGCCGCTCCATCGCCAGCGGGCCGAGCATGGTGCCGGGATCGTAGGGATCGCCCACCGTGATCGTGCCGAACGCCTGACGCAGCGCATCGACCAGTTCATCGTGGCGGTTCTGCGTGACCACCACCCGCGTCAGCGAGGCGCAGACCTGACCGCTCATGAACATCAGCGACTGCGTGAGCGACTGGGCCGCCGTTTCCAGCGGATAGTCATCGAGAATGACCGCAGCGGACTTGCCCCCCAGTTCCAGCGAACAGCGCGCAATGCGTTCGCCGCACAGCGAAGCGATCCGCCGCCCTGCCACTGTCGAACCGGTGAAGCTGACCTTGTCCACCCCGGGATGCCGCACGAGCAGTTCCGACACCGCGCGATCCGCGGTCAGCATCGTCAAAACCCCGGCGGGCAAGCCGATTTCTTCGCAGATTTCGGCCAGAATATACCCTTCGATGGGGGCTTCGGGGGAAACTTTGACAATCACTGTGCAGCCCGCCAGCAGTGCCGGGGCCACCTTGTAGGCCATCAGGGTGAGCGGGGCGTTCCACGGCACGATTGCCGCCACGACGCCAACCGGTTCGCGCACAAGCAGCCCGTTGCCCCCGCCATAGCTGGGTGTCACCTGTTCTTCGAAGGGAAACGTCGCTGCCAGTTCGACATAGGATGCGAACGCACCCGCGGCGGCCGGGGCGCCCATCTGCGCGGCACCGCTCAGGATACCCATCTGGTTGGTCCAGGCACTGGCCACTTCGCCTGACCGTTCCATCAGCTTGGCCGCAATCTGGCCGAGATAGGCGGCGCGTTCCGCATGCGTGGTGCGTGACCACGGGCCGTCAAAAGCCTTGCGGGCGCCAGCCACCGCGCGCTCCACATCATCCGCCGTCGCTTCGGCGACCCTGACATAGGGTTGTTCGTTGTGCGCCGAAACGACGGTGAACTGGCTGTCTCCGGACGGGCGAACCCATTCCCCGCCGATAAAGAGCTTTTCGGGGTTACGCAGATGTACGGCATGCTCGCTCATGGACTTCCCTTTCCGTCAGGTACGCGGATAACCGTTTCCCGCGATGCCCTGCACGATGGAATGCCCACAACCAGCGCCACGCATACGCAGCGGCGCCATATTTCAGCATCCATCCCATGGGCATGCGCACGGTGTTGTCACCCGCACTGCAACCTTGTCGGGCCGAATGTAACACGGCTGGCGCCGGTTCACAGTAGGCCTAACGATCCTATGACCTTCAGTGACACCCAGGCGAAAGGCCCGGGTAATCCTGGCCGATCGCCGGAACATGCCCCCGCCCATGCCCCGAAAAATGTCAACGCCGCGATCAGCCTTCCTGCTGGAAGTTTTCCGGCCCCCAATAGGCGATCATCTGCGCGATGAGCCCCTGTTCGTTGAATGTCATCACATCGAGTGTGTCCACCCGGAACACCGGGGAACTGTTAATCGTGCGCACGATATAGGCAGCCGCGCCTTCGTTGCCCGCGATGCGCACATTGCCTTCCAGCGTCATCGCGATCGGGCCGCCCGACGCTTCGATTCCGGCTTCGAAAAACGCGCGCAAAGCGGATTTCCCCCGGTGTTCGGGGGCATTGGCCGGATCGCGCACCACGGCATCGTCGGCAAACAGCGCAAGGATCGCGTCCACATCGCCCGCGCTATGCGCCTCGCCATAACGTTTGAAGACGTCGCGGATATGCGCGCCAGGCACGCCTTGCGTCGCATCGCCCAGCATGCCGGAGGCCATTTCAGGCAGATCTGTCACGGGTATATACTCCTTTGATCGTGGTATTCGGTAGATTGGACTGCCGTGGGCGCCTTCACCGTTTCTGCGGCAAGGCGAAGGCGATCAGATAATCCCCCTGCGCGGTACCCAGCATGGCGGAACCGCCAGCAGCGAATACGACGTATTGCCGCTCGTTCTCCACATAGGTCATCGGCGTTGCCTGCGGCCCGGCGGGCACATCCGCCTGCCATTTGAGCGCGCCGGTCTGGCTGTCGAAAGCCCGCACCCGGTTTTCGGCGGCGGCCCCGATAAAGGTCAGGCCGCCCCGCGTCGCCAGCGATCCACCGAAGTTGGGCGTGCCCAACGCCACATCGATCCCCAACGGCGACTGGTCGCGGGTGCCGCCCAGCGGGCGCGACCAGAGGCGCGTTTTATGTTTCAGATCGAAGGCTTCCAGCACCCCCCAGGGCGGCGGCGTGCAGGGAATACCCAGCGGCGAAAGAAACATTTCGAGCGCAACACCATAAGGCGTCCCGGCCTGTTCCTGATAATAGCCCTGTTCCTGCAACGGCTGCTTCTTCTTGCTGCCCTGCGCGATCGCCTGATCTTTCTGGCTATGGGGGACCAGCGTCCAGATCTGCGCAATGCGGTTCACGTTGACGAACATGAGCTGCCGCTCCGGATCGATCGCCACGCCGCCCCAGTTCACCCCGCCCACGGACGACGGGTAGAACAGGGTGCCCTGCACCGATGGCGGTGTGAACATCCCTTCGTAACGGGTTTCGAGGAAGCGGGCGCGGCACCAGACCTGATCGAACGGGGTCAGCCCCCACATCGACGCTTCTGACAGATCGGGCGGCACGAGCGATGGCAGTGTTGTGGCAAACGGTTGCGCAGGTGCCAGAATTTCACCGGGCACAGCGCCTCGCGGCGTGGTCCGCATGTCCACCGGCGTCAGAGGTTCACCCGTGCGCCGGTCCAGCACGAAAAGCTGCCCGCTCTTGGTCGCCTGTATCAGCGCGGGAACTTTCCCTTTCGGCGTATCGAGATCGACAAGCGATGCCTGCGCGGCGACGTCATAGTCCCAGACATCGCGATGCACGGTCTGGAAGGACCAGCGCGGGCGCCCGGTGGCAACATCGAGCGCAGTGACCGAACTGGCATAACGGGCCTTGTTATCGTCTTTCAGCCCGCCGAAGAAATCGGGGGTGGCATTGCCCATGCCGACATAGACCAGTCCCAGCGCCGCATCGCCACTGGCCACACCCCAGGCGTTGGGCGCCCCACGCGTATGGATCTGCCCCGCCGCGGCTGGGGGGGCATCGGGCGCGGCCGCCGGATCCCAGGCCCAGCGCAAGGCGCCGGTCACCGCATCATAACCCCGGATCACACCGGACGGTTCATCGACCGATGCGTTATCCTTGATCGCACCACCCACGACAATCACGCCGTTCACGATCGTCGGCGGCGATGTCAGGCTGTAATAGCCCGGCAGGACCTCGCCCAGCCCTTCGCGCAGATCGATCGTCCCGTTCGTGCCAAAGGATCGGCAAGATGCCCCGCTTTGTGCATCGATGGCGACCAGTTTGCCATCGACGACTGGCGCAATGATGCGCTGCCGGCATTCCGCAGCAGCAGGCGCGGCATGATAGGCAACGCCCCGGCAAGTGATCGTGCCGATGCCGGTCATGTCCGGCCGCGGGTCATGCCGCCAGCGTTCCTTGCCTGTCGCCGCGTCCACGGCAATGACCGTGCTTTCCGGCGTGCAGGCATAGAGCGTGGAACCAACCTTGAGCGGCGTCGTCTCCAGTGCGGGGAGATTGCCCTGCTTGAGATGACGCAGCGCCCCCATGCGCATCACCCAGGCCACTTCCAGCCCGTCGACATTGGCAGCCGTAATCTGATCGGCGGGGGAAAAGCGGCTGGCACCCAGATCGTTGCCATAGTGCAACCACTGCGCCGCATCGCCGGGCATCGCCGCGCCCTGCGACACCGTGGCGTCGGCCTTGGCCGTATGATTGGTGACAGCAAACCCGCCTATGCCAAGGATCGCCACAACACCGCCCGCGATAGCTGCCGCCTTATGCGATGGCCCGTGATCGCCCGATGACCGGGCACGCCGGGCGAACCACCAGGGTGACCATGCGAACAGGCCAGCCACGAGCGGCGCGGCCACACGCGGCAAGGTCAGCCACAGATCGATTCCCGTCTCGCGGATCGCCCAGACCAGTGTCAGCAGAACGACACCGAGATAGACAAGCAGACCAAGGCGCCGTCTGCGTGCCACCAGCACGCCAGAAAGCACCGTCCCAAGACCGGCCGCCAGATAATAGAGCGTACCGCCTTTGAAGATCAGCCAGCCACCGGCGAGGCTGAGCAATATCCCGTATGCCAGAACAATCAGCCCAACGATGGCGGCGTATATGCGGTTCGGTTCCTTGTTCAACACACCCTCATCATCCTGCGTCCCATGCCATCTGCAGCGGCCATGCGGCGTTGTTAGCGTCCATCGCCACAACTGCAACCGTGAATGCATCTACGCGCTACATCGCCTTGAAACCGGATAACCTTTGGTTTTGAAGAAATATTTTTCGTTCCTGCAAACCCCGCCCGCAGCGGCCACCATGCCGGGCGGCCCAACATTTGTTTTGCCCGGCAATCTTATGTACAGCCCCGCGCAGAGAGATCAGGAGCGAAACGAGCGTTGTCGAAGATTGATGAAAAACTGGAACCCATTCTTGCCGAAGTGCTGCGCAGGAATGCCGGGGAAGATGAATTCCATCAGGCTGTTACAGAGGTGTTCGAAAGCCTCGGCCGCGTGATCGCCAAAAATCCCGAATATGTCGATTATGCCCTGATCGAACGCCTGTGCGAACCGGAACGGCAGATCATTTTCCGCGTGCCCTGGGTGGATGACAGAGGACAGGTGCAGATCAATCGTGGCTTCCGCGTCCAGTTCAATTCGGCGCTTGGCCCCTACAAGGGGGGCCTGCGGTTCCACCCTTCGGTCAATCTGGGGATCATCAAATTCCTCGGCTTCGAACAGATTTTCAAGAACGCGCTGACCGGCTTGCCGATCGGCGGAGGCAAGGGTGGATCGGACTTCAACCCGCGCGACCGGTCGGATGGTGAAATCATGCGCTTCTGCCAGTCGTTCATGACCGAACTCTACCGCCACATCGGTGAATATACCGATGTGCCCGCCGGTGATATCGGCGTGGGCGGACGCGAGATCGGCTTCCTCTTCGGACAGTACAAGCGCCTGACCAACCGGTACGAGGCAGGTGTCCTGACCGGTAAAGGGCTGGTTTACGGCGGTTCCCGGGCACGGACAGAAGCCACCGGGTATGGCGCGGTCTACTTCGTGCAGCGCATGCTCGAAACCCGCAAGACCAGCTTTGAAGGCAAGCGTTGCGTCGTGTCGGGATCGGGCAACGTGGCGATCTATACGATGGAAAAGATTCTCGAATTCGGCGGCACTGTCGTCGCCTGTTCGGATTCCAACGGCTATATTGTTGACGAGGCCGGGATCGATCTCGATTTCGTCAAGGAACTGAAGCTGACCCGTCGTGCGCGGATGTCCGAATATGCCCGCCTGAAAGGTGTCGGCACGCACTATATCGAGGAAGGATCGATCTGGGACGTCGCCTGCGATGTCGCCATGCCATCGGCCACGCAGAACGAACTGACCGGCCGCGATGCCCGTGCCCTGATCAAAAACGGCGTTATGGCCGTCGGCGAAGGCGCAAACATGCCCTGCACCCCCGAAGCCGTGCAATTGTTCCAGGAAGCCGGCGTCCTGTTCGGCCCCGGCAAGGCGGCCAATGCTGGGGGCGTTGCGACATCGGCTCTCGAAATGCAGCAGAACGCGTCCCGCGACAGCTGGACCTTCGAGCAGACGGAAACGCGCCTCGCCGCGATCATGATGAATATTCACGACACCTGTGCGGAAACGGCGGACGAATATGGCGCCCCCGGCAATTACGTACTGGGGGCGAATATCGCCGGGTTCGTGCGCGTTGCCGAAGGGATGCGGGCACTGGGCGTAATCTGAACCACGCGCCGTCGGACACCCGCAACGGTGTCTGGCGGCTTTGGCGGCGACAGGATCACATATCCTGTCGCTGCAGCAGTAATTCCATATTCGGCGCGAGCCAGCCGGGACTGCACCCGATCAGCCGCGCCCCCTGCGCCAGCGCGTGCATCCCGGACGAGGGCCGCCCGTGCAGCGCCCGCCGCGCGACGAGCCAGCGGCTTTGCGAACATGCGACGAAACGCCCCTTCAGGCATCGGGCAAGATGCATCGGGCTCAGCCCCCGTTGCAGCGGCATCCCGGTCCACCGATCCAGCCAGCGCGGCACAAAGTTGACCAGCCACCGGCGCGAATGGATTTCACGCATGGCGAGACGGCTGGCGGTTCCGCAAATGAACATCAACCCACCCGGTCGCACCACCCGATGCAGTTCAGCCATGATCTGGTCCAGATGGTCGGGATCGACATATTCCAGAACGCTGTTGGCGATCACCAGGTCGAATGCGGCGCTCTCGAACGGAAGCTGGCGGGTGTCAGTGACATGGCGCGCCTGTGCCCTTCCATCCATATGATGCCGGGCAATGTTGGCCTGCGCCACCCCGATCATATCAGGATCGACATCGATCGCCGTCACATCCGCGCCCAGCGCCGCCAATACGACCGATGAGCCCCCCACATTGCAGCCGAACTCCAAAATCGTCCGCCCGTCGACCGGAAGGCCATAAACGTCGAGCAACTTGCGCAGATGGCGCCATTCATATGCGACATAGCCGCCGATCCACGGGTTCGCCGGATCCATCCCGGCCGCCCGGGCGAGACGTTCAAAATCCCGCTGCGCCTGTGAATTCGGATCGACAACCGGTTTCGCAAGAGCGGCGACCGGTTCATCGTCCACTGGTGCGGACGCAACTTTCAAAAATGCCCTCCCCCTGCGTACGCACCCGCAGTGGCGCGACCTCCGTCCATCTGACGATAGAGGCCTTTCATACTGAATTACCATTATAATCTAGCTTTCGGGCAAACCCTGATCGGCAACCCCCCAGCCATCCAGACCTTTTGCCCTGCCGCGCTTCAGCAAAACGTCCGCATCGACAAGGGCATAGGGATGCGCATTGTCCATCTTGCGCAGTTCCGGCCAGGTGACAGGAACCGCAACTGGGGCGCCATCGCGGGCACGCACCGAATAGGGCGCCACCGCTGTTGAACCGCGCTGGTTGCGCAGCCAGTCGATGAAGATCCTGCCCTTGCGCCGGGCTTTGCTCATCGTTGCAATGAAGCGTTCCGGTTCAGCGCGCGCGAGCGCCTCGGCAAAACGTTTGGCAAAATCCCGGTGTGCATCCCACGAATGACCGGGGACAAGCGGGACGACGACATGCACGCCCTTGCCCCCCGAAAGCATGGCAAAGCTGGTCAACCCCAGTCCGGCCAGCCGATCGCGAATATCTTCGGCAGCACGCGTCACCACGGCGAAATCCAGTCCGTCATCCGGATCGAGATCGAAGATCATGCGATCAGGCGCCTCGACATCATCGATACGGCTGCCCCAGACATGGAATTCGATCGTGCCCATCTGCACACAAGCCAGAATGCCCGCGCCATCATCGATGTAAATGTAGTCTTCCAACCCACCATCCTTTTCGCGGATCGGGATATGATGGACATCGGGACCAAAGGCGCCGTTGTCGTGTTTCTGGAAAAAACACCTCTTGCCTTGTCCTTGCGGACAGCGAACAAGGCTCATCGGGCGCGTTGCGACAAACGGCAGCATGAGCGACCCCACCGCCTCGTAATAACCTGCGAGCTGCCCTTTTGTGTATCCTGCGTCAGGAAAGATCACACGCTCGGGATGAGAGATGGGCGCCTTGTGCGGGTCATTCATGGCAGCGGCTCTTGCCTGCATCAGTTGCCGTCCTTTGGGTTAACAACACATCTGCATGACTTGCGATCCCGCGTCAGCGTGAACACGCACAACCGGCGTCCACACAACCCGCGATGCAAATTTTCTTAACTCTGTAGCGAACCTAAACAAGAGGTTCACATCCAATTCAGTCAGCTCTGCTAAACAGGGCCTGCAGCGGCGCACTCCTTCCCCCCTCTTAGGCGCCGCTGCTTTCCTCCCCAAACTTGATGGCCGCGTTTTCGCGGTCATTTCTTTTTGTGCACCGGCGACGCACGCTGCGGATAGCCCCGCCTTGGCGCCACCCGCCGGGCCATGCAAAGGCCTGCAATTTGCAGCTTCGCGGTATTTGGAAATAATTATTTGATTTCTGCGTGTTGTCAGGTAACTATAAGGACGCTTCGACGGCAGTGAGCGGCGCTCATAGTGGAGTGCCGTCGCAGCACCCCGCTGCGTTTGACAGGCCATTGCGCCTGCTTTTGGCCATACCCGGATGTTGCGTCATGGCCGCATCAGCACCCGCCCGAAAGGGTGCCCTTCGGCAACGAAAGTATGCGCTTCGCGCGCCTGCGATAAGGGAAACTCCCGGTCGATTGGCAGGGCAAGCTCCCCATTGGCGACGCGGCCGAACAGATCGGCAAGCAGGCTGTGCACCCGTGGGGCGTGCATATCCCGGCCAAACGAAATACCGTTAACCTGCATCGCCTTCTGGATCAGTTCCATGAACCCGAACGTCGGCAGGGTTCCCTCTGCCGCACCGATCACCTGATAACGCCCCCGAGGGCGAAGGGCCTGGACAAGTTTGTCTTTCCCCCGCCCGCCCGCAAGATCGAGAACAAGGTCCACGCCTTTGCCGCCAGTGATATCCTTGCACCGTTCAGCGATGTCTTCGGTACGGTAATCGATCCCGTGATGCATGCCAAAGGGGGCGATCCGGGCAAGGCGATCCTTCCCCGATGCGGTGCCGATCACGATCGCCCCGGCTTTCGCGGCCAGTTGCACCGCCGGCAACCCCACCCCGCCCGCAGCACCCTGCACCAGAACGAATTCTCCCTCTTTCAGGTGGCCGTATTCGAACAGGGCATCGTGCGCCGTGCCCATGGCAACGGGAACAATGGCGGCCACCCGCAGATCGAGATGGTCTGGCACAGGATAGGCATAGTGTTCGGGTACAGCGAACAGTTCCGCATGGCTGCCGTTCCAGTTGAATCCGACCACTTTGTCGCCGGGCCGAAAACGCGTGACCGCGTCTCCCACGGCCTCGACCGTGCCTGCGGCCTGATATCCGGGAACGAACGGCTTGCTGCGCGGCGGCGCATGAAGCCGGTTCAGCAGGTCGCCACCTTCAATCGAAATCCATGCGACGCGGATCAACACCGTGTTGGGACCGGGCACGGGATCGGGCACGTCACCGTACTCCATCACGTCCGGACCGCCATTCTCGTAATAATAAACCGCTTTCATCGCCCCATGCCTTTTCTATCCAGACCCCGCCCGATGTAGCGAACAGGACGCATCGATCAAAGCGCCGAACCCGCCGATATCTTGACCGATCCGGGCATGCGCAGCGCCGGGAAGCCACGCGGTTTCTCCATCCTTGGAAGGTCTCGCACGGTGCGCCATCGGCGCTGCGGCCACCCCTGATATTTTGGCTAGGTTGTCATGCGCAAGCGGATGGCCGACGCATGGTTCGAGAGGTAGCTGCATGGCAAAACAGAGCGAATTCGACCCGCTGGCCGCATGGCAACGTATGATTTCCCAGTGGGAACGGCAGCTGAACGATTTATCGTCAAAGATCAGTTCGAATGAAACCTTTGCCGGATCGATGAATCAGGCCACCAAGCTGACTCTCGCCACGCGCAAAAGCATGGAAGACAATCTCGATCGCCTCGTTCGATCGATGCAACTTGCCACACAGGCGCAGATGAGCGAGGCGCTCGACCGCATGGATCGGATCGAGCAGAAACTGGATGCGCTCGTCGCGATGCAGGCGCGCAGCGAAACGCCGATTGCCCGTCCGCGCCGCACGCGCAAGCCGGCGGACCCCGCCAATTGACAGGCCAGCAGGATCAGAACGCAACGCTATCCATAGGCGATAGAGTGCGTCGCGAGATTGATCGCGCCCTGCAACGGAATATCAAAGGCCTCGAATTTCTTACCGCTCCACGTCAGACGGTTGGCGCGATGGAAAGCGATCTGCTGATCCGCCGCGGCACCATGGCATTCTATCGCTATCGCCCGGTTACGGACGAGGTCTATCGCATCCCTCTGCTGATGGTGTCCCCGCCCAGCAACCGGGGCTATATTTTCGATCTGGCGAGCGGGCAGAGCTTTTTCGAGTTCATGCTGCAGCGGGGTTACGATATTTACCTGCTCGACTGGATGCCGCCGCGCGCCGACGAAGCGGACTTGGGCCTCGAAGACTATGTGTTCGATTTCATTGCCCAATGCGCGGATTACATTGCCAAGGAAACGGGTGAGCAGGAACTGACGATCAGCGGCTACTGCATGGGCGGAACGCTCGCCGTGCTCTACGCCGCGCTGGCCGATCCCGGCCGCATTGCCAATCTGCTGTGCTTCACCACACCTGTCGATTTTCGCCATATGCGCCTGTTTCGCGCCTGGGCGGACGAAGCGCATTTCGATGTCGACAAGCTGGTCGATTCCCTCGGCATCATTCCCCCCGAACTGATGCTGGGCGCATTCGATCTGATGCGTCCGGCCAACCGCACCGCCGGGATGATGCATCTCTGGGCAAATCTGTGGAATGACGATTTCGTCAAATCCTACCGCATGTTCGATCGCTGGGCGGCCGAAACCCTGCCCATGCCCGGTCGGTACTTCCGCCAGATCGTGAAAGACCTGTTGTGGGACAATGCCCTGCTTGAGGGGCGCATGCGGCTGGATGGCAAACCTGTGGATCTGGGGGCGATTACCGCCCCGATCCTCAGCGTGGTGGCGGAACACGATCATGTGGTGGCACGCGAAGGCGCCGCGCCCCTGCTGACCATGACCGGGTCCACAGATTGCGAGGAAATTCTGAGCAAGGGCGGCCACGTCAGCGTCGTGGCTGGTCCGGGGGCGGTGGGGCGGTTGTGGCCTTCCATCGATGCATGGCTGGGCAAGAGATCGACATAGGATGAACGCGGTGACGACAAACGACCAAGGCTTTGAACTCCGGCCGATGACCGCGCAGGATGCGCCCGCCATTCTCGCTTTCGCTGCGGCCCTGCCGATTGCCGATCTGCTGTTCCTGCAGCGCGATATCCGGGTCGAAAAAGTGGTCGCGGCATGGATCAGGCAGACCGAGAGCGGATTGATCCGCAGCCATCTCGCTTTTGCCAATGGCGAATTGATCGGCTGCGCGGCTCTGGTCCGCGACGCGCTGAGCTGGTCGCCGCATGTGGCGGAAATCCGCATCGTGGTATCGCGCGACCACCGCCGCATCGGCGTGGGTCGGCAACTTGCGGAACAGGCCTTTGCCCTTGCGCTGGCCGATGGCACGGAAAAACTGGTTGTCAGCATCCTGCCCGAACAGCGCGGGGCGATCGCCCTGTTCGAGGAAATGGGTTTCCGCGCCGAAGCCATGCTGCGCGACCATGTTCGCGATGCCGACGGGGTGAAACACGATCTGGCGATCCTGAGTATCGACCTTTTGCGGCAGGGTGCGCAACACGTTGCCTACGGGCGCGGATAGCACCCGTTCCGATCATTCTGCGCGTCAGTTTTCTACCGGCGTATCGGGATAGAGAAAGGCCAGTGCCCCCGGGCGGCGGAACCGCTGCCACCCCGTTTCCGGCTGGGCAAGGCGATCGGCCACAAGATGCAGGACAGCCGGGTTCACCACCAGTCCGAAATGGCTTGAGACCACTTCGACATTCTCGTTGATCTCGTTTTCAATGCCGATGCAGTTGCGCCATGCGGCGATCCCGTCAGTCCGGCTGAAGACGGCAGATGACGGCACCGGCAACGGCTGACCACCTGCGGCATAGCGCGCACGCGTGGTCGGCGAATCGATGATATTGCCGCTCAGCCGTTCGTAAAGACCGCGCACGGCATTGGCGCTGGGATCGCCGGCAAACGGGCTGCCCAGCGTGATGACATTGCGCACCCCGTCGGGCACCCGGCGGGCGGCTTCACGCGCAATAACCCCGCCCAGGCTCCACCCCACGAGGCTGACGGTACGCCCGCTTTCTTCCCACAAGGCCCGGATGCGCGCGGTGATGATCTCCCCCTGTTCGCCCACGGTCTTGTGATCGAGATTCCAGCCGAGATCCCAGCTGCGGGCATCGTAGCCGCGCCGCACCAGAAACCGGCGCAACAGGGCGGTGGCGTGATCGCTGGTTGCAAAACCCGGCAGCACCAGCACGGTATGGCCATCACCGCGCGGTGCCAGCGCCAGCAACGGCGCCAGCGTGAACAGGCCCAGCGCTTCCAGGCCTGCCCGGCTGGGTTCGGCCAGAGTAAGCCACTGGCTTGGCGGCCGGATCGCCTGTGCAGATCCCGAGGAGGTGTCGCCGCTCTCCCCGTCCACGGGAAAATCATCGCTCATGGAACGCACGCTAGGACAGGACGGCGCAGTGCACACGAAAAACCGTGGCCACCTGCCACAAACGTTAGGTATGACCCGGCCCTGCCCTGCTTTTGACAGCAGCCCCTGTTGCGCGCATGGCGGCGGCATGCAGCAGCTCAATCTCGATATCGCCACGTTCCTGCGCGATTACTGGCAAAAAAAGCCCCTGCTTATTCGGCAGGGCTGGCAGGCATGGCACAACCCGCTCGAACCCGATGAACTGGCCGGTCTCGCCTGCGAGGAAGGGACCGAGTCCCGCCTGATCACATGCACGGACAATGGCCTGGCGATGGAAAATGGCCCTTTGCCCGAAACGCGCTTTGCTGAACTGGGGAGCGCGCCCTGGACCCTGCTGGTACAGGCCGTCGACCATCACGTGCCCGATGTGGCGGCACTGATCGAGCCCTTCCGCTTCGTGCCTGACTGGCGCATCGACGATGTCATGGTCAGCTATGCCACCAACGGTGGCGGCGTGGGGCCCCATTACGACCAGTACGACGTGTTTCTGGTGCAGGGACTGGGCAAACGCCGGTGGCGGATCGGCCCCCGCTGCGATTCCGCCACACCCTTGCTGCCGCACCCGGATTTGCGGCTGATTGCCGATTTCGCGGCGACGGATGAATGGATACTCGAACCCGGCGATATCCTCTATGTCCCACCGTGCTTCGCGCATGACGGGATCGCGGTCGGCCACGATTGCATGACCTATTCCATCGGCTTTCGCGCGCCGTCACGCGCGGAAATCACCGAATTCTGGTCCGAACATCAGGCCGATGCCATGGCGGACGAAGACCGCTACACCGATCCTGACCTCACGATACAGGCCAACCCCGGCGAAATTGCCGCGCAGGCCATCGATCGTCTGCAAAGCATGATGTTGGAGGCCCTGTCGAACCGCGAAGCCTTCGCCCGCTGGTTCGGCACCCACAACAGCATGCCCAAATATACCGAGGTGGACTGGAGCCCGGAAGAGGCAATCACGCAGGAAACCGTGCAGACGCTGCTGGCGCAAGGCGCGCCACTCTGCCGCAACCCGGCCAGCCGTTTCGCCTTCACCCGCATGGCGGACGGCTCCATCCTGCTGTTCGTGGACGGGCACTCCTTCGCTTGCACGGCAGACACCGCCCCACTGGCCGAGCGCCTGTGCGCAGACCGAATGTTCACCCCCACCTCTCGCCTCGCTGACTCGCACGCGGCTGCGGATCTGATTGTCGCGCTCGTCAACCAGGGCAGCCTTGCCTTCGACACGCAGGACGAGGCCGAATGACGCTCATCCTTTTCAACAAACCCTATGACGTTCTCTCGCAGTTTACCGACGAAAGCACCGGCGGCGCGCGCACCACGCTGGCCTCTTTCATCGATCTTCCGGGAGTCTACCCAGCGGGGCGTCTTGATCGCGACAGCGAAGGCCTGCTGCTGTTGACGAACGATGGCCGGTTGCAGGCCCGGCTCGCCAATCCCCGCTACAGGACCCCCAAAACCTATCTGGTGCAGGTGGAAGGGGAACCGGACGAGAAGGCTCTGGAAATGTTGCGCCAGGGCGTGCGCCTGAAGGATGGGCTTACCCTGCCCGCCAAGGTGGAACGGATCGACGATCCCGCGCTGTGGCCCCGCGACCCGCCGGTCCGATTCCGCAAGACCGTACCCGACTGCTGGCTGCAACTGACCATTCATGAAGGACGCAACCGGCAGGTCCGGCGCATGACGGCCGCCGTGGGCCATCCCACCCTGCGCCTTGTGCGCTGGCGCATCGGTGACTGGACACTGGATGGACTGGCGCAAGGGCAATGGCGCGAAGCCCTACCCCACGACTGACCACCTCCTTCACGCGGCCAAACCCCGCATCTGCACCGTGATAATCGTCTCTTTCACCGCCTCACGATACTGATCCCGGAACATCGGCCCTTCTCCTTCGTATGGAACGGAGAAGGATACGGGGAGTGGCGATTGCCAGAACTTGATTCCACGGAAAGCTACACCCTCAATGCATTGGGCAATGCATTGGGGGACATGGGCAGCCGCATCGCCAGTTACGACTGGTCTGCAACGCCACTGGGCCCCATGGGCCAATGGCCCCCCAGCCTCCGCGCTATCGTCGCCTTCATCCTTCATTCCACCATTCCCATGGTAATGCTCTGGGGCAAACAGGGCACCATGATTTACAACGACAGCTATGCGCAGTTCGCTGCGGACAATCATCCGCGCATTCTCGGGCTGCCGGTTGGCGAAGCATGGCCTGAAGTGGCCTGGTTCGATGACAACGTGATGCAAGTCGTCCTCGCTGGCGGAAACCTCACCTCCAAGGACCAGATCCTCCACCTGACACGTAAGGGCACATTGGAAGATGTCCGGATGAATCTGGACTATTCACCCGTTTATGATGACGATGGCTGCCCGGCCGGCGTGCTTGCGATTGTCACCGAAACCACCGGAGCAATGCAAGCCAACAAAGCCCTCCGCGAAAGCGAGGCACGCCTGCGGTTCTTCGATCGGTTGGCCAAGGCAACGATGAGAAGCAGCGATGCCGACAGCATCATGGCCATCACGACGCGCATGGCCGGTGAGGAACTCGGCGCCACGATCTGCGCTTACGCCGATATGGACCCCGACCAGAACGGGTTCAGCATACGCGGCGACTGGACGGGTTCCGGCGCGCGCTCGATTGTGGGCCACTACACACTGTCCGCATTCGGGAAGCAGGCGCTTGAGGGGCTTCAGCGGGGCGCGCCCCTGATCATCAACGATGTCCGGGCCGAACTGCCCCCGGAACCGGCGGAAACGTTCCTGGCGATCGGCGCACAGGCCACACTGTGCATGCCGCTGGTGAAGGAAGGGCGGCTGAAAGCCCTGATGGCCGTCCATCGTGACCATCCGCATCGCTGGACAATCAGCGAACTTTCCATGATGCGGGAGATTGCCGACCGCAGTTGGGCACATATCGAACGGATCGGGACCGAAGTCGAACTGCGCATGACTGCCCAGCGCCTGCTCGAACTGAACGAGAAGCTGGAACAGCGCGCCGAAGAACGCTCGTCAGCACTTCAGCACAGCCAGACCCTTTTCCGCCTGCTCGTTCAGGGGGTTACAGACTACGCCATCTACATGCTGGACGACGCAGGCTACGTGACCAGCTGGAACGCTGGCGCGCAGCGGATCAAGGGCTATCGACCCGAGGAAATTATCGGGCAGCATTTCTCGGCATTCTATCGCCCGGAAGATCGCGAAAATGGCGATCCCGAACGGGCGCTCCTGACCGCGCGTCAGGTTGGACATCTTGCCGCTGAAGGCTGGCGCGTGCGCAAGGATGGAACACATTTCCGTGCCAGTGTCGTTGTCGATGCGATCCATGACGATGCCGGAAAACTGATCGGATTTGCCAAGATTACCCGTGACATTACCGAACGCGAACATGCCCAGCGCGAACTGGAACTCGCCCGCGAAGCCTTGTCCCAATCACAGAAAATGGAAGCAATCGGCCAACTCACCGGCGGCGTGGCCCACGATTTCAACAATCTGCTTATGGCGATCCACAGCAGCCTGGAACTGCTGCGCAAACGCAATCCCGGTGATTCCCAGCACATGAAATTGCTGGACAATGCCCTTAAGGCAACGGAACGCGGCTCCGCCTTGACACAGCGCATGCTCGCCTTCGCCAGACGACAGGAACTGGCGAACGAGCATGTGGAGATCCAACCGCTCGTTTCCGGCATGATGGAACTGTTGCAGCGATCGCTCGGCCCCATGTTTCAGATCGACATGCGCTTTCCCGGCGATCTTCCCGCGGCCTTTGCAGACGTCAATCAGCTCGAAATGGCGCTGTTGAACCTCGTCGTCAACGCCCGCGATGCGATGCCCGGCGGCGGGACAATCCGCATAACGGCAGAGGAACGAGCGGTTGGACCTAGAGACGTCCCGGAACTCGCGGCAGGCCATTATATCCGATTGACCGTACGCGACCGGGGCAGCGGCATGGATGCGCAGACGCTGGCCCGGGCCGCCGATCCCTTCTTTACAACCAAGGGCGTTGGCAAAGGGACCGGTCTCGGCCTGTCGATGATCCACGGCTTTGCCCGTCAGATTGGCGGCACGCTTCATCTCGAAAGCCGCGAAGGGATCGGGACCGATGCACACATATACTTGCCCATCAGCCAGCATCCGCAACCTGCCGAGAGCCACGATGGAGAAACCGCCAGCACCATGCTGAACCATGCACAAACAGTTCTGGCCGTCGATGATGACGTGATCATCCTGATGAACACCACTGCGCTGCTCGAAGATCTCGGCCATCGTGTTATCGAGGCGCATTCAGGCGAGGAAGCGCTGCAGCTGATGCACGATCATCCCGAAATCGATCTGCTGATCACCGATCAGGCGATGCCGGGCATGACCGGCAGCCAGTTGATAGAAGCGATCCGACGTGAACGGCCGGAAATGCCAATCATTCTGGCCACCGGATACGGTGAAACGCCCTCCGATCAGGATCTGGCCTTCGTCCGGCTGGGCAAGCCGTTCAATCAGATGGATCTGCAACAGGCGATCGAGGCCTTGTCAGTCTGACCGATCCGATGCCCACCGCCTGACATAGGCGCGCTCTTCCACCGGGCGCGAACGCGGCACATCTGGTCCTTGCATCGCAAAACGTGGCGAAAAACCGGAAACCGGAACGGATTACAACGCGTTAGTTGAGTAGCGCAAGAGGTTGCATATGCTGATCCGGGCAGGCTTTGAAATTCACTTCGAGACAATGCAACCGACGCCCATGCTGGCAGCACTGAACGTGCATCCATCGCGCAGGGATGACCTCAGGACACCTGACCGGGTCGAAGCCTTCCCTAACCTCCCCCTGACCCGTTATCGTGACGGGTTCGGTAATGTCTGTTCCCGTTTTACCGTGCCGCCGGGCGGCGTGACATTGAAAAACAGCTTCATTATCGCCGACTGCGGTCAACCGGATATACCCGCGCCCGAAAGCTCCGCACTCCCGGTGGAAAGTCTTCCCGACGATGTGCTGGTCTATCTGCTGGGCAGCCGATACTGCGAAACCGATCGCATGATGCCACTGGCATGGTCGTTGTTCGGCGCCATTCCATCGGCACGCGATCGCGTCAACGCGATCACCGATTTCGTCCATAATCACATCCGCTTCGGATATGAGTTTGCACGACCCGACAAATCCGCCTGGATGGCTTATGAAGAAGGTGCTGGCGTGTGCCGGGATTTCGCGCACCTTGCCATTACCCTGTGCCGCTGCATGAATATTCCTGCGCGCTATTGCACCGGATATCTTGGCGATATCGGCATTCCCCCGATCGATGCGCCGATGGATTTCAGCGCATGGTTCGATGTCTATATTGATGGCCAGTGGTACACCTATGACGCGCGTCATAACGAACCACGGATAGGACGCATTCTCATGGCCCGCGGGCGGGATGCGACCGATGCGGCGCTGGTCACGGCCTTCGGCCCAGCCATTCTGACGCAATTTACCGTGCACACGGATGAAGTGCATACCCACAAGGCACGGTTCAGCCCCGGGGCCATCGCTCTTCCGCCCATATTCATCAACGAATAGCCGCCGGGAACAGCGCAGGCGCATCGTTGGCGCCCGCGCACCTGTCTGTCAGCCCCACGCCCTTCTGTCAGGCCCATGCCTTTCTATCAGGATAGCGACTGGTAGAAATCCAGTTGCATATCTTCTGCCACGCAAGCGAGGATGCCCGGGACCAGCCGGTCGTGAAAATCGATCTGCATGTGCTTTTCGTAGGCCGCCTCGTCACGAAAGGTTGCGATCACCTGAAACAGATCCGGGTCCTGATCCGACTGAAAGAGCTCGTAGACCAGCACATCGGGCTCATGCGTAAAAACGAGCTGCTTGAGTTCGCACTGCAAGGCAATCAAGTCAGCCCGTTTCTCCGGGCGCGTGCGCAATTGTGCGATGAAGCTTTTGGCGGGCATCGGCCTTATCCTTTGGGGTGCGGTTCGAGATCAAACAGAAGCTCGCGTTCGTAGGCCCCGTCCATGCAATCCACGATGCGCGCGATCAGGGGCCGGTTATGCGCGTAGGCCATATGCGCTTCATCCGCCTGCTGATCGACAAAGCTTTCGTGCACGGCAAACATGCCGGGTTCGGCGAGGCGGAAAAACTTGTAGTGCAGCGTACCCGGTTCCTGTTGCGCCAGCACTTCCATTTCCCGCGCTAGAGCAAGAAACTCATCCTCGCATTCCCCCTTTATGCGAAAACGCGACAGAAAGCTGAACGCCAAGACCATTCTCCTCAGGCCCATGTTTCTTGCGGTTGCCATCAGACCGGCTGGCAGCACCGCACTTATCAAAATGGAGCATAGGACCGCTCACAATAAAAACAATCATGAATGCATTGAACAGCCTGAGCCTCAGGCATTATTCCCACGAAGATCACCAAAAAACCCACGATTCCAGGGCAATTTTCGCCACATTAAAAAAACATACATGAATGATTGCCTTTCGTTCCAGTCATGATATTCACCGATCAACCCGCAAACAATGGCGGGGCACAAGGAGAGAGGCAATGTTCACCCGGCAGCTCTATGGCTCGACATGCGTGGTTGCACTCATCGCCGGACTCGCAAGCGTCCCGGCATTTGCGCAAGGCACCGATGCACCCGCGGCAAAACCGCAAAACGTTACGCCGCAAACCAACACAGGCCTTGCGGAAATTGTCGTCACCGCCACGCGGCGCGACACTGATCTGCAATCCACGCCAGTATCCGTTTCGGCTGTCGACGCCAGTCTGATCGCGCAGGCCGCACCGCGCGATCTGGGCGATATTGCCGCCTTCGTGCCCAACTTCTCCGCTGCCACCATCGCCAATTTCAACGCGGCGAGTTTCGCCATGCGCGGTGTCGGACAGACATCGATCATCGTCTATTTTGAACCGCCGGTTGCCGTGCTCGTCGACGACTTCGTTGTGCCATCGGTGCAAACCCAATTGCTGGACACGTTCGACATCGCCCAGGTCGAAGTTCTGCGCGGTCCCCAGGGCACCCTGTTCGGCAAGAACACGACCGGCGGCGTCGTGACAGTGCGCACCAAGCGGCCGGTTCTCAATTATCTCGGGTTCGATGCCCGCGCGGAAGTGGGCGATTTCGGGCAGAAGAAAGTCCAGGCCGCGCTCAATGTCCCGATTGGCGATATCGCCGCATTGCGGGTCGTGGGCGGGTATGAAAAATCCGACGGCTATTACAAGAACGGCGCCTGTTATGGCCCGGTGACAGGGTTCGTCGCCAACAAGTTCGAAGGTGCGAAAGGGTGCCTCGACGGTTCCCGACTGGGTGGGAAGGATGTCTGGCAAGCCCGCGCCAAACTGCTGATCGAGCCGTCATCGAATTTTTCCGCCCTGTTACAGTACGAATGGATTCGCGACCGGTCGGATGTCGTCCCGTCAGTCAACGAAAACTACCTCTATACCGGCACCGGCGCCTTCGTGACCGATCTGCTCGGCCTGACCGACCCGGGTGCGAAAGGTACCGATCCGCTCAAACGCGCCGCCTACACCGGCCGCGAAGACGGGCTGATGTACATGAACAAGGGGCAGCGTATTTCGGTGGATGGCTTTTATGCCAATCTCCAGTACGACACGGGCATCGGCACGATCAGTTCGGTCACCGGATACCGGTTCCAGCGTTCGCGCATTCCCAATTCCTATGCCGGTGCCACAGCTGTTGGCAACGACGGGCAACTCTTGTCATTTTTCGACGCGAGCCGGGATGACAATCGCAAGACATGGCAACAGGAACTGCGCTTCGCCTCCGATCTCGAAGGGCCTTTCAACTTTGTCGCAGGCGGCTTCTACCAGCGCGACAAGATCGATTTCTGCGTGGCGCAGTTGCTCGGCTTTCTCGACCTGACCTCCGGGCCACTGCCTTTCGGGGAATGGAACAACACCCCCTATATGCTGTGCAATGCCCAGCGTTCCAAATCGCGGGCCGTGTTCTTCGAAGGCACGCTGAAACTGGGTGAGAAACTGACCCTTTCCGCAGGCGGCCGCTACACTTGGGATAACAAGACCTGGCTCGGCCGGCAGCAGACCTTCATCCCGGCGCTGGGCGGCGGTTTCGATCCCAGCATTTCGATCGATCACGCCCTCGATGCCAGCGTTTACAAATATCCCGCCAATGTCATCACCCTGACTGACAAATGGCGCCAGCCCACCTATCGGGCTAGCATCAGCTATCAGGCCAACGACGATCTCTATCTGTTTGGCACCTATTCCCACGGGTACAAGGGTGGCGGATTCAACGATCAGATTGGTGGTTTTGCGGCATTCGGTGATGACCTGAACGCCTTCCGCGAGGCCGCCCGCGCAACCAGCCCGGAAAAGGCTGACAGCTTCGAAATCGGCTTCAAGTCCGAATTTCTCGACAACCGCGTGCGCCTGAACGCGACAGCGTTCTATGTGAAGTACAGCGATCTGCAAAAGCAGCTCAACGTTCCGATCGAGGTCAACGGCCAGCCCAATCAGGTCACGCTGTTTGTCAACGCCGCCAGCGCGGACGTGAAAGGTCTGGAAATCGAAGCCTCCGCCACCCCGGTCGAAGGGCTGACCCTGCGCGGGGTACTGGGTTATCAGGACGGCAAGTACAAGAAGTATACGGCTGCCAACGCCGGGTACGATCTGGCCAGCGCGCCGCTGGATCGCGCACCGAAATGGCAATGGACGGCAGACGCGGTCTATTCCTTGCCGGTGAGCGATAATCTCAAGCTGACCTTCAACGGCAACGTTGCCTACACCGGGCGCAATCTCAACACGCAGGCGATTGACGATCCCCTGGGCAATACGTTCCTCAATGCCCGCACACTGGTGAACGGATCGATCACCCTCGCTGAAACCGAGAACAAGTATTACGTCCGGCTGGTCGGAAAGAACCTCACCGACAAACGCTATCGGGTGGGCATACAAAACGTGGCCGGGCTCTGGCTCAACTCGCAATATGGTCCCCCGCGTTACTTCGGGCTCGAAGTCGGTGTTTCCTTTGGCAGCGAAAAATGAACCTGCGACCGGTGACCTGGCGGTCTTCTGTCAGGTCACCGGTCGTCACGGTGCGCCGTGATCAATGTGCGCCGTAACCCGTGATAAGGCGAAGTTGATGGTTTTGCGGACACATGCGCGCGCAGTACTGAACGGAGCACTCGCCACCATCGCCCTGCTCTCGCTCGCCGCGTGTGGCGCATCAGGAGCCAACGATGGGCAAGGCACCGGCCACGACACGCCCGCCGGGACGCGCTGGCTCACGCAGTTGAACGACGATAGCGACGGGGATGATTGGCCCGCTTTCGGTCGCACCTATGGCGAACAGCATTACAGCCCGCTGGCAGAAATCAATGCGGACAATGTCGGGAAACTGGGGCTTGTCTGGGCGGTCGACCTCCCTCCTGGCAATCCGGCGACAGGGCCGATCGAGGTCGCCGGCACAGTCTATCTCGCCAGCGGCTATTCCGTGGTGCGCGCAATCGATGTCGCCACCGGCAAAGTGAAATGGACTTACGATCCCAAGGCGCCAGAGGCATCCGGCATCAAGCTGCGGCAGGGCTGGGGCAGCCGGGGCATCGCCTACTGGAATCACAAGGTGATCACGGCGACGCAGGATGGCCGCTTGATTGCGCTGGACGAAACGACAGGCAAGCCAGCCTGGTCTGTCGAAACGTTCGGCAAGGACGATCCGATGTTCATTTCCGGCCCGCCACGGGTGTTCGACGGCAAAGTGATCATCGGGAATGCCGGATCGGACGAAAGCGCCGTACGCGGCTTCGTCACCGCCTGGGATGCGGATACCGGCAAGTTCCTGTGGAAGTTCCACACCGTGCCCGGCAACCCGGCAGACGGCTTTGAGAACAAGGCGATGGAAATGGCCGCCAAGACCTGGTCAGGGAACTGGTGGACATATGGCGGCGGCGGCAGTGTCTGGAACGCGATCACTTACGACAAGGCCAACGACCAGATCCTGCTCGGGACGGGCAATGGCGCACCGTGGAACCACAAGATCCGCTCCAAAGGCGTGGGTGACAATCTGTTCGTGTGCTCGATTGTCGCGCTGGATGCGAAAACCGGTGCCTACAAATGGCATTACCAGATCAATCCGGGCGAAAGCTGGGATTTCAACGCCGCCATGGATATGGAACTGGCCGATCTGACCATTGACGGCAAACCACGGCAGGTGGTGATGACCGCGCCCAAGAATGGCTTTTACTACGTCATCGATCGCAAGAACGGAAAGCTGATTTCGGCGGAACCGTTTGTAACCGTGACATGGGCCAGCAAGATCGATCTGGCGACCGGTCGTCCGGTCGAAACACCCGGCGTTCGGTATGAAAGCGGCAAGACCACGATGCGTCCCACGCCTCTGGGCGCGCATAGCTGGATGCCGATGGCGTTCAGCCCCAAATCGGGGCTTGCCTATATTCCGGCCATCGATTTGCAGGTGCATTTCGACGATACGGGCATCACGCGGGAAAACTTCCGTTTCAGTGGCAACATGGGGCTTTCCCCCGGCGTGGGATATTCCATCGATGCGGGCGACACGCCGGTTACCGGTTGGCTGATCGCATGGGACCCCACCGCCCAGAAAGCGCGCTGGAAAATTCCGATGGATGTGCATCTGAATGGCGGCGTCATGGCGACCGGGGGCAACCTTGTCTTTCAGGGGCGCCCCGATGGTGGTTTCTCCGCGTATGACGCGATGTCGGGCAAGCGGCTATGGAACTTCGATGCACGCGCTGGCGTGATCGCGCCGCCGATCACCTACAGGGTGAAGGGCAAACAGTACGTGACGGTTATCGCAGGTATCGGCACGAGTGCGGGTCTGTTCGGGCCGATGTTCGCGAAGTACGGGATCGATTACCGCACCCAGGCCCGGCGTGTGCTGACGTTCGCGCTGGATGGCAAACTGCAACTGCCCCCGCGCGAACCATTCAAACCCGTCGCTTTCGCCGATCAGGATTACAAACCTGATCCTGTCGCCGCCGGTCAGGGCGAAACCCTTTATGCGGGCCGCTGTGCGGTATGCCATGGCACAGCCGTTGTCGCAGGCGGATCGGCCCCGGATCTTCGCACATCACCTATCGCGGCCGATCCGGCGGCGTTTTCGCAAGTCGTCAAGGAGGGCGCGCTGGTCCCGGCAGGCATGCCGCGCTTTGGGGAATTTTCCCAAAAGCAGATCGACAGCCTGCGCCAGTATATACGCGACCGTGCGCATGCCTTGCGCACCGGCGAAGCGGATACAACTGTCGGTTCCGCGCACAAGACCAGCGGATGATCTATGCCTGCGCATCGATCGCCATCCGCATCTCTGTCCTTCTCAAAGGCCGATGCGGTGGCTGGCGCCGTGCGTGAACCACCTGACCCGAACACAACCGCGGAAAGGCGGGAGACCGCCACCCCGACCCGCCAATCGCTGAAAAGCGCGCAGACCCGCAGCAGGCTGATCGAAGCCACGATCCAGTGTCTGGTGGAACGGGGTTATGCAGGCACCACGACACCGCTGGTGGCGAAGGCGGCAGGCCTTTCGCGCGGCGCAATGCTGCACCATTTCGAGAACAGCGCGACCTTGATCCGTGCAACCATCGTGGAGCTTCACGAACGGCGTCTACGGGCCTTTCGCCGTTCATCGGAAGCAAGCCAGCACGACCCCGCGACAATGGTCAGCGCCTATTGGCGTCAAGTCCAGCGCCCGGCATTCATCGCCTTTCAGGAACTGGCGATGGCCGCGCGGACCGATGCGGAACTTTCCCAGATCATGCTGCCGCTGCAACTTGAGTATCGCGAACGTTTTAATGCCGAGGCCATCATGCTGTTTCCCGAATGGCATTCCGCACCCGACCAGTTCGCACACGCCATGGCACTGTCGCAGACATTGATCGAAGGGATGGCCACCAGCCTGACGACAGGGGCCCTCGATGAAACCATGGTCCCGGCATTGCTGAAACTGCTGGAAGACAAGATCAGGGCCATGCGCCCGGATGCCACATCCCAGGAAAGGACAGCCGGATATGCCCAGCCTTGAAAATCGCCTGGCCCGTCTGGAGGCAGAATCGCAGATCCGGCAACTGGTCGCGCGGTATTGCTTCACGATCGACGATCGCGACATCGCCGGTATCCGTGCGCTGTTTACATCGGATGCCCTGCTGCAATCGGCTGACGGCGTGATGCATGCCCGTGGGATCGACGCGATCATGGCCCAATACGATGCCCGGTTCGCCGTGCTGGGGCCGGGCCATCATTTCATGCACGACATCCAGATCGATTTTATCGGCGATGGCGATCGGGACGCCACCGGGCGTGTCAGCGGTCATGCGGAATTGTGGCGCAACGACCGGATGATGGTCGCGGCGATCCGGTACAACGACAGGTATCGCAACACCGATGACGGCTGGAAGATCGCGGAACGGTCGATCCATTTCCTCTATTACGTGGCGATAGAGGATTACCCCAACATTCTGGCGACACCGCTACGCAACCATGCCTATGCCCATCCCATGCCCGCCGATTTCCCGGAACCGTTGCCGGGCTGGATCGCATACAAGGCCGCGCACGCGCATGATTGAACGGTGCATCATTGCGGCTTTCCCTATCGCCAAAGCCCGAAAATGGCGCAGAAACTTTCTGACATGCGGCACAAAAAAGACAGTCATGGATGCCTTTTTTTGTCATGGTGGGTAAGCTAGGATGCACAGACGACCGTACTATGGATTGCGGCGACAAGGGGAGAATGCACCGTGTCCGGGCAACGCCGAACCAGTATGACCCCCGTCACGCGTCTTCCCCGAGGGGGCGCTGTGGCGCATAGCCTTTGCACCGGCAAGGAGGCTGCCCCACGCACCATGACGGGATACGGCAAATTCCGGATAGGGGCAGGAGCCCGGGCATGAGCGGGCGCGGCAAGGGCCCCCTCGCCGGGGTCAAGGTTCTCGATCTTACCAGCGTCCTTATGGGCCCCTATGCGACGCAGATTTTCGCGGATCTCGGGGCGGATGTGATCAAGGTGGAAAGCCCGCAGGGCGATACCACCCGCTTCATCCCGCCGGGGCCCGATCCGTCACGCGGGGCAATGTTCCTGAACGCCAATCGCGGGAAACGCAGCCTCGCGATGGACCTGAAACAACCCGAAGCCCGCGCCGCCCTGCTCCGTCTCGCGCAAGATGCGGACGTATTCATCCATTCGATGCGCTCGCGTGCGATCAGCCGTCTCGGGCTGGGCTACCCCGCCTTGCGCGAAACCAATCCCCAGATCATTTACGCCAACCTTTATGGCTTTGCCCGGGGCGGACCTTATCGCGATTATCCCGCCTATGACGATATCGTGCAGGCGGCGTCCGGCATTGTCGATCTGCAGGCGCGCCTGTCAGGGGGCGAACCGACATATGCCGCCACGGTTATCGCGGACAAGGTCGCCGGGCTGACGGGCGCCTACTCCGTTCTTGCCGCGCTCTATGCCCGCGAACGCACGGGCATCGGGCAGGAAATCGAAGTCCCGATGTTCGAGACGCTCGTTTCCTTTGCCATGGTGGAACATTTGTGCGGATCGCTGTTCGTGCCCCCGGAAGGCCCGCCGGAATATCCCAGAGTCACATCGGAAGCCCGCCGCCCCTATCGCACGGCGGACGGTTACATTGGCGTGATGATCTATAACGACAAGCACTGGCAGGCGTTTTTCGACGTGCTGGGCAATCCGGAATGGTCACGCGATCCCATGTTCGCATCGATGCGCTCGCGCACCCACAATATTGGCAAGGTGCTGGCCAAAGTGGCGGAGGTGATCGCCACCCGCACCACCGACGACTGGTTCGCGCTTTTCCGGCAGGCGCAGATTCCAGCCATGCCGATCACCAGCCTCAACGATCTGCTGCACGATCCGCATCTGGTCGAAACAGGCTTCTGGCAGGAACGGGAAACGCCGTGCGGGACCTTGCGCTTTCCGGGCATACCGACGACATTTTCCGAAACACCGGGGGCGATAGGCGATCCCGGCCCGGCACTGGGCGAAGACAGTCAGGCGATATTGGCGGAGGCAGGGTTTACCGCAGACGAGATCGCCCGGCTGCTGGAAAGCGGTGCCGTGAAGGCAGCGGTATGACCAGCCCCGAAGCACACTGGCGCGCGATGCTGGCCCAGGGGCAGCTCGTGCTGCAACGCACGCGCGATGGCCGTGCCATCTTCCCCCCGCGTGTGGCGGCGCCGGGCAGCGGCGACGATGCGCTGGAATGGTTTGCATCCACAGGCACAGGAAGCGTCTACAGCTTTTCCTGGGTGCAGCAGCGCCCACCGAAGGCACCGTACAACGTCGCGCTGATTGATCTTGATGACGGGGTTCGGGTGATGAGCCGGGTTGAAAACGTGACACCCGATACCTTGCACATTGGCCTACAGGTGGAAGCGGTCATCGACCAGAGCGGCGAGGCGCCACTGCTGCTGTTCCGCCCGGTGGGGGCATAGCCATGGGTGATCTGTTTCCACGCGGGAAAACCGCCATCGCGGGACTGGCCACATACGGCATTGGCGAAATGCCGGGATACAGTTCGCTGGAACTCACCGCGCAAGCCGCGCTGCGCGCGCTGGCCGACGCAGGCCTGACCCTGCCGGATGTGGACGCCCTGTATGTCTGCCAGCCGGACGATTTCTTTGCGGGGCTTTCCTTGGCCGAATATCTTGGCATCCACCCCCGCTATACCGACAACAACCGCACGGGCGGCTCTGCCTTCATGAGTCATATGGCCAGCGCCGCACTGGCATTGCAGGCAGGCTATATCGACTGTGCCCTGATCGCCTATGGCTCCAACCAGCGGAGCAACGGCGGCAAGCTGGCCACCCGGATCACCAGCAATGTCTGGGATGCGCCTTATGCGCCGCTGTTTCCGCTGACATCCTATGCGCTGGCGACAGCGCGGCACATGCATGCATTCGGCACGACGCGCGAAGATCTCGCCGCTGTTGCGCTTGCGGCGCGGGCCTGGGCCAACACCAATCCCGAAGCGTTCGCCCGAGGCCCCCTGACGCTGGAGGACTGCCTTGCCGCTCGCATGATCAGCACCCCGATTTCGGTGCGCGATTGCTGTCTGGTGACGGACGGCGCCGCCGCGATCGTCATGACGCGCACCGATCGGGCGCGCGATCTGGCGCAAGCGCCGGTGCCGGTTCTGGGCGCAGCGGCCGCCACATGGTGGAACGCGATCACGCAGGCGCCCGATATCACCGTGACGGCGGCCAGCGAATCCGGCCCGCGCGCGATGGCCATGGCCGGGGTTGCCCCGGCGGATATCCAGACCGTGCAGCTCTATGACGCGTTCACGATCAACACGATCCTGTTTCTGGAAGACCTCGGCTTCTGCCCCAAAGGCGAAGGTGGGCGCTTCGTCAGCAGCGGCGCCATCGCGCCGGGCGGCAGCTTGCCGGTCAATACCAACGGCGGCGGCCTGTCCTACTGCCATCCGGGCATGTACGGCCTGTTTGCGATCATCGAGGCCGCACGGCAGATACGCGGGCAGGCGGCCAACCAACTCCCCGGAATCGATCTCGCTCTGGCGCATGGAAACGGCGGCACGCTGTCGAGCCAGGCTACGGTCATTCTGGGAAGCATGGCCACGGTATAGGCGGGGTCATGATCCCGCCCGGCCCCCACCCCGCCCCCCGCTCCACACCAGCGGGGCAAGGGCCTGTCAGCCGTTCAGGCCACGCCGCCGATCCAGCTTTCGATCATCGGCCGGAGCGGTTCACCCACCAGTTCGACCACCGGGCCGTTATCGCGCACCAGATAAGCCATCTGACCATAGCGATGTTCGGGCGAAGCCCCCGCAAGGATCAAGCGCCAACCTTGCGCCAGAAGCGCCTCCACCTCCGCCCCGACATCGTCCACCCAAACGCCAAGATGCGCGCGCGACACCGCCAGCAACGGTTCATAGGCACAACCCGGCACCATTTCGATCAGTTCGAAATGCACCGGCCCCTGCCGGGAATAAGTCACCGTCAATTGCGCCTCGGCCCAGCCTTCGCCCGGGAGCCATACGCGCAGCGGATCGAATGGCCGCAAATCGGCCCAATCGAGACCCAGATCGCGGCTCAGGCCATCCATGGCCGCGCGAACGTCCGGCACAATAAGCCCGTGATGAAAGACCTTCAGTATTGCGTTCAATGTACCGACTCCGAAACGGCAAGTGATAAATTCCAAAGGAGAGAAGCGCGATGTCCGGCCTGATAGTGGAACGCCATGGCGCCGTTTGCCAGTTGACGATCGACCGCCCGCATGCGCGCAACGCGCTGGATGCCGCGACATCGCAGGCGCTTGATCAGGCGATCACCGAAGCGGAAGCCGACACCACGATCGGCGCCATCGTCCTCACCGGTACGGGCGACAGGGCCTTCTGTTCGGGCATGGACCTGAAAGAGGCGGAACGCATCGGTGCCGGCCATGGCCTTATCCCGGGGCGCGGTTTTGGCGGCATAACCGAGCGCAAACGCACCAAGCCGCTGATCGCCGCAGTCAACGGCACGGCGGTTGCAGGCGGGCTGGAGATCGTGCTGGCCTGCGACATGGTCTTTGCCGCCGATCACGCGCTGATGGGGCTCAGCGAAGTCAAACGCGGCCTGTTTGCCTTCGCCGGGGGGATTCAGCGTCTCGCGCTGCAGGTTCCGCGCGCCACCGCGCTTGCCCTCATCATGACAGGCGAACCCCTGCCCGCACGCCGGTTTTACGAACTGGGGCTGGTGACGGAAATCGTCACGTCCGACCAGTTGCTCGACCGCACGCTCAGCGTCACGCAGGCCATGCTTGAAAACAGTTGGCAGGCGATCCGCAATGGCCGCGATCTGTATGAAATGGCGACCGGCATGGACATTGCCCAGGCGCTTGCTGTCGGCAATGTGTGGGGCCGGGCCACGTTGAACCATGCGGACAGCCGCGAAGGGATTGCCGCCTTCGCGCAGAATCGCCCTGCCAGCTTCCCGCAAGGCTGACCGGTCAGAGCGCCATACCGTGCAGTGGCAACGCCCAAAGGCGTCCTTTCGCATCGTGACTGCCGCCCGTTCACCGTCTCCGGTCCATGCGCCTGCAACTATCGTGATGGCAGCGGAAATCACGGAAACTCCGGGCTCAAAATTCCAATCACAGTTGACTGTTTAAGCCTAGGAACGATAAAATCACAAGCATCACTTCGCAAGAATCAAACATTCTTGTATGTTTTTATCGTGGGCTTCCGGAATGCCTTCCGATCACGCCCGCAGGGAGAGAAGACGATGCTTGATCCGGTGGCAGATCAACGGCCCGAAAACGATTTTGCGCGCATGGATTACGAGCGTGATCGCAAGGGGCCGCCCGAAGGCTTCCCCAATCTCCCCGACATCCCCGGCAGCCGCTACGTCGATCCGGAATTCCTGCGCATGGAAAAGGAACTGATGTGGGACAAGGCCTGGCTCTATGCCGGACATACCGACCAGCTTCCCAATCCCGGATCGTGGTTCGTCACCCGCAATCCCGGGGCGCCGATCATCGTCGCCCGTAATCTCGAAGGGGAAATCAAGGCCTTCTACAACACCTGCCAGCATCGCGGGGCGCCGCTCGTCAAGGAAGAGGCGGGGGAAAGCCGGGGCTTCGTCTGCGGCTATCACGGGTGGAGCTACACCCTGGATGGCAAACTGACATCGGTGCGCGACAAACGCGATTTCGTCGATCTCGATTTTTCGTGCCGTTCGCTGATCTCTGTCCGCTGCGAATTGCTGGGTTCGCTGATTTTCATCAATCAGGACCCGGAAGCCCAGCCGCTGATAGAGCATATCGGGCCGATGGCGGCCCAGCTCGAACAGTTCGAACTGGACACGCTGCGTCTCGTGGACAGCCGCAGTTACGATGTCGAGTGCAACGTGAAAGTGCTGCTCGATGCCTTTCTCGAAGTCTATCACCTCAAATCGATCCATATCGATACGGTCGATCGCTTCCTCGATCATCGCGCGATGATCGTAACCCTCTGGCCACATGGTCACAGCCGTATGGCCACGCCCAACCGCAGGCCCGACTGGGTCGATCCCGGCACTGTCGGCATGCCGGAAATCCCTTCGATCACCGACTTCCCGGCCAAGAACAACGTGAGCTACCAGATCTATCCCAACTTCGTGATGCCCCCTGCCCCGACCGGCATACCGATCCTGCAATTCTGGCCACTGGGTCCCAAACGCGCACGGGTGGTGTCAAGCTGGCTGGCGCCGCAGCACGATCCCGAAAACCCGCACCCCTTGTGGGAAAAGCGCCTGAGCAACTGGGAACGTATCCTGTACGAGGATCTGCAATTTGCCCCGCAGATTCAGGAATCGCTCGAAAGCCCCGGGTTCCGGAGCATGCCGCTCAACTATCAGGAACGCCGCATCTATCACTGGCACGAGGAACTGGACCGGCGCATCGGGCTGAACCGCGTGCCCGAACACGCCCGCGTGCAACAGGTGCTGGGCGATTGGGTGCAGCAGGATTGACGGGCCGAACCGGAAGGGAGAGCGACGGAATGGCAGACCTTTCAGGCAAAACCGCAGTCGTTATGGGCGCGGCGAACCGTGGCAATATGGCGCAAGTGATTGCGCGCAGGCTTGCGGAAGATGGCGCAAAAGTGATCGTGGCAGGCCGCCAACCGGAAGAGCTGGAACGGCTCGCGGCCGCAATCGATGGCGTGGCGGTAACCGGGTGCGACCTTACCGATGAGACTGATCTCGCCCGTCTGGGGCAGGTGGCGGTGGATGCTTTTGGCGGGGTGGATATTGCCGTCAACGCAACCGGGTGGGGCCTGCTGAAACCCTTTCTCGACACCACCAAGGCGGATATCGAACAGATGGCTGCACTGCAGTTCACCGGCGCGATCCTGTTCTATCAGGCGATGTTGCGGGTCATGCGCGATCACGGATCGCTGATCCAGATTTCGTCCGCCACCGCATCGATCATGCTGGAAGACCATGCTGCCTATATGGGTACCAAGGCCGGTGCGGATCACGTGATCCGGTGCATTGCCAACGAATTCGGGCATCGTGGCATTCGCGCCAATTCCGTCGCCCCCGGGTTTACGGTCACGCCGATGACGGAAAAGGCGTCACGGACCCCTGCCCTGATCGACACCTTTGCCCGGGAGTATCCTCTTGGCCGCGTGGGCACGAGCGAGGATATCGCCGAAGCGGTATCGTGGGTGGCCAGCGATGCCTGCTTCATGACCGGGCAGGTCCTGCAGGTGAATGGCGGCGTCACCTTGCGCCGCAACCCGACGAATGCCGAAATCGTGCATGCCGTCAAAGCTGCCCGCGCCGCAGCCCCCGGATCAGGAGCCACGCCATGATTGTGGGTGTTCATCACGTCGCGATCTCGACACCCGATCTCGACCGTTTCATCGCAACCTATCAGCAATGGTTCGGCTTTGAACCGGCCGGTGAAGGCGATTGGCAGCCCGGCAACGCGCGCATCGATGCCATGGTCGGCCTGCAAGACAGCGCGGCACGCTATGCCATGTTGCGGCGGGGGAACTTGCATCTCGAAGTGTTCGAATATGCCACCCACGATCCGCAGACCGTGCGCCCCCGGATGTGCGATTACGGAATCACCCATCTGTGTTTCTACTGCGACGATATCTTTGCCGACTATGAGCGCCTGAAGGGGCTGGGCATGGTATTCAACTGTCCGCCCGGTGGCGTGGGCGCAATGTGGGCGACCTACGGCCGCGATCACGATGGCAATGTCATCGAACTGCTTCAGATCGTCGATCGGGAAAGCCCCTTTGCCTTCGCCAACCTGCGCGTCCCCATGGCGAAGCCTGGGTCATGACCGACGCCCCCTTTACCCCGCGCGAACCCTTTCGGACCTTCGAGGATCTCGAAGTCGGCGAACAGCGCCGTTCCCGTTCCCGCACGATCACACAGGAAGAAATCCTGACCTTTGCCCGGACATACGATCCGCAGTGGTTCCACACCGATCCGGACAGCGCCGCCCAATCGGTGTTCGGGGAAGTGGTGGCCAGCGGCATTCATGTTCTGGCCCTGTGGCGGCAGCTCGATCACGAAATCAACTGGGACATCGATTTCGTCTGCGGGGTTGGCTGGGACGATCTGCGCCTGAAACGCGCCATCCGTGCTGGCGACACCATCCATGTGACGAGCGAGATCATCGATCTCACGCCGTCCCGCTCCCGTTCGGATCGCGGCACGGCCAAGACACGCTATGCCGTTATGCTGGAAGACGGGACCGAGGCGGTGACCTTCACCAGTATCAATCTCGTCTATACCCGCGCCGGGCGGCAACGATCGGCCGGCACCGCGCTCTGACCATCAGACCACGCACCGTCTTCAGAGCAGATGCGGCTGTTCGATCAGTGCGGCCAACGCTGCCATAAAACGCCCGCCATCGGCGCCGTCGATCGCACGATGATCGCATGACAGCGACAGATGCAGTACCGGCACGATCCGGATTGCCCCGTCATCGTCGACGGGTTCAGGACGCGCGGTTCCCACAGCCAGAATCGCGCCCTGCGGCGGATTGATAATCGCGTCAAACTGTTCGACCCCGAACCCGCCAAGATTGGAGATCGAGAAGCTCCCGCCAGTGAATTCCTCTGCTGTCAGCTTGCCACTGCGGGCGCGCTGGGCAAGGCTGGCCATCGTGGTGCTGATCTGCTCCAGCGAAAGCGTGTCGGCCCCGAACACGATCGGGGTGACCAGCCCTCTTTCCGTCGCCACGGCCACAGAAATATCGGCGGCGGCAAACTGGTGAATCGCATCGCCGTGGACCTGCACGTTCAAGGCGGGCACTTCCATCAGCGCCAGCGCCGCAGCACGCACGATATAGTCGTTGACGCTCGGCCGGTTGTTTCCGGCCATTGTCGCGCGCAGGGCCAGCAACCGGTCCGCACGCACGCGGCGGCGAATATAAAAATGCGGAATCTGCTGCTTGGACTCGGTCAGCCGCCGGGCAATCGTGCGCCGCATGGACGACATGGGCACGATCGCCACACTGCCCGCTACAGGCACGTC